>JBFJVZ010000285.1:0-10508 GCA_041623895.1 Pirellulaceae bacterium | reverse complement strand
GAGCGGCCCGCTCCTTGGGCAGTTGAGCGACGTTCTCCAGGCGTTTGGATTTCGACGCGTGACGGTTGACCCACAAGGACTTCGTTCGGGAAATCTGAACCAGATGTTAGTTAATCTTGATACTGCGTGACGTTAAGGTTGGCGATTCGATCAGGCGGCATGACTGCAGATGGCAAGGCACGAGACACGTGGCGGACAGTGGTGATTTGCCAGCCAAATTCCAGCACCACCAGCATTTACTTATTCGTTCCTACATGCGGCTGCAAGGAGATTGGATTCCAGATAAGCTATAGCGTTGAAGGTGGAATTCATTTGAGGCAGCGGAAGATTGAGTGACCAACAAGAAACGAGCGACAACGAGCGGCAAGCCGATCAAGCTGGTCAAGAAAACGGCGACGCGCGGAGCAATCATTCGGCCTCCAGTTCTTCCGCCAGTTTGGTGGGGCTGCGGTTAGGCGACTATCAGCTGTTGCGCAAGCTTGGCCGCGGCGGCATGGCCGACGTCTACTCGGCTCGTCATCTGGCGCTAGGCCGTGAAGTCGCCATCAAAGTGCTTCGTAGCGATCTTGCACATGACAAAGACTACATCTCGCGATTTAGGCGAGAAGCACGTGCGGCCGCAAAGCTGAATCACCCCAATATCGTCCAAGTGTATGACGTTGGCGATGCGGATTCACATCATTTCATCGCCCAAGAATTGATCGACGGCGATAACCTGCGAGACTACCTTTCCTCGCGAGGGTCGCTGACGTCCGAACAGGCGATTGACGTCCTGCTTTCGGTGGGGTCAGCGTTGGAAGCGGCCGCGGATGTTGGGATCATTCACCGCGACATCAAGCCAGAAAACATCATGCGGTCTTCTCGCGGCAAAATCAAGGTTGCCGATTTCGGCTTGGCGCGAGTCGGCTATGACTCGGATGCGTCCCGCGCGAATTTGACCCAAGCCGGCCTGACCTTGGGGACGCCACGATACATGAGTCCCGAACAGGTGCAGGGGAAGAACGTTGATGCGCGCAGCGATTTGTATTCGCTGGGCGTCACCATGTACCACTTGCTGACGGGACGTCCGCCTTTTGAGGCAGACGATCCTATCGCACTGGCTGTGATGCACTTGCACGAAACGCCAACGCCGCTTGATCGGGCACGTGGAAAAGATGATTTGCCCGAATGGCTGATCGCGGTCGTTACGCGTTTAATGTGCAAGCTGCCGGAGGATCGCTACCAAACACCATCTGAAATGTTGGAAGCCGTGCGTGGCGAGACGGCCACGGCCCAATTGAGTTCGCAGCAAGCCATTGGGACCGCAGCCGCTACGATCCGCTTACAACGAGTCGCCGATGCGGTGCTGCACCGGCAACGGCGAATACTGATTCGCTCCGTTGTCGCGGTCATTGTGTTAGCGATCACGGCTACCGCCGGCGTTTGGATTGCTAACCAGTTGCCGCAGCAAAGCGTCAATCGCATGCTCCGACCCGAGCAAGTTGCCGAAGCCGATTCGATCGAGCAACAGTATTTAGTCGCCGTAACGCGAGATGATGTTGCTGGTTGGGAAGCGGTCGGTTCGTACTTTCCGGCTTCTGAGTCTCCAACCAACAAAGTCTATCACACCAAGGCACTCCTCCAACTTGCCAGGCTGTATTCGCAACAAGGACTTTTTCAAGAGGCGTATCAAGCGCTCGATCGTGTTGATCCGAATATTGCACTTAAGTATCGCACGGTGGTTTGGGCGCGAAAGTGCGCCGTGCTGGAGAAACTTGAGGACGGCGCCGCGCTTGCCGCTGCCAAACGGTCGCTGGAAGCAAGCTACACCGAACTGAAAACGAAGCAGCCGGAATCGATTGAATTTTTCAATCGTGTCGTGCCTGAACAGGATCGCCTGCAGTTTCAACTAGCCAGCGGAAATGATGGCCCGGATGATACTTAACACGGTTCGACGCGTATTCAGTTAACTGAGCGGATTGCGCTCGCCAGCGGTCATAAAATGGCCGCCATCGCAGAACGACCGGCTCTTTCTTCGTGGGCCAGGGCTTTCATGGTGTTTTGGCCCCTCTCCACCGAAGTGTCGGCGCGATCGCAAGCATTTTCATCACCCCAGATCCCGGCCGCTACAGAGAAAACTGCTCTGGCGCGGAGAATTTGATTCGGCTGCCAGCCTTGACTATCTTCTCTAATGGGCGATGAGCCCGAAAAGCTGTGTTATTTCACCACCCTTTGGCAAAGATTTCTCAATGGGATACTCCATCGCTTGGGCGGTATTTCTGGTTCTGTGCATCATTGCTGTGCCCGTTGCCTCCATGCTGGATAAACGGAAGACGAGCGCCCCAAAGGAAAGATACGACGATTCAGACTTCTCCCAGAGTGATGATCAGGAGCAAGACGAGATTGAGCCGTTGGCCGAGGACGATGCGTTGGCAGAGGGTCAAGATTTTGCAGCCGAGGAGTTGCCGGAATCAATGGAACCTGTCGTTGACGACTTTTCCGCATTTGAGGAAGAGTTCAACTAACACACCGGGCTGCGGCGACGACGACAGGTTGCCGGTGCACTTGCTTGAGGGAAAGTAGCCATAATTGCATCGCTGGGTGGATTCTCTTGAAACGGTCGGCGAGCCCTCGCCACACAGGGGCTGCTAACGCTATACCTTATTCGTTAAGTCCTGGTACTTTGTCCGGCCTGAGCATCGGGCTTCTCAGCGTCCCGCGTGGCGCGCTGCGAAAAGGATCATTTGATGGCGGATCGTTTGACGACAATGGGCCAGTAACGAATCGTTTGTGCCAGATATATGCCGGCTGATAATCATGTCGAAATTGGATATTGCCAAACGCGATGGAATGGTCGAGTTACCGAATGGTGAAATCATTCGTGCCGATCTGAGCCATGACGAGTTTCGCATATCGGAACTATTCGAAAACTCCCGCATCACGCATGCGGATGAGGGAGTTGCCGACTATCAGTTTGGGGCTGGGGAGTTTAAAGGAAAGCGTTGGCGGGCATGTCTGTCCTTCTTTAATCAGTTGTTGTTGCATCTGGATCTTTGGGCCAACCTGTATCCGCCCGATGAATGGAACCTGGTGAATAAGGATTTTCACACCGAAGTCGAAACCAAACAGTTTCACGAACGGGTCTTGGCAGAGATTTTGGGTCCGCCCGAGATGAGCGATAATATCGAGCAGTTTCGCGCTTATGAATTGAGCGGTCAGCATTTGGCGTTGGCACAGCAGGCAACCTGGCGTTTCCCTTGGGGCGTGGTCACTTCAACGCACAGCTTTAGTGAAGGCACGACGAACGTACGCGTCACCTACGCCACACGGCCTCAGCGCACGATGAAGAAGTTTGTCAGGGGACGGCGACAATAAGACTCGTCGCAGTGTGACCTTTCTCTGACTGGCAGCGGGTCCATGGCCACGGACATGCCCGCGAATCCGATCGTCTGCGCCCGCTCGCTGATTGCCTCTCGGGGGCGAACAACAGGCGGGATCAGGCGATTCCGTCCTACAGTCGAAACTAGCGTCACAGGCATCACCGCCCGACGAGTCGTTAAAGGTGATGCGACTGGCTGGCATTTCGATACCGAACAAGCAATTCAAGAATGTTTTCAGGAATTGCAAGCAACATCCGTCGATAGCCAACTGTGAACACCTGTCTTAGGTGTAGTGCTTATGTCACGACACGCCGATCGGCCCCTCCCGGCTAACCCGGATCTCAAGGCCTGATCGGGGCAAAGCTCCGAGAGGAACCAATGCCGCTCGGATGTGCCGGGACTTAGCGCTGGCAAGAACCTTCCGAATACTTTCCATGGAGAAATCACGATGCGTCGTGTAATCGTTCCTGCGCTGTTGGCCATCGCTATGGTCGCCGGCAGCTCGGCTAACGCTAACGCGTTCGGCCTGTTTGACAAATTGTGTGGTGGCGGTGGCTGTGACACTGGCTGTGCTGCAGAACCCGCTTGCGGTTGTGAAGCCGCTTGCGAACCTGCTTGCGGTTGTGAAGCCGCTTGTGCACCTGCCTGCGAACCAGCTTGTGGCTGCGAAGTTGTCGACCCCTGCTGCGACAGCGGTTGCGGTGGCAAGAAGACCGGATTGCTGAAGAAGCTGTTTGGCAAATTGCACCGCAATGGCTGCGACAGCGGTTGTGCGGCTGCCTGCGAACCGGCTTGCGGATGCGAAACCGCTTGTGCACCGGCTTGCGAACCAGCTTGTGGCTGCGAAGTTGTTGACCCCTGCTGCGACAGCGGTTGCGGCGGCCGCAAGAGAGGCGGATTGCTGAAGAAGTTGTTTGGCAACCTGCACAAGGGTGGCTGCGACAACGGTTGTGCGGCTGCTTGCGAGCCGGCATGCGGTTGCGAAGTCGCTGCTGCTTGCGGCGGATGTGCAGCTGAGCCGACTTGCGGATGCGAGCCAAGCTGCGGATGCGGCAACTGAGCTGCTGACTGCCAATCGTTAATTTCGTAGATCGAATCTGAGTACTTTTGAAACACAAACTGCAAGGGCATATATCAACAAACTGACCGTGAGCGAATTTCGTCTCTTCATCGCATCAGTTTGGCCATGAGTTGAATTTCAGAAACCGATTCGATCTTTCAAGAAAACAACCCCGACGGCCTATCAAATCGCCGTTGGGGTTTTTTCGTGCGCGGTCGTCAAGCTAACTTTCGATGAAGCGCCAATCGGGCTAAGACTGCCGGCTGCGATCTCCTGGCAGCAGGTCAAAAACAATCCCCACCAACAGCGTGCCCGCTAGCCAGGTCAGTCCCACGCTGATGACCGCGCCGCTACTGTATTCTCCATAGCCGACGGTGATTTCGCTCACCAACGCCTGGTCCAGCAGCACCAGCAACAGGATGGGGATGATCAAACGAATATCAAAATCCAACCAGTGCTCGTCGATCCACAAGATCACGACACTTGCCAAGAGTGCGATCCGAGCCAGTCCAGCCGAGATGGGCGCCGACTCCATGCTCGCCAAACCGGCCCAGGTCAGCATCAACATACTTGTGATCAAGATTCTCGAGAAAAACGCAAACGTCTTGCCAAAGCGAAAGTCTCGGTGTTCGTCCAAATGCGAACAAAGTTTTTGTGCCGGAAAGACCCAGCCAACGATCAGGGCTTCACAGATCGCCACCAACACCAATCCGTAGGTCGTGATGAAATGATCGACCAGGTCCAGCAGAAAAAGCCCGGCTTGCGTGCAAAATACTGTGCCCAGCAAGAATGCCACCGAGCACAGCACGGCGGACGTGCGGTTTCGGCTCCAGCCAAATTGATCGTTCAGCGCTGCCATGAATGCTTCGACGATCGAGATGGAAGACAAGATGCCAGCAATCAACAGCGTCAGAAAGAACAACACGCCAAAGATGCCGCCGGCCAGCGGTCCCATTTTGGTCAGGATCGCCGGGTACGTTGTAAAGATCAGACCAAAAGTGCTCATCTGCGACTGAAATTTCTGATTCGCCTGATGCTGCTCGCTCAGCGCATCGTAGTTCTCTTGCTGGGCGGCAAATCCCTGCGGGTCGCTTTGTTTCAGTGACTCCAGGTCCTTGATTTGCTTTTCAACGGCCAACATGCTCCTTAAATCTAGATTGCGATCTTCCGCCAACATGCCGATCGCTGCAAACACGGCGAACGCGGCAACGATGCTGAACAGACAATTCCCCATGGCAGCCAAAAACGCACTGGTTGGGATGTCGGTTTTGGCTGGCAAGTAGCTTGCGTAAGCCACCATGATTCCAAATCCGATCGAGAGCGTGAAGAAGATCTGGCTGAAGGCGTCGATCCAAGTTTGCGGCTGGTAGACTTGATTCCAATCCGGCGTCAGGTAAATGTAGCGACCGTCATCGGCACCGCTGAAGTTCCACGACCAGACAACAAGGATGATCGTCAAACCGATCAATGCCGGAATAAAGATCTTATTGGCCAGCTCCACGCCTTGCTGAAGATGACGTCTGGTGATTACCCAATTCACCAGCCAAACCAGAGCTAGCGAGACGATCACGTGCCATTGAATCCGACCCAATTGCAGACCTGCGTAAATTCCGGCGCTGTCATCAAAAAAAGCGAATGGTTTACCATTAACAAATGCCCCCAGAAACTGTTCGTCAAAGAATTGATTGACGCCGTTGATGTCTCCCCATGGTTGCGTGACTGAGTAGACCAGATAGTTTCCGCACCAGGCAATCACAACACCGTAGTAGGCCACGATGCCAAACATCACAAACGACACCGACCACCAGCCAATCCAGGAAAATCTTGGATTGATTCTTGCTAATGACTGCGGGAACGCTCGGCGGAAATAATGACCCAAGCCGAATTCCAGCATCAATAGCGGTATGCCGACCACGAACAGGGCAACGAAATAAGGCACCAAGAATGCGCCCCCACCATTGCGATAGGCCATGTAGGGGAATCGCCAAATGTTCCCCAACCCAATGGCAGAGCCCAAGGCAGCCAGCAGGAATCCAGTTTTCGATTTCCAAACGGATCGGTCAGTCATAATCTCGTCAATCCTGCGGGCGGCAAGCAGCAAGAGCAATTGATATGCTAATGGTCGGCAGCCAGAATGCGAAGTTTTGCCGATCACACGGCTCCTTTAAAGACCGATATTGAAGGGAAAGATGGATTTATCAGCAACTGCCCGCACGGTGTGCGAGCTGGCCGCTCATATGGACCGACTGCGTGAACGTGCAATCACCATGCACAGAGAATTCCAGACGGGAATTCGCGGCTATTTCACTCCCAGCGAAGACGACGCCGTGCTCACTCTGTGGGTGTCGTATCACAAGACTCGAAACGCGCTGCTTGAACTGATCGATTCGATCCGCAATGAAGTTGGGGAACCGAGCGAAGACAGCGTATTAGAGTTTGCGGTGGCGTTCGCGGCAGCTCTGGTCTTGGTAGACGCAGCTCGCTTTCTTCGTGACCTGTTCGGCGACGACGAGCTTGTCCGCCGAAAGCTGAACGAGTCCTATCTGTCGTATGGAATTCCCGAGGGTAGTTTTGATGACATTCAATTGTCACTCACGAACCCCGTCAACGCGCTAAAGATTCGCGATGCCACGACGTTTTACGACCAGTATCACCAGGAACTTACGATCGCGATCGAAGGTGCCGAACGTTTACGCGGCTTGCTGGCCGTCATCGGCAGCAGGATCGACAAGGTCCGCGTTGGTCCGGCTCGCTATGTCAAGGTCCGCATCGATGTACGACGACGCCAATTGAATGATGCGGTCATCCAAGGAGGTTTGATGCGGGCGATCTACGCCTTCCAAGAGTGGGGCTCGCGCGCGGTCAGTTCGGTGACAACCAGACCGGGTCATGTGCCGAAACTACCCGACGATATCAGTATCCGCCTGCAGCAGCTGATTCGACCCGGTGATGTATTCGTGACTCGCAAAGATACTGCGCTGACGAACTATTTTCTGCCGGGTTATTGGCCACACGCGGCGTTGTACATTGGCGATCAGCAGGTGATCGAATCGCTCAAAGACGGTGTCCGGCAACGTACGTTGGACTCACCTTTTGGTAACGACGCGATTTCAGTCTTGCGGCCCACCATCGATGCATCGTTGATCGAAACCGTGATTCAGCGGGCAAGAACGCATCTGGGAAAACCCTACGACTTCGATTTTGATTTTACCCGCAGTGATCGTGTTGTTTGCACGGAAGTCGTCTATCGTAGCTACGAAGGTCTCGGGGGCGTGAGCTTCCAACTGTCGCGTCGCGCGGGCAGGCAAACGCTTTCGGCTGAGGACCTGCTGAACGTTGCCTTGCGGGGTGAAAATTTTCGCCTGCTGGCCGTGTACTGTCCCGAACGGGAAACGGATTTGCTGACGGATCAGCGAATGGTTGATGTTTTGCGGGCAACCATGGCCGAGCCGGTTGTTTGATCGCCGCAATGATTCAGTGACGCAATTCTCTGCAGCCTGACTCGTGCGGTTCAACAATCTAGCCCAGCGCCGGCAGGGCCTGACCTGGCGATGCTGCTGCCAGGACAGGTCCTGGCCTACGATGAAGCTAGCAACCGCTGCTACGGCATGGCGCCGGAATCCGGATCAATGCTGAGCAGCATGCGGATGCTTTCCATTTCATTTTCTTCATGCTGTTCCAATGCTTCGGCAAGGATCGCAACCTCATCCATCGCTGCTTGCCACGAATCGAATGGCGGATCGGTTTGGTTCAAACGGGCAATCAGGTCATCGGCTCTGGACAGCAATTGCGAATGGTCGTGCGTTGAATTTCGTCGGACGCCGTCCATTTCCGGCGAGGAAGCCGAATCCGCTTCGACAAGTTCGCCGATCATTTCCTGTTCGCGCTCAAAATGCTGAGCAAGCCGTTTCCGCAGGGGAAGTAGTCGACTTGCTGTCTCGCCAAAATGGGGAATTCCAAGCTGACTGACTTCCTGCATCCAATCGCGAAGCTCGTCAATCTGTTCCTCCAGCTCGTGATCTTCTGCCTGCCATCGGTCGAGTAATTGCATGACAGAAAGATTTGTTTCAGCATCCATCTATTTTCTCCCTTAACGCCCGGCCAATTGTACCGATTGGTCGCAACCTCACGGCAACGCGAGTTTTGGATCGCATCAGTGTCAAAGCGCCAGTGCGTTGGGACTTTCCTCCCGCACCAACTTGCCGATTTCCTCGAACTCTTCGCTTAGCAGGTCGAGAATATCGTCCAGGCTCAGCAGTCCAGCCAGTTTCCCTTCTTCATCGACAACAAGCAAGCGGCGATGTGATCCCCGTCGCATCATTGTGATCGCCGTTTCAATCACGTCATCCTCTTTCACGCACGCGGGACTCGGACTCATGATTTCCTTGACCAGTGTCGTGCTTGCATCAAGTCCCTTGGCGACGACACGAATTGTCAAGTCGCGATCGGTAAGAATGCCAATCGGGCGTTTTTCATCGTCGATGACGACCAACGTGCCAACGTTGCGTGTGTTCATGCGACTGGCTGCGACTTGAGACGTTTCGTCGCGATCAGCCAAGTCTACCGAACGCGTGCAAATACGGCCGACAGTCATATCAAATCTCCTGTTTGTGGTCTTTCTTGGGGCTGAGTCAGTATCTAAGGATCGCAGCCATCTTCGATTGTACCGGCATCTGGCCAGTTGTAGCTACATGTACGTTACCGCGGTGGCGGAACACCTGAATGACTGCAGATTCTATCAAATCATGACTGGGGTCGTCCGGTTCGCCAGTCGGCTCGTGATGCAATTCTTTCAGTGTCCGCCTGTCCGGATAGAAGCTGCCACAAAGCTTTGCAGATTGATCAAAGACAAGAGTGTCGATTCTACCCTCGTAAGCGGCGCACAATATTTGTTCGGAATCGGTTGCGATTCGATCCCGACGTTGTTGGCGGATTCTTTCGGCCGCATCAGCGCGTTCTTGTTGTAAAACCTCAGCTGCAATGGGGCGTGATTGTTGCAGTAATTGGTTGGACGACAAGTGATCCACATTTCCAGCGACAGTCTTGCCGGCAAGCCGGGGGTATGAACTCACTTGCTGATAGATCGCGGTGATGAAGTCGACTCCGGCGAGAATCAAGATTCTGTTCTGATTTTGCAGGTGCGAACTGACCGCATCGTCTACGTGGCGAAGGTATTCGGTCAATTCCGTCTTTTCCGCGTCCGCCTTACCGCCCTGGCCGTGAAAGACCGCCCCCTGTTTTCCAGTCATTCCAGAGACGGCCGTATGGGTTTGTGCACCATAATCGGCCGTGACATCGGCCATTTCCTGCTCAAATCCGGCCGGCAAATCCACATTCTCGACTTGTGAGATTGAACCCGGTGTCGCGTTAAACAGCGCCACCTTTTTCTTGCTTAACGTCAGCAGAAAGAACGGCGCGAATTGGTCGAGACCCGCAAGCATCGGTCGGATGCAGAAGGCTTTGGAGATGAAGAGACGCTCTTCGATCGCTTCGCTGGTACGGTAGACTTCAAAGATGTCATCAGACCGATAAATCACAACTCCATGCGGTCGCGGCGCCAAGAATCCGGTTTCCTGAGTCAAGTCGATGAGCGGCTTCAGGAAATCGTCCGCTTCCGAATTCGTCATCCAATGGTCACAGAGAGTTGCCCGCGCCTGCCGATTCAGATTTGACAAGCGAATGGCATCGTCGGAAGCCTTGATCGGTTGCGTCGGTGGCGGTAAGAAAATCGTCAGGTGCGGACCGCCTTCGCTGGCAATCATCTGTTCAAGCTGCCCATGGTCAAATGTTTCCATCATCGGTCCAATCCTTCTCAGCTAAGTTGTCATGATCTGCCAAACGTGATGTCGCTCCTGGATCGATAAGCGACGACGTGCATCAGTTCGTTGCAAATGACATACCGCGAGTGAGTGTGCGGCGAATGAAGATGTTTTTCGAGAGCAATTTCACGCACGGGCAGTTGACTGGGCGAATACGCACATCAGGGCGTCGTTCCCCGGGCTCGTCTTCGAGTGCAATATTGGATTTTCGGTCAGCGAAACCGCCCAAGGTTGCCTCGCCCTCCCGATTGTTTTTGATGAGCGCAAATG
>JBFJVZ010000284.1:0-10648 GCA_041623895.1 Pirellulaceae bacterium | reverse complement strand
GCCGGCGGGAAGGTCGCTCCGAACCGACGACACTAGGTATCTCTGGTCACATCGGCGAAACCGGTTTTGATTTTCTCACCGCCGGTCCACCGCCGCTAAATTTGCCACCGCAAGACGATGCCCGATTCAGGACCTGGTCTTTCAACATTGACCTGCGTGCGCCGGTCACGGACCGCTGTGGTGTGCAAGGCGAGTTTTTCACGGGTGCCAACCTGAGCAATTTCCTGGGCGGGATCGGCCAAGGCGTTTGCCCCTGTCTGAGAACGCCGATACGGTCAACCGGCGGCTGGTGCGAGTTGTGGTACAACTGGACAAGTCATCAACATTTCCATGCAGGTTACGGCGTGGACGACCCCAACAATCAAGACAGTTTATTTGGCCGCAGTTCCAATCAATACATTTTCGCCAATGTCGTCCACGACGTCACCGAGCGATTGATCACGGGGATTGAAGTCACGTACTGGCGGACGCAGTATCGTGAAACGCGTGCCGGCCTGATTCCGGCGGATCAGCTAACGCCAAGCGATCCCGGGCAAGCCGTGACGATCGATTGGATGATCAAGTACGAATTCTGACTGCATCAGCCCTTTCTAATTGCATCAGCTCTTTGGTGCGACTTGCTGCCGCCTTCTCAACAACGGGTCCAGCGACCATTCAACGGTCTTAGGGGTACTTTTCGGTCCTGGCGAAGATAGGAGTCCATCATGGTCTGGTGGCCAGTGGTGGTAAGTCCGGGCTACGACTTTCTCATTCGACATTTCTTGTTCGATGTTCTGCAGTTTCACTGCGGCATAGAAGAACATCCAATATCGAACAAGGAATGTCGAAGAACGAAGTAAGAAGTGAATGAGACCTACAAAAACCGGGAAGCACCACTGGATTCACAGCCTCTACGGGCATCCCAGCAGTGGTTACAATTCCGTCGTGCCGACCGGCTTACATTGTATTCGATCGAGCCAGGAAGACTTTCAATCCATTCTTGAGATGACATCATGCGATTAACCCATTACCTATTTGTTTTCGTCGCGTTCATGGCCAGCGCTGCCACTTGCCCCGGCGAACGGCTGACGCCGGAAAGACTTTGGGATTTGGCTCGGATTGGGGATGCGGCCGTCTCTCCCGATGGTACAACGCTGGCGTATTTGGTGACTCGGTTTGACTTGGAAGCCAACGAGGGCACGACCAGCTTGATGCTCCAGCCGCTGGATGATGAAGCGGTCAAAAGTGAAAAGATTTCTGCTGCGTTCGAGACCCCATTGGCCGCGCCGCAGGCGAAGACTCTGCTGAAAGATGTCAAAGGACTCGGCTCGCTTGGTTGGCTAAATCATGCTTCGGGCGCGAAGTTGGTGTACGTGGCACCGGCAAAAATGCAAGCAGACAATGACACTGATGCTGGCAAGAAAAAGAAGGGGCCAGATCAAGCGAAGGCTGATGATGGCAAGGACGAAGAAGAAGAGGACGAGGAAAAGCCGCAAGCTTGGATGATTGATCCACAGGGTGGCGATGCGAAACTGCTGACCAGCGTTAAAGAAGGCGTTGGTAACCTGATTACATCGCCGACTGGGGATGCGATCGCGTTTACGGTCGATGTGAAGATGGATGCAAAAGTCGATGAGATCTATCCGGATCTACCGAAAGCCGATGCCCGGATCATTGACTCCTTGATGTACCGGCATTGGAACGCCTGGCACGATTACGCTTACAGCCATGTGCATGTGGTCAAGATTGATCAGCAAGGCGAGCCATCGGAGCCGGTCGATTTGATGGCGTCCTTGAAAGCGGATTGTCCGCTACCTCCCTTTGGCGGATCCGAGCAGTTTACTTTTTCGCCCGACGGCCAGCAGATCGCGCTGACGCTGAAACTGGTCAACAATCCGGCCGAAAGCACCGACAGCGGCGTCTATCTGGTTAGCACGAGCGGCGGGCAACTGAAAAACATCACGCCGGGCATGCCGGGTTACGACATGGACCCGGCTTATTCGCCCGATGGCCGTTTCATTGACTTTCATTCGATGCTGCGAGCCGGCTTCGAGTCGGACCGCAACCGAATCATGCTTTACGACCGCAGTAGCGGCACACTTGCAGACATCACGGAGGGTCTGGATCAAACCACGCACCACGCCACCTGGAGTCCTGACAGTAAGAGTTTGTATTTTTACAGCGAGACGCGCGGCACGAATCAGGTGTTTCGCATTAACGCTGAAAACGGCGACCTGCAGCAGGTTTCTGAGGGGCGTTTCAACTTTTCCGTCGTCGCCGCGATTCCGAATTCCAACCGCCTGCTCGTGAAACAACAAAGCATGTTGCGGCCCTACGAATTGGCCGTGATTGATACCCAAACGAAACAGCTAGCGACGATCACCGATGTCAACGGCAAGATCTTTGCGGGGCTTGAATTGCCCAAGATAGAAGAGCGGTTTTTCACCGCCACTGACGGCAAAGCGATCCACAATTGGGTGATCCTGCCGCCGGATTACGATCCTGCCGCCAAGCGCCAGTGGCCAATGCTGACATACTGTCAGGGCGGGCCGCAGGGACAAATCGGTCAATGGTTTTCCTATCGCTGGAACTTTCACATGATGGCTTCGCACGGCTACGTCGTGTTGGCGGTCAATCGCCGCGGCATGCCTGGGTTCGGCCGTCAATGGAACGATCAAATCAGCGGCGATTGGGGTGGGCAGGCGATGCAGGACATTCTGGCGTCCACGGACGCGATGATGGCCGACCCGACGATCGACCGCACGCGCGTGGCCGCAATTGGGGCTAGCTTTGGCGGCTACACCGTCTACTGGTTGATGGGGAACGATGCGAGTCGGTTTTGCGCGATGGTAGCCCACTGCGGCGTCTTCAATTTGGAATCGATGTACGGTGCCACGGAAGAGTTGTTCTTTGTCAACTGGGACATGGGCGGCCCTTACTGGAAAAGCGATCAGATCGCGGAAAAGTACGCTGAGTTTTCGCCGCACAAGTTTGCGGGCAACTGGAAGACACCGCTACTGATCATCCACGGTGAGAAAGATTTTCGCGTGCCGGTGACGCAAGGCATGGAGGCATTCACGGCAAGTCAAGTCCAAGGCGTGCCGAGCCGATTTTTGTACTTCCCCGCCGAAGGGCATTGGGTGCTGAAACCGCAAAACGGCGTGCTGTGGGGACGAGTCTTTTTCGATTGGCTGGACCGCTATTGCCAAGCGGACAAGTAACCGCGAAGTTGGGCCGCGCGGTGAATGCGTTTAACGGAAGCTGGACGTAGCAGAATTCGTGAGCTCCGCTCCCTGACCCTCGGCAGTCTTCGGACTTCCGCTACCGGAATTCTGAAAAACACTAGCTGACTTTGCGGTACGGCAGGGCGCCGTACCTGTGATAGAGCATGTTTATCATTGATGTGGGATCATAGGGAGTCGGCGACCGGGCCGAAGGCCCAGCAGTTTGCTTAGCCTTAGCCTACTGTTGTCGCGATTCGCCGCTTCGTCGGCTCACACGCTCGCTTCTCGGGCTCATGTAGTGAGTCGCTTCTTCGGCAACCAACACGGTGTCGCCCGAGCGAACTTCGCTGCGGAAGCGATGATGGCCCGCGCGTTCGGCTTCGGCGATGACCTTCATGCGGATTTCGTCACCCGGACCGATGCGTGGGATCGCATCGAACAAGACTTGTCCCGTTAGCAGTTCGCCGGTGTGACCTTCAATCCGTCGCGGTTCGATGCCGTGGCTGAACTGAGCGATCGCACGAACGTCCGTGGCTTCTTTGCTGCCGCGATTCCGAATCACGATTTCGTAAACGACTTCACTACCCACGGGTGCCGGGGCGACCGGGTCGTTGATGGTCAAAACCAGGTCCGAAATCGATTCGACGCGAGTCGTGATGGCAACATCAGCCAGACCGGCTGCGGTTCCCTGGCAATCGAACATGAACATCTGGTCGCCAGGGGATGACATTTTGCAGCGGAACTGGTAATCGCGGACTGCTCCCGGCGACAATGCATCCAGTTGCCAGCTCAGCACCGAGCCTCGCTGCTTGACACCGTCCAGGCCGCCCAGATAGTTCGCACCGGCCGGCAATCGCAGCGTTGCCACGATGTTGCGGCTGGTTGCTACGCCTTTATTTTGCACTTGCAGATGATACAGCGCTTCGGTGTCTTGATACTTCAGTTCGGGTCCGGTCAAAACGGCTTCCAAACGTGCTGCTGCAACACGAATCGTCTTGCTGGCTTCGGCGCGGAGTTCCAGATCGCCGGAGGCAAGTCCGTGAATCTTCAGGTCGCCGAGGTCTTGGGCGGTAAGTTCAACTTCAAATTGTGCTTCCTTGCCTGACGGGATATCGCCGATGCGTTGAGTCTGCGGCGTCGCCGAATTGGGCGACAAAGTGAACACCACGTTCGGTGCAACGCCGTCACCCGGATTCAACACGCGTACTTTGTAAGTTTGCGATTCGCCGTAGACGACTTCATCGGGCCCTTCGATGGCGAGTTCCAGTTCGGGCTGGTGGACATGAACTTGGGTGACACTTTTCTTCGGAACCAGCGTCCAGTCAACATCCAATCCATGCGTACCACTTCGTTCCGCCTTCAGACGAACGAACATGCGTTCGGTCGTTCCGGCCGGCAATTGATCGATGGTCCATACCAATCGCTCGTTGGACCCGGTGATCTGAGGCTCGATATTGCCGTGCGATGCGCTCTGTCCGCGAACTTCGGCCCAATCGGGTATCAAAGCTCGGACCATGACACCTTCGGCGTCGATCGAACCCCGGTTCTCGACACGGATCTCAAACTGGTGAGTCTGTCGGATCATGATCGACGAGGGACCATGAGTGACGACGCGAATGCCGGGCAGTTCCGAGGCAACGGCTGTCTCGCCCGGTCGTAGCGTTTTTGCTTCGGCCGCCGGAGCCGGGCGCAATGGCGCTTTGTCAAATGAACGTTCACCGTATCGAGGCTCCGACGGAGCCGCTGCAATGTGACCGGCGATCGGATGCATCGGAACATCGGGACCAGTGGCCGATGGTGCTTGCGGCGCTGGCGGATAGGTAACCATCGGCGACGGCTGACTGGGTGACGGCACAGCGGAAAAACCTTGCGCTCCATAGGGAATTGCTGCCGGATACGATTCCGATGGAATTGGTGACTGATACGGCGAGTACGTCGGAGGACCCTGCGCCACGTACGGCACGGCGTTCATGTTAGGTTGCATCAACTCGGGTTTGCGGAACGCACCGTTTCGAGTCTGTGCGCTAACGCCGGAACCGATGGGTGAAGATGCTGTGTTGAGCGGGGCGGTAACTGCGGGCTCAGCCATCACATGCTGTCGAGGCTCAAAAGCAGATGTGGGTGGCCCGGCGCGGTGCGCGGCTGGCTCTGACGGTACGGCTGCATAAGTTCGGGGCGGCACGCCTGCCATCGGCACTGGGGCAGGAGCTTCGCTTGGAGCAACCTCTTCCGGTGTTTCGATTGGTGCGGGCGGTGATAACGTCGACGACGCAGGCGGCGTAGCCTGTTCCAAGCCAGCAGGGTCAGATTCGGCTACTTCGACCGTTTCCGGAACAGCCTGTGTTGCGATCGATTCTACGGCGGTCATCGCGGGCTCCGCCAATGGTGTCGGCTCCGCCAATGGTGTCGGCTCCGCGTTGACTACACCGAGCTTTGGCGGCGCTTCGGCAACTTTGGCTTCGGGCTTAAGTTCAGCGACTTTGGTCGATACTGGTTCGGCTGGGACAGCCTCGGGCGCTGCGAGTTCGCGTCGCGCCACCTTGGGTTGCAGGTCGCCATCGCTTGGCTTGCTCTCGGTTGATTCAGCTTCAGAGTTGATTTCCGAGATATCCAGGGGACCGACTTGACGCCGTTTCTGCCGTCGACTGCTACTGCTTTCCGATAGCGGTTTAGCGAATGTTGTCGCCTTCGGCAAAACCGGTTCGATCAGCGTGGGCGGCTTTGCCGGGATTGGCGCCGGCAGCACGCGAGGTTCCTGGTCAACCAAAATACTTGTCGGCGGTGCGACTTCCATCACGCTTTGCTGCCGCGACGACGCAGGGATCGCTTTGATCCTCGGCTTGCTGCGGATCGGCGTTGGCCGGGCGCTGCTCGGATCGCGAATGGGTGCATTGGAAGCGTGATCCGTCTGAGCGCGTGGTTGGTGATAGGGAATTCCATCCCAATTCACCGACTCTCGATTTGAGCTCGCTGGATTCGGTGTTGTGGTCGAGCGATCGGTCTTGAGTACTTCGACCAACCCCCCCAGAACTCCACTGGCTTTCGCTTGACGTTGCGAATGCCCGCGGGAGTTGTTCGTTCCTTTGGAATCGCGAAGCAGGTTTTCCAGCAGCCCGCCCGGCTGCACTTTTGGTGCCTGTGGCTGCTTACCGATCACTGGGGGGGCTGCCGTGCACTGCGATCCAATTAACCAGGCAATTGGGATCAACAATAGGGCTGAAGGCACCAGGATTCTGCGGTTGCCGCGGTCCATGCGTACATCTCGCGAGTTTGCGTAATGAGATTCAATCATTCACGGTATCGTCCGTTCGGCTCGCTGGGGATAAATCGAATTTGACGATTATTCCGATTCCGTGAAGCCTGCCAGGAAGCGGATCCGATTCCGCATGTTTCACGCCAGGTTTTCACAAGCAACAAATTTTTTTCTCCGCATGTCAGAAATCTCGATCGCGATTGTTTCTACTGTTAGAGGCAATCATGAACCAACCACCTGACACACGAATGAGCCTGTTACACCGTGTGCGTGACACCGGCGATCGCGAGGCCTGGGAAGAATTCGTGGAAATCTACGAACCCCTGGTCTACCGATTAGGTCGGCGGTGCGGGCTACAAGACGCCGACGCCCGCGAAATCACGCAAGAAGCCATGGTTGCCGTCGCCGGCGCCATCGATCGCTGGGAACCTACCGCCGGGCGTGGATCATTTCGATCTTGGTTACGCCGTATTGCTCGCAATCTGGCAATTAACTTTCTGGCCAAGCAAGGGCGGCAATCTCCAGCCGTGGGCGGCACCGAGATGCTGCGCTGGCTGGACCAGCAACCGGCACCGCCGTCTGGTGACACCGCGATCTTTGATGAAGAGTATCGCAGGCAACTGTTCCGCCTTGCAGCTGAAAAGACGCAGCCTGCCTTTGAGGCCAAAACCTGGCAAGCTTTTTGGCGCACCTGTGTCGATGGCGAAACCATCGCAGAAGTAGCGAGAGATTTAGATATGCCGGTCGGCTCCGTGTACGCGGCTCGTAGCCGCGTGACCGCCAGGCTGAACGACCACGTTCGCAAATTAGAAGCAAATGGCTGAAGGAAATACTGACATGGTCGCTGAAAGCAACACTTGCGATCGAAATCGGCTGAAGCTGCTTCTGTCGGATGGCTTGCTGCCATCACAAATCGACGAGACACAGCGGCATCTCGAGACGTGCGAAACGTGTCGATCCGAGCTGGAGTCATTGGCCGCGGATGCGAATATTTGGAGCGAGATGTCCCGATACTTGAACCGCGATCAACGAGACCCCGATTCTCCGTTGTCAAAAAGGACCCCGACGAGATTGTTGGGTACTGAAGACGAACAACCCATTCTGCCGGCCGTTGAAACTGTTTTGGAACGCCTGTTGCCAACCGACAACCCTGCGATGCTCGGACGGCTGGGCGAATACGACGTGATGGAAGTCATCGGCAGCGGCGGGATGGGAGTCGTATTAAAAGCGTACGATCGACAGCTGAACCGATTTGTTGCCATCAAAGTCCTGGCGCCCCATTTTGCCTGCAGTGCCGCGGCCCGAAAAAGATTTGCGCGCGAAGCGAAAGCCGCCGCCGCTGTCGTCCACCCACATGTGGTGTCCATTCATGGTGTGGCCGACGCGGAAAGCTTGCCGTATTTCGTCATGCAGTTTGTGCCGGGGCAATCGCTGCAGCAACGAATTGATGCTGACGCGCCGCTGGAACTGAAAGACATACTGCGAATCGGAATGCAGGCAGCGCGAGGATTAGCGGCTGCACACGCGCAAGGACTTGTCCATCGCGATATCAAACCGGCAAACATTCTGCTGGAAAACGGCGTGGAACGCGTCATGCTCAGTGATTTCGGTCTGGCCAGAGCCGCCGACGATGCCAGCATGACTCAAAGCGGCGTGATCGCCGGCACACCGCAATTCATGTCCCCCGAGCAAGCGCGGGGTGAAGCGATCGATTCACGTAGCGACATATTCAGCTTGGGCAGCGTGATGTATGCGATGTGCACGGGGCATTCGCCGTTCCGCTCCGAAACGACGATGGGCGTACTGAATCGCATTTACAACGAAGAACCCCGACCGCTGCGATCTCTGAACAACGAAATTCCAGACTGGTTCGCAGCGATCTTGGATAACATGCTCGCCAAGGATCCGCAGCAGCGATTTCAATCGGCCGATGAAGTCGCGGACATTCTTCAGCAATGGTTGTCGCACCTTCAGCAACCTGACATTGCTCCACAACCGGTTCGTCCAAATCACGTAATAAAACCATCGGGTAAACCGCCGTCGATCATACGACGCACGACATTGGCGATCGGTGGCGTGTTATTCGCCCTGCTGTCCGTCATCATCCTGCTCGAACTAAATAAGGGCACGCTGAAAATCGAGTGCCAGGACGCCAGCGTACCGGTGCGAATCATGAAAGGGGACAAGGTTTACGAACAGCTGACCGTAACGCCCGGCAAAGATTCCGTTCGCATCGCCGCCGGAGACTACGTCGTTGTCGTCGATACACCGGATTCCGGGCTCATCGTCGAAAACAGTACCGTCACGGTCCGGCGTGGTAAAGTTGCGATCGTCAGTATTACACAACAAACAGCAACCCAGGTCGCTGACGAGGCAGCCCAGCTGGACGACGTTAATCCGTTTCCCGCGCAATCCCAGGACGAACCAGACCTGATTCCGAAGCGTGCAAAGCTGATCCTCAGCGGCGTGAGTGCCCAATCGTCCAGCGAACCGGTTTATCAAGGCAAGACGCTTTCTGCCTGGTTACAAGAGCTGAAGGTAACGACCGAGCCCAACGAACACGCCTTCAATGCCGTTGACGCGTTGCGCGTTGACGCCTCGCCCGAGTTATTGCGTCGATTGATCGACGATTGGGCCGAGTACATTGGCCGTGAACGCGACCCCCAACTGAACGGAATCGCGATCAATGTGGTCTGTGTGTTGGCCGGCAAACAGCATACCGACCAGGCTTTGGAGGTCACGCTTGCAGTCATGCGCCGTCAACCGAGCAAAGGTCCCTTGTCCATCTTTGCGTCGAATTACACGGTCTCGCACAATCTGCTGCAATACGCAGCTTCCGGTGTTCAGCGACTGGATGAAGAGGCTGTTCACACCAGAATGGCTGCAGAGATCGAGAAAGGCAATTCGCAATCACGATACTTTGCCCTGGCCTTCGCCGGCCTCAAAGCACCCGGGCGATTCGCGGTCGGCCCTGTGCCGATTGCTTCATTGCTGGCCGCATCCCATGATCAAGTCCCGACGGTGCGACGCAAGGCGATTGCAAAACTTGCTGTCATTTATGGGGACAGCGAGCAGACAAAGTCGCGTCTGCATCTGGCACTGCAGGATGATGAAACAATGATCGCCTACGACGCCGGCGTGCACCTTGCAAAGTTGGATCCCACGCACGAGCCACTGATTCCACAATTGTTGACGTGGGCCAGGGATGAGGATTGTTGGGCGCAGTGCATGGCTGCCATTTCGCTCACCACCGCGGCCGAGAATAATCGGGCGGCTTTAGCCGGCGTGATTGAGCTCTTGGAAGATCCGGAGTGGGGCAATTTATGGTTTAGCATCGGTGCTACCCCGGTTAGTCGATGGGACTGGGATGACTTGCCAGTGCTGACACCTATTCCGGTCCACGGCAACGTGTCGCACTGCGGCCGACTATCGGCAATCGATGGATTGGGTAAACTTGGCGCTCGAGCGGAACAGGCTGTGAAGGTGATACGAATGTATCTTTGGCATTCGAATCAGGAACTTCGCGAGGCCGCTCGCCGGGCGTTTAAGCAGATCACCGGCGAAGAGCCGCCCACCGAACCGCCGGTAGCCTAGCGTTGTTGACGAAGAATCCCCGTGGGTACAGTTCGGGCTTACGACGGCTAATTCTTTAAGCCACGATCCACTTTAAGGAATATAACGTGACGACTGTTCTTCCCAACATTCTCGCTTCACGTTACGCCAGCGACGCGATGGTCAATCTGTGGTCGCCGGCCAACAAGGTGATCCTGGAGCGGCAACTCTGGGTCGCCGTCCTGGCCGCACAAAAAGATCTAGGTGTGCCGGTTCCTGATGGCGTGATCGAGGCGTACCAAAACGTCATTGACCAAGTCGACCTGGCCTCGATCGATGCTCGCGAACGAGTCACCAGGCATGATGTCAAGGCTCGGATCGAAGAGTTCAACGCACTGGCCGGGCACGAACATATTCACAAAGGCATGACGTCACGTGATTTGACCGAGAACGTCGAGCAACTGCAAATGCGTTCGGCGTTGTTGCTGACGCGAGATCGCACGGTTGCCGCCCTCAGTCTGATCGCCGGACGGGCGCTCGAGTTCAGCGATCTGGCCGTCGCAGGTCGAAGCCACAATGTGCCGGCTCAAGTCACCACGCTTGGAAAACGATTTGCCAACGTTGCCGAAGAACTCCTGAT
>JBFJVZ010000283.1:0-10660 GCA_041623895.1 Pirellulaceae bacterium | reverse complement strand
TGGCATTCTTCGCGGCCCTGGATTTGGCTATCGCGATACTTGGCGATTCAACGATAGGGTGCGAACGAGTCTGATCATTGCTGCGCAAGTCGTCGGCGGCTTGACGTGGTTGCACTTGCATTTGTGCAATAGTCCGCTGGCACACTTGGGCTTGCGTCCCTATTGGCCGTACATCGTGATGTTGTTGTCGTTCGTCAGCGTGGGGATCACGGAATGGGCCAGGCGACGCGACGACGCGGTGCTGCGAGAAACGCTGAGAAAGACGGCGTTGTACCTGCCGCTGGTACCGGTGCTCGGGTTTTGGCTCAGTAGCGCGACGGTGAGCGCTGGCGGTTCAGACCCGGCCAATTTCGCCTGGGCCTATATCCAAGGCAAGGTTTCTTACCAGACGTTGTTGGCGATTGGCGCGTTGTACTACGGCGGACTCGCATTTTTGTGGAAAGGGACGATGCCGCGCGTCACCTCCATCGTCTTGGCAAACGCTGCCTTATGGGTGATCTTGATTCAGATGCCCGGCTGGAACTTTCTTACTCATCCGCAAGCCTGGTTGATTCCGCCGGCGGTGTGCGTGTTGGCTGTGACACACCTGCACCGCCATCGCTTGGAGGCAAAGGTTGCGTCAAGCATTCGATACGCGGCGACTCTAACGATCTATGTCAGCAGCACGGCGGATATGCTGCTGCAAGACATCGGGTCCACTTTATCAGGGCCGATTATCCTGGTGCTGTTGGCACTGGCGGGCATGATTGCCGGAGTTGCGCTTCGCGTTCGCCCGTTCCTTTATTTGGGAGCGATCTTTGTCTTCATCGGCGTCACCAGCATGGTATGGCACGCACAGCAAAGGATCGATCAAGTCTGGCCGTGGTGGGCCTTCGGGATCACAACCGGCATTTTGCTGCTGGCAGGGCTAATGGCCATCGAAAAGAACAGGCCTAAGCTACAGTCGCTGGCCAGTTCGCTGGCCAAGTGGGAATCGTAATCGCGGTGGATGGCATGCAGTCCAAATGAGCCAGCGACTTTACTCGTTCTTGGGCGGCTTGACGTCTTTGGTGGCCCCGGCGCCGGTCTGAGTCGCGCGGCGATTCTCGCGCTGAATCGCCTCGTAGACCTCCTGCCGGTGTACAGGAATTGACTGGGGAGCTTCGATGCCCAAGCGGACTTTATCACCGCGGATATCAACAATGGTGACGACCACATCGTCGCCAATCATGATGCTTTCGTCTCGGTGTCGGGAAAGGACGAGCATGATATCCTCGGGATCAACTTCGGGCACAAGGAGTAGAGTAACACGACTGGATGCAATCCAGACCACGATGTCGAGGCGGTGAGATGGCTCTCTTGACCAACCTCGTCAAGGTAATGATCGGCCGACCCTGTCAAGTAATTGATATCGAGCCGTGGCGGTCGGTCCATACCGATCGTGCGGATTCGTCGTGAGTGGCCGGTTGATCGCCAAAAGACACTTTTGACGCCCGAGAAATAGCGGTCAGGCCGCTTGGCGGGCTAAATCGGCCACCGTCGTTGGCTTGGCCGCTGCAATCGGCAAAGCTTGACGTATGGGCTGGTTGTCATCCGTGATCACTTGACAGCCCAGCCGACGGCTCAGGTTCAGTAGCAAAGGTGATCGCAGATTGGTCGTCAACTTGCCCACATGGCCGGCCACCACCGTCATCACATAAAGTTCTGCACCGGGCGACAGATGTAGACAGGTAAGATCGCGACGGGAAACATGGACCCGATAGTCCTCAAAAAATGCACGAGGGCTGATCAACGCGATCGCCCGGTCGCCGCGAGTCGCACTTTGCAGCCAAGCAACCGACGGATTCTCCAAATCCGGCAGCAAGGCCCAATGACGCAATGCCTCCATTCCAATCAAACCTTGAGGGAACAAGAACAAATGGTCTTCATTTAAGTGCAACGTACCAAATCGCTGTGTGTCGATCCGCATGGCTGAGGAAGTCCCAAATTTTTTCAAAGACTTGCGAATGTGGCGTAATTCATCGGGTCCCCGCGTTAGCTACGCCTCTCGTTTGGGTAGCAGCGCGGAGGTATCCACATGTTCGTTATCGACGACATGGCTTCCTAAATCGATAAAATCGGTACAAGAAGTTGAATCCCACCGGCATGAGCGAAAAACACGCACCCGTGAAACATCGCCGCACAAGAAATACAGACAACGCACACCATGATCATCACCGGCACCATGAATTTGACACGGACGCAGGACCGTGGAAATTTTTATTGCCCCAGCTGCAGGGCGAGCCAGTCCTATCGGCTGCGGGCCCGACGTCCCTTCTTGACAATCTACTTCATCCCCATCGTCCCAGTGGGCGGAGCGGAATCATTCGTGCAATGCGAGCACTGTAAAGACTGCTGGGATGTCAGCGTCTTGGATATCGGTCGCGAACGCCAAGAAGCGATCGAGGAAGAGCTATTCGCCGATCAAGCAGTTCGTGCAGCAATCTTGATTGTTTTGGCCGATGGGGTCACAACCGAGAACGAAATTGTCGCTTTGCAGCGAATCTCATCGCGGCTGTTGCAGCGGTCGGTTGATCGCGAAGAACTGGGCCGGCTCTGCTCGATTGCTAAAGAAAATGGCATCCAAGCCAGGAATTATGTGTTGACCGTTTCCCGACGCTGGAATCAGCAGCAGAGATCACTCGCGTTGCAGGCAATGTTCTTGGCAGCCACGGCCGATCGAGAAATGGGCTCCTCCCAGACCAGGCTGCTCGCGGAAATGCGTGACATTTTGGATATGTCAGACAAAGAGTACGAGGCCTGCATCGAACAGGCCCTGCAGTGGGATTTGGTCTAAGGGGTCTCACATCCGCCTAAAAACCCGCGAATGCGCGGAGGTAACAGAATTCTCGCGATGGCCTAGGGGATCCGGCTTGCCGCCTTGGCGTGGAGGCTGTGAAATGTTCGTAGCCATCACACTTGCAGCTTGATCATAAAAGTGGCCCCGCGGCTCCGCTCGCGGGGTTTTGCATTGCTACCCCTGGGGCGGAACCGCGAGGCCACTTCGTCAGCGGCAGCGTGTGATGGCGACCCTTCGTGATCGGTGACCTGCAAATTCTCGGCTGATGCGGGGATTTTGCGCCCGCCAACTCCTTCTTTTTTACCTTAAGCTAATCGAGGCCCCCGCCCGTGTCTGAAACCGCTGGTACGCACAACTTCGACATCAAACGTGTCGCCATTCTTTTTGCCGGTGGTCCAGCGCCGGCTGCCAACGCCGTGATTTCCACAGCGGCGTTTTCCTTTCTAGAAGAAGGCACTCAGGTCTACGGAATCAAACATGGTTACAGCCGGCTGGCTGAGTACACCGCGGCGGGGCCGCTGCAGGAAGGCGTCGATTACGTCCGTTTCTCGCATGACGTGCTCACGCATTCGCGTAGCAGTCGAGGCATCATGATCGGCACGGCGCGCACCAATCCTGGCAGACACGTCAACGCGCCGGAGCATCTGAAAAACCCGGAATTAGTCGCGCCCCTGCGCCGCGTTTACGAAGGCCTCTGCTCCTTGGAAGTCGACGCGCTGATTTCGATCGGCGGCGATGACACACTGAAGACGGCCAACAAACTGAAGATGTTTCAGGATAACTTGCCGGCTGATGCCCGGCGTTTTCCCATCGTTCATCTACCCAAGACAATCGACAACGATTACATGGGTATCGATTTTACGTTTGGTTTTTTCACCGCCGTGGAGACTCTGGCCGAAGAAATTCGCAATTTGAACTACGATGCTGCGGCTGGCCGTTCCTACTTCTTGTGCGAAGCGATGGGCAGAAGCGCCGGCTGGCTTGCTTACGGCGCGGCGATCGCGGGCGAAGCAAGTATGGTGCTGAGCGTCGAAGACATCACCGGTGCCTTGGCGACGGAAGAAGTCGTTAACCAGGACACGGGTGAAACTCGTACCGTGATGGAGCTTCAATTCGTCATCGATCGCATGGTCGACATGATGCTGGCACGCGAACGCGATGGTCGCGAGTACGGCACAATCGTGATCGCTGAGGGAATGGCGGAATACTTGCCGGCAAAATATCTGGAGGGTATCAGCCGGGACGATCACGGACACATCAACATCTCGTCGGTCAATCTAGCCGCGCTGATGTCCAAATTACTGACCGAACGCTATGCCGAACGCACAGGAAAGCATCGCAAGGTCAACGGCCTGCAGCTTGGCTACGAATCTCGTTGTGCTCCGCCGCATGCCTATGACGTGATGCTGGGATCGCAACTGGGCGTGGGAGCTTACCGCGCGCTGGTCGAAGAAAAAATGAACGGCGTGATGGTTTCCGTCTCGGGCCAGTTGGACCTGCATTACGTTCCATTCGAACAGTTAGTCGACCCTGTAACACTGGTAACCAAAGTACGTTTCATCGAACACGGCTCCGATTTCCATCGATTGGCTCGATTCCTGGAAACCTGCGTTGACGATTGACGAGCCGGAAGGACTGCGATCATGCAACCAATCAACCGACGTCGAATGCTGATTGTGGCGGCTACCATCCCCGCCGCTGCAGGATGTGACCGCGAAACCGTCGACGGCAAAATTGCGGAACTCGACACCGAAACGCTACAGCAAGGAACGGTCGCTCTCCGAGGTTTTGCGATCGTTGCTTACGTGATCGGAGCCCGGGTCGTGATGCTGCCCACTCCGGGTGTGCGTGTTCTGGGAGTCGCGTTGATCGTTACCAGTGTGGCAACGAAATTGGCGGTGGAGTACCTGGATGTCGAACTCAAGAAGCGTTACATCGCCGAAGAGTTAGAGGAAACCGAGGCGAGACAGCT
Organism: Pirellulaceae bacterium; assembly: GCA_041623895.1. Lineage (GTDB taxonomy): Bacteria > Planctomycetota > Planctomycetia > Pirellulales > Pirellulaceae > JBFJVZ01. The sequence goes on along the minus strand of JBFJVZ010000283.1, from coordinate 5,870 downwards.
TGAAGCTGATCTTGCCGTCACGTTTCAGCTGGAAAATGGCGACAAGGAGCAGGTGCCCTTGGGACCAAATCGATACGAAACCGACGAGCCGAAAGCAGCCTAATCCTCGCTACTGGTCGGTGGCTTGAAAGCGATGTCTTGCCACTTGACGCCTTTGTCCATTGGCTCGATCTGCAACATCAAGAAGCCATTCTTGTACAACCTGACGCTTCCCGTCGACTGGCTGACGACCACCGCGATCGCTTTGGTGCGGCGCGTGATCGCGGCAGCGGCCCAGTGCCGGGCTCCCAATCCCTTGGACATGTTCAAGTCTTCGTGCATGACCTCCAACATCTGCCGGCTGCGTTCAACGATGCCATCGGCGCTGACAATGAATGCGCCGTCCAGCTGCGCAATTTCCTTAATCTCTTCTCGAACTTTGCCCTCGAAGATGTTCCGATCTTTACGTTTGTAGCCGCGAACCGAATCAAAACCGCTGGGGCTGGCATGATCGAGGACTTTGCGTGTGTCACCGACAACAAAAAGTGTTCCCACCGGTTTGCCTTCGCGCCCTTCCAAGCCAATCTGCACGGCCAGATCAACAACCGCTTTGATTGTCTTTAGCGGCACGCTGCTCTCCAGCATCTGCAGATCTCGCGTCGTCAAGCGACGCATCCGCTCGTCCAACTTGAGGTGGCTAATCGAATCCCAGCGGCCTTGCTGGAATCCGCTATACAGGGCAACGATTTCGCCATTGGTTTTGATCAATTCATTGGCGGCGGCTTCCAGCAAGGCGTGTTGGAGCCGCTCCAGCAACGGAGCCTTTTCCTTATTCAAAGCGAGCGGCTTGAGATTAGCTTCCGCCGCCCCGTCCAGATCGTCGATTGAATCGACCGCCACAATCACCGGTTTCTCATTACCAGCTTCCGTCGACAGTTCAGCAAGCCGCCGCCAGTCCGTGGAACCCTCCAGCAGCACCATCAGCGCATCAGCGCTGATTTGCTGCACCAGCCCCAGGGCCGTGCGCAACATCGCCGAGTTGTGTTTGGTAAGGCGCTGAACCGCCATAAGATGCGTGTGAAACGATGGGAAGTGTATGGGAGGGTCCTAAAGTTTTATCCGAAAAGTCGGACTTAGAATAGCTCTTGTCCTTCTCCCTCCCGCCGAGTTCGACGTCTAAACGCTCGGTCGGTGCCCGAACACCTGCGGCTAGTGCTGCTTCCACGTTGAACTTGTGGGTAACGAGCAAAAAGTGACTTGAAGCAACACTAGCACCCGCGGACTGACTTTTCAAACATTACCATCCGTGCCACGCTGCAAATCAGGCAGCAGATGAAATAGACTAGGCTTTGTTTTATCAGGGGTCTGACCCTCTCCGAGCACAGTTCAGCAACCGGAAATGGAGCGTGCCCTGCAACGGGTCAGACCCCTGATAAAATTCTTCGGGAGACATCATGCCAACGCCTCTTTCACTCGTCGCCGCGATCCTGATTGCCCTGCCGGGGATCGCTGCCGCTGCCGAAAAGCCAAATGTGGTCTTCTTGCTCGCGGATGATCTGGGCTGGACGGGACTGCGCTGCTGCGGCAGCGATCTGTACGAGACACCCAACCTGGATGAATTGGCTTCATCCGGCATGAAATTCAGTAACGCCTATACCGCTTGCACGGTTTGCTCGCCCACGCGGGCGTCGATCATGACGGGAATGTATCCCGCGCGTTTGAAATTGACGGACTTCATCGCCGGTCAAAACCGCCCCTTCGCAAAAATGCGGATCCCCGACTGGACCAAGCGGCTTGAGCCGCGCTACGTCACCATCGCCGAAGCTCTGCAAGCCGCCGGCTACAAGACCGGTCATGTCGGCAAATGGCACCTTGCTGGTCGCGGCGACGATTCTGCCGGAACCGATCCAAACAGCCAAGGTTTCGACTATTCGGTCAGTCGGCCGCCAGGAACGAAGGGATACATGCTCAAGAAAGGAACCGTTTCCAAGGCGGGCACGAATTACTTGACCGATTGGCTGACCGATCGAGCCTGCGAGTTCATCGACGACTCCAAGGAGCAGCCTTTTTTTCTGTATTTTGCTTACAACGTTCCTCATACGCCCATTCAAGGCCGAGCCGATCTTGTCGATCACTTCAAATCCAAAGTCGCCGCGGATGCGGTCCATAACAACCCGACCTATGCGGCGATGGTAGCGAGCCTGGATCAGAGTGTCGGCCGCGTCCTGAAAAGTCTGAAGCAACATGGATTGGCCGACAATACCCTCGTTATCTTTACTTCCGACAACGGCGGGCTGACACAACGCTATGGCAAACATGACGGATTTACGGAAAATTTGCCGCTCCGACGGGGAAAGGGTTCTGCTTACGAAGGAGGCGTCCGTGTGCCCGCAATCGTGCGTTGGCCCGGGGTCACCACACCCGGCAGCGTCTCAGATTCTCCGATCATGACCATCGATTATTACCCCACTTTGCTCGAGATCACCGGTGCTGCCGGTGATGCAGCCCACAACCAATCGATGGATGGCCTTAGCATCACTCACCTTCTCATGAATCCAAGAAGCTGGCACGAGAGAAGACTGTTTTGGCATTACCCGCACTACCACGCTGGTGGAGATGGTCCTTACAGTGCGGTTCGTGACGTTAATTATCGTCTGATCGAATTCCACGAAGACAATCGTGTTGAGCTTTACGACCTTACCAACGATATCGGTGAACAACACGACCTTGCTGCGAAGCTGCCGAAAAAGACGGCCACGTTACGTGCAGCGCTTCACGAATGGCAAAGATCGATCGGCGCACAAATGCCGACTCCCAATCCTGACTACGATCCGGCTCGCGCCAGGCAAGTCGGCAAGGCAAAGAAATAACTCATCATGGCAACCATTGTCGTCCTCGGAACGCTCGATACCAAAGGCGCTGAGCACGCCTTCGTTGCCGAGCAAATCCGTGCTCTCGGCCACCACGCGATATTAGTCGATGTCGGCACCCTCCAGCCGCCGACGGTCACCCCCGATGTGACTCGACAGCAGGTTGCCGCTGCTGGAGATGTCGACCTGACCCAGTTGGCCGACCGGCAAGATCGAGGCGAATCGATCAAAGCGATGACGATCGCAGCAGCAAAAATGCTGGAGAAACTGCACCGGGAGCGAAACGTGGACGGTGTGATCTCATTAGGTGGTGGCGGCGGGACGTCGATCGGCACCGCAGCGATGCGTGCTTTGCCGATTGGTATCCCAAAAATCATGGTGTCCACGCTGGCCAGCGGCAACACAGCACCCTACGTGGATGTCAAAGACATTGTGATGTTCCCCAGCATGGTGGACGTGGCGGGCCTGAATCGAATCTCCAGGCGAGTATTCGCACAGGCCGCCGCGGCCGTCTGCGCGATGGCCCAGTCGAAAGCCGACGAAGACAACCAGCGGCCTTTGATCGTTGCCAGCCAATTTGGCAACACAACTGAGTGCGTGAGTTATTGTCGCGCGTTGCTTGAGGACGCCGGCTACGAAGTTCTGGTCTTTCACGCCACTGGAATTGGCGGCCGGACGATGGAGTCGCTGATCGAATCAGGAATGGTTGCCGGCGTCTTGGACGTGACCACAACCGAATTGGCCGATGAACTGGTCGGCGGCATTCTGACTGCCGGCCCGGAGCGGCTTGACGCAGCTGCCCGCTGTGGAGTTCCGGCAATCGTGACGCCAGGTTGTTTGGACATGGTCAACTTTGGCCAGCCAGAAAGCGTGCCCCGGAGTTTTGCCGGTCGAGTTTTTTATCAGCACAATCCTCAAGTGACATTGATGCGAACCACGCCGGAGGAATGTGCACAGTTGGGACGCCAAATCGCCCGGAAGTTGAATGCATCAACGGCGCCCGTCACCTTGTTGATTCCAACCAAAGCGATCAGCATCATTAGTGCCGAGGGTCAGTCGTTTCATGATCCTCAGGCGGATCAGGCGTTATTTTCGGCTTTGAAGAGTGATCTTCGCGCCGACATTCCGGTGATCGAAGCGGATTGCGAGATCAACGATCCCAATTTTGCGGCCCAGTGCGTTGCCGCGCTGCTCGAAAACATGTCTGCCAAAAAACTATCCTCGTAATCCCAAGACCGGGCCGCGGGGAATCTACTACCCAACGATGCTGCGATCAAATTGCGGAGCCACCAAGACGATGACCGAACCAGGTTGCCAGTTCGCCAGTGACAATACCGCCGGAATCTGTCCGCAAGCCTGGCAAGCGATGGCCGAAGCCAATGCGGGTCCCTCGAGACCTTATGGCGAAGACATTTGGACTCAACAAGCGAGCGACCTGATGAGGGAGATTTTTGAGGTCGATTGCGATGTGTTCTTTACATTTAACGGCACGGCGGCGAATTCGCTGGCGCTCGCCTCGCTTTGCCAGTCTTATCACAGCGTCATTGCTCACGAGCTGGCGCATGTTGAAACCGACGAATGTGGCGGCCCCGAGTTCTTTTCCAACGGCACGAAGTTGTTGTTGGTTTCCGGGGAAAACGGCTGCGTCGATCTGGACGCGGTCCAGCATACCGCGCGGCGACGCAACGATGTTCATTTTCCCAAACCCAAAGTCCTCAGCATCACGCAGTCAACCGAAGTCGGTACCGTCTACGACGCCGCGCGACTTGATCAAGTGCACGAAACCACGCGACGGTTGGGCCTGAATCTGCACATGGACGGTGCCCGGTTTGCCAACGCGATCGCCACCTTGAACATCGCGCCGAAGGAAGTCACTTGGAAGCGCGGCGTGGATGTTCTGTGCATGGGCGGAACCAAGAATGGCATGGCCGTCGGTGACTGCGTCGTATTCTTTGACCATGAACTATCCAATGAGTTCGAGTATCGATGCAAACAGGCTGGACAATTGGCGTCCAAAATGCGGTTTCTGGCTGCACCCTGGGTCGGCCTGCTCTCGTCGGGAGCGTGGCTGGAGAATGCCCGCCACGCCAATGCCATGGCGCAGAAACTTGCCGCCCAGCTGGCCAACCTCGAGGGCGTGAAGATCGTTGCGCCCGTGCAGGCGAATGCGGTGTTTGTTGAGTTTCCCGGCGAGATGCCAGAAAGGTTGCGTGCCCAGGGCTGGCAGTTCTACGACTTCATCGGCGCCGGAAAATCCCGCTTGATGTGCTCTTGGGCGACCAGCCCGGACGATGTGGAGGCTTTCGTCGCCAGTGTGGAAAGACTGCTGCCAGCAGCGGCAAAGTAGCAGGACTCCCTGTGCCGATCGCAACTAAGTAGCGGAATTCGCGAGAATTCTGCAGATCCTCGGCTGCGCGGAAGTGTTCCGACTTCCGCTACCAAAGAAAGGGCATCAAGCTAGCAGGCAAGATGCATTTATTACTTCCGCTGCTGGCCAGCATTCTGTTTGTTTGTGGCTTGATTCTGATCAAGCGCGCCGGCTCCGCGGGTGTCGGTCCGGCCACAACGTTATTTGTCACCAATGAATTCTCCTTCGTTGCCTTCGCCACCCTTTGGGTTTTGGGTGGACCGGGTCAGCCGTGGACCTTGCTTTGGCAACCAGCGGTGATCGCGGGCTTGTTCATGCTGGGCCTGATGTTCACATTTTTGGCGATCTATCGGGGTGACGTGTCGATCGCTACGCCTGTTTTTGGTGTCAAAGTTGTCTTTGTGGCGATCTTACTAACGTTGCTTGGTGAACAGTCGCTGCCAATCACGGTCTGGTATGCGGCGGTGCTGGCAACAGCCGGAATCGCCTTGATCCAATGGACCGGTCGCGATCATCCGCGTCGAGTTGTGTTGACGATCCTGCTCGCGTTGTCCGCGGCCACTTCTTACGCGACGTTCGACGTGTTGGTCCAACGTTCTGACGATCTGCCGGTCGACAATAAAGGGAGGCGTTGCCACGGCCGGGTTGATCGT
>JBFJVZ010000282.1:0-10687 GCA_041623895.1 Pirellulaceae bacterium | reverse complement strand
GCAATCTGCTCTGGATCAGCAATCTGCTCTGGATCAGCAATCTGCTCTGGATCAGCAATCTGCTCTGGATCAGCAATCTGCTCTGGATCAGCAATCTGCTCTGGATCAGCAATCTGCTCTGGATCAGCAATCTGCTCGGGGTCAGCAACCTGTTCGGGGTCAGCAACCCGACGACCAGGATCGCTGTCAACAATCGGCAAGGATTCTACCAGGACAAGTCCTGGCCGGTCCTGGCCTACAACGACTTCGCCCTTCGACATTTCTTGTTCGATGTTGGATGTCTTCTCTTGCCCCATGAAAACCGCAGAACATCCAACAGGAAATATTCAAGGAGAAAGTTAGAAGCCTGTTTTCTCACCACCGATCCACCAGGCATGATGGACCACGTCAAAACGAAGACGCAAATTTCGCGGTTAGCTTCAGCATCATTCAACGAAACAGATACTTGGTCGTCTGCCGACTGCTAGTTGAATGACCGCGACTGCTGGGAGCCGTCACTGGATGGCGATGCCCGGCTGACTTGCGTGCCGAGCTGTGGTGGGATCGCGGTGCGGGCGCTCTTGACAAACGCACTTCATTGGCGGGAGCAGGTTGGTGTTGTCCTGTCCGCCGATGCACAGAGCGATAATCGGCCGAACCTTGTGTCAACGGCTGACGCGTCGCAGCATGCTTGACGTTACTGGAGTGCGAGTGATGCGCGGGCACGTGCTGGGCTTGATGCGTTTGCGTTGCCGGGGTCTTCTTGCCCGTTAAGTACCGCAATGAAGGCCGGATTGTGTTCTGTGGCGCAGACGGTTGATAAGCGCTTGGGTGGATCGATCGATGCGGCGTCCAGCGAACCTCATCGTCACTGAACGGGTTTTTGAGCGTATCGAAGATTCCACCGTTTTCACTCTCTTGCGTGGGCGGTAACGGCTGTGGCTGCGGTGCCGGTTCAGGCTCTGGTGGGATCGTTTCCGGCACACGACGCTCTGGCGGGTAAGATTCGGGAGCGGGCTGCGGCGCATAAGGCTCGGGTTGCGAATAGAGTGGCGCGTACGGTTCGACCGGTTGCGAGTAGCTTTCCGGTGGAACTGTCGGCATCGCCGGCTCGGCGTACTGATGGTGCGGAGCCGCCTGTAGTGGCATCATCTCTATCGTGGCGGCGTCGCAGGCAGCATCGCAACAGGCTCCACCGCAGGAAGATCCACACTTATCAAAGCCGAGAAACTTTTCGATGCCCCCAGCAACCGAGTCCAGGACCGTGAAAACCGGGCCGGTCGGAGTGCCTGAACCACAGCTGTCGCACCCTGCATTGCAATGCGAATCGCAGACGATGTCGCCCAGCTCACACTGGTCGCAGGCTTGTACCGTACCCAAGGAAGCTGCCGGTCCGAATGATCCCGCCGCCAACAAGGTGACAGCAAGTGCCAACTTGTGGCGACTGCGGGAATGCTTAGCAAAGAACGTCAAGCGTTTCATCGAAGACCTCACGACGGAATGGATTGGTTTGGTCTGTGTATCGACGCGTTAGATTCCGGACGACCACGAGAATCGCTCCCATCGTCAAAGTTTCACCAGTCCACCCAAAGTCACAAATGAGCCACCACCACCTTGGCAGACAATTGACCAGCGGATCGCTACACTGGGGCCACTAATTTCAAGTAAAACCCGCAAAAGATAGAGAAATCAGGTGAGTTTCGATCCATTTGGAGCCCGCGACCAGTTTTCAACCGGCCAGGGGTCGGCTGCGATCTATAGGCTCAGTCGTCTTCAGGATGCTGGATTGGGGCAAATCGACCGGCTGCCTTTTTCGATTCGCGTGCTGCTGGAGGCGGTGCTGCGAAACTGCGACGATTTTTTGGTCAGCCAGGAGGATGTCAAGAATCTGTCTGCCTGGAACGCTTCGGCACCTGCCAAACAGGAGGTCCCCTTCAAACCGTATCGCGTGGTCCTGCAGGACTTCACCGGAGTCCCAGCGGTGGTCGATTTGGCTGCGATGCGATCGGCGATGCAGCGAATTGGTGGTGATCCCAGGAAAATCAACCCGTTGATCCCGGTGGATTTGGTTGTCGACCACAGCGTGCAAGTCGATTTCTTTGGTAGCGATAGCTCGCTGAGCCAAAATGTGGAAATCGAATTTCAACGCAACCGGGAACGATACGAGTTTCTGAGGTGGGGTCAGCAAGCGTTCGACAACTTCAGCGTCGTTCCGCCCAATGTCGGTATCGTGCATCAAGTCAACTTGGAATACCTGGCCCGCGTCGTCGCACTCAAACAAACCGACGACGGGCCGGTAGCGATGCCGGACACGCTTGTCGGCACAGACAGCCATACCACCATGATCAACGGCCTGGGTGTGCTTGGCTGGGGTGTGGGTGGCATCGAGGCTGAAGCCAATATGCTGGGGCAGCCGCTGTACATGCTGATGCCCGAAGTCATCGGCTTTGAACTTACCGGCGCATTGCCGGCGGGTGCGACAGCAACCGACATGGTGTTGCGAGTCACAGAGATCTTGCGGGGCGAAGGCGTGGTTGGCAAGTTTGTCGAGTTCTTTGGAACCGGCATGAACAAAATGAGCGTTGCTGACCGGGCGACGATCGCCAACATGGCTCCGGAGTACGGGGCGACGATGGGATTCTTTCCCGTTGATGATGTCACGCTGCAATACCTGCGCCAGACCGGGCGCTCGGCACAGCAAGTCGAATTGGTGGAGCGATACAGCAAGGAGCAGGGCTTGTTTCGCAGCGACGACGGTCCGGCGCTGAGCTACACCAAGACGCTGGGTTTGGACTTGAGTACCGTGGAACCAAGTCTGGCCGGTCCCAAACGTCCGCAGGATCGAATCGCCCTGACGGACATGAAACGGGCATTCAGACAATCGCTGACGGCACCGATTGGCAAAAGCGGGTTTGGCTTAGAGACCGGCGCACTTTCGTCGACGGCAGTTGTGAAAAACAATGGTCACAGCAGCGAGATCACTCACGGCGCCGTTGTCATTGCAGCAATTACATCGTGCACCAACACCAGCAATCCGTCGGTCATGATCGGCGCGGGCTTGCTGGCCAAGAAGGCTGCCGAGCGAGGCTTAAAAGTTGCCCCGCATGTCAAGACGTCACTGGCGCCGGGTTCTCGCGTTGTCACGGACTATTTGGACAAAGCCGGCTTGACGGACAGCCTGAAACAACTTGGTTTCCACACCGTTGGCTACGGATGCACGACGTGCATTGGCAACAGCGGTCCGCTTCCGGAACCGGTTGCCGCGGCGATCAAGGCAGGTGATCTGATCGCCTCGGCGGTGCTGAGCGGCAACCGCAACTTCGAAGGCCGCGTCAATCCTCTCACCAAAGCGAACTACCTGGCCAGTCCGCCGTTGGTCGTTGCTTACGCTTTGGCCGGCTCCACCGACGTCGACCTGGCAACCGAACCGATTGGCCAGGACAAAGATGGCAACGATGTCTACCTACAAGAGATCTGGCCGACCACGGAAGAAATATTGCAAACGATCCAGCAATCGATCCAACCGGAAATGTTCACCGAGGAGTACGAAGCCAGCGTCAATGGAAACGAGCTCTGGAACGCTATCGAAGTCTCCGGCGGTGACATTTATCCGTGGGATGAGTCTAGCACCTACATTCATCATCCTCCGTTTTTGGATTCGGTGACGGACGATTCTGTTCCCGATATCCAACCGATAAGCGGTGCTCGTGTGCTGGCTTTGCTTGGCGACTCAGTGACGACCGACCACATTTCACCGGCCGGTGCGATCGCCTCGGACGGGCCTGCCGGAAAGTATCTGCAAGAGAATGGCGTGGCGATCCGCGACTTCAACAGCTTTGGTTCGCGCCGTGGTAACGACCGCGTGATGGTACGAGGCACCTTTGCAAACATCCGCATCCGCAATCAACTCGCTCCGGGCACCGAAGGCGGCGTGACGAAACAGCTGCCCGATGGTGAATTGATGAGCATTTATGATGCATCAATGAAGTACCAGAGCGACGGAGTCCCGCTGGTGGTGCTGGCCGGGAGCGAATACGGCACCGGCAGCAGCCGCGACTGGGCCGCCAAAGGCACCATGATGCTGGGCGTCAAGGCGGTGATCGCGGCAAGCTACGAGCGGATTCATCGCAGCAACTTAGTCGGCATGGGGGTTCTGCCGCTGGAGTTTGCCGACGGCGCCACCTGGCAGTCGCTGAAACTGACGGGCCAGGAAACGATCGACATCCCGGATCTGTCCAACGACCTGCAGCCACGGTCCACCATTACCGTCACGGCAACCGCCAGCGACGGCAAAGCGACCAGTTTTCCCTGCCTCGTCCGTATCGATACGCCCGTCGAGATGCAGTACTACCGTAACGGTGGGATACTGCCTACGGTACTACGCAACCTGGCCAAGTGAGCGTACCGTCGGAGGCGCGGCTTCCAGCCGGGGCAACCTGACTAACGCGGTCGCGACACGCGCATGATTTTGACCACCACGCCGACGGCAATCAGCGCGGCAATCACGGGGACAATGATCACACGCAGTTTCGGCTGGGCAGCCAAGACCACCATGGCCATCAGGCACATCATTGCAATTCCTGGGGGAAGCCACTGTGCCGGCCGCTGTAGTGAAGGCCAGGCAATCCATAATGCGCCAAGAAACAGGCCGATTCGTCCCGACATCTCCGACAACAACTTGAAATTCTCGTCGTTCGACAGCGTCACACCGAACCCATAGACAGCTAACAATCCAAGCGACAACACCAACACCAGCGTTCGCCGGTGATCTCGCGAAAAATCTTCCGCTTGGGAAGGCCCGTTGTTCTTTGGAGCAATCGTCATCTAGATAGACCATAGTCTTTCTCACTACGATGGAGAATCACTGGCAGCAGCTAATCCTGGAGAGCCGAAGATGAAGTACCTGTGTTTTAGTGATTTGCATTGCGACCGAGACGCCGCACGTCAGTTGGTTCAAATGGCGGCCGACGTCGACTGCCTGATTGGTGCCGGAGACTTTGCCAATCAACACCGCGGGATATCCGACACGCTGGACATCCTGGCCACCGTCGAAAAACCCGCGGTCTTGGTGCCTGGAAACGGCGAAACAACCGACGAGCTTCGACAAGCCGTCAGCGGCTGGCAATCCGCACATGTGCTGCATGGTGAAGGCTGCGAAATCAACGGCGTCAAGTTTTGGGGTGTAGGCGGTGGAATTCCGGTCACGCCGTTCGGCGATTGGAGTTACGATTTCGACGAACAACAGGCAGCCGCCTTATTAAAGGGGTGCCCTCAAGACGCCGTCCTGGTCGTGCATTCCCCACCCATCGATACGGTCGATCACGACAGCAATAGTCGCATTCGCGGCAGTCAGGCAATTCGGGAAACCATCGAGTCCAAGACGCCCGCGCTCGTTGTTTGCGGCCACATTCACAGTGATTGGGGCAAGGAAGTCCAACTCGGGCCGACTCGAATCCTCAACGCCGGACCCGCGGGAGTGGTGGTGGAAATCATTTGAGAGCATGTCGAACGGTCATTTCCGCCGGTCTCGCTCAATTGATCTCGTCGTAGACAAGCCGCTCGCCAACCCAAACTCGAAAACGCTGAATCGACAGTCCCCGAGTGAAGCGGATTTCAACGCTCACCGCTGGCTGCTCAGGATCCACTTCAACAGGAAGTCTGAATTCGGCGTTTCGAAAGATGGTCAACCAGCTGATTCGAAACCAGGCCTTGATCCCGTTAATCGAGATCTGTTGCCGAAACCACCAGCCGTCATAAACAAACGTGCCTTCGAAAGGCGACTCGAACTCGATCACGCGATACAGGAATCCGCCTCGTAGCAATCGCGCGTGATCTCCGTAGACACCACGGTCATCTGGCAGATTCGCGGGAACGGCATACGGATTCGTCATTCAGCAACTCGCCTCCATGGGACAGCGCCACGTTTGCGGCCAAATGCCGTGAAGTGCCGATCCGTTTGGTGTCGTCATCACCGAGTGCTAACGCACCGCGGTTGATAGATTTCCTGATGAACCGCAATTTGGCAACACCGAAACTGACGATAAAACGGGTATTTATGGACCAACTCGCGTATTCTCCAGACAAAACGGTCCGCACAATCGGTGGAGCGGGCAAATCCCACGATTTGGCTCCGATTCCCGGAACTTTGCTCCGCTTCGTCGTTGAAACGCGACAATTCTTTACTTAATATCTAACTGACTCTCCTTACCTAGCTTCGCGCTCTAATCAATTTGATCGCGATTCCAACTCCAAAGGTCATCTCGATGGCACGCATTTTGACTTCGCTTTGTGCAACTTTCCTCATTCTCGGGCTCGCTTCGGCACAATCCGACACGAGCGCATTGACAGCCAATGAATGGGTTCAGCCAACAGAAGCTGGCGAGTTGTCGGGACGCATCGCCGTTCCCAGCGGGGAAGGCACGTCAAGCTCGGTAGAGGGGGCCAATGTCACGATCACCAGCGTTGATGGTGGTGGGTTTAGTGGCCAGGCAGTCACTGACGGTATGGGCGAGTTCACCATTTCTGGAGTAACTCCGGGAGTCTACGCGTTGACGGCGCGTGCGGCGAACGCGTACGCACATCTGGCGATCCAAGTGATCGACAGCAGCATTGATTTGGGTGGTCGCTATCCAAACATCGCGGAGATTTCCGCGGCAAACATGGGATACGAGGCCGTCAGTGCAACGATCATGCGGTACAGGCCTCCCAGCAATGATCGTATCATCACCATGGCGAACGCCGACTTAGACGCGCTGGCAAATCAAATCATCAATAATGAAACCCATCGGGTTTCTCGGTTTGATGGCGGCTTGAATGGCAAGCTTTTCGTCGCCGGTGCTGACGGCCCAACCCTGATTCCTGCTGCCATGACCAACGTGTTCATCATGAAGAATGGTGTTGAAGTTGGTCGCGACATCACCAATGAACTGGGTGATTTTCGTATCGATGTTTTGCCGGCTGGCAGTTACTCGCTGCTAGCGATTGGCCGCGACGGCATGGTGGCCATCGGATTTGAAGTAGTTGCCCAGAACGGCGGTGATGTTGCCAAACTCACCGCCAGTGGGAGACGTTTGGTGTCGGCCGCAAAGGCAACTGACTCCTTCGGTTGCCAACTAGCTCCATTCACCGACGGTACAAGCGACGAGGGAGATCAAGGGGAAGACGGTGTTGTCCTTGACCAACCGATCGATTTCTTTGATGGGTACGGTACCAACATGACGGGCGGCCGCGGCCAAGGTGGTGGTTACTACGGCGGCGGTGGTGGCGGCGGCAGCTACGGTGGATTTGGAGACATCGCTGGACTGGCTGGTATTGGCATTGCGATCGCAGCCATCGTCTCGGACGACGATGGGCCCAAGATTGCCAGCCCGACTGCTCCTTGAATCTATTCCCGGTAAGGAAAACTGGATGGCCGAGACAAATTGTCTCGGCCATTTTCTTGCGCAAGCTGCCGGCAATCTTGCACTTACCGGTTTCCAGAGTGTGATAATGAAACCGTCGGGTTAATCAGCGGCGAGGAGCATTTCCTGGTTCGGCGTCGTCGACTGGAGGCAGCCAAATTCGCAAGAATTCCGACCTGAGGCGGTCGGAACGCTTCAGCTGTCCGCTGCACAGAAACGGAGAATGCTCTAATTTCGCCTCGCCGTCTTCGTGATATCATGTCCTTGATTCATGGCATCCCCATTTCCGAGTATTCCGGTCCGAGAACAGCATGAGTTCTGTCGATAGCACAATCAGCGAAGAAGTATCCAAGTCCGCGACGGAGGCTCGCGATCAACTGAACGAACACACCTTGAAAACCGTCCACTGGCACTTCAGTGACGACACGGGGAGTCCGTTTTGGCTGGCGAAGAAAAGTGAGTTAAATTTTGATCCGCTGACCGAGGTCAAGTCATTCGATGATCTGAAGAAGTTCCCGCTGTTCGAGGACGAGTGGCTTCGTGGTGGTCCCGTCCGGCGTTGGGTCCCCAAAGGTCATGAAGGGAAACCCGTCTACGTCTTTGAGACGGGCGGCACGACGGGAATCCCCAAGAGCCGCGTTGTCATCGAGGATCATTGGAAGGATTACGAGTTATTCAGCGACACGCTTCCCGATCAGTATTTTCCCCGCGGGGCGAATTGGCTGATGCTCGGCCCCAGTGGTCCCAGACGGCTGAGACTGGCGGTCGAACATCTGGCTCAATACCGGGGCGGGATCTGCTTCTGCATCGATTTGGACCCCAGGTGGGTCGTCAAGCTGATCAAGAAAGGTTGGATGGAACATCTGGAAGAATATAAGAAGCACTGTATCGACCAGGCGGTAACGGTGTTGACCGCCGGACACGACGTCAAGTGCATGTTTGCGACGCCCAAATTGCTTGAATCGCTGGGCGAAGCGTTGGAAGAAAAGGGCACCTCCCTGCAGGAAGTCGGTATCACCGGGATCTTCTCCGGCGGCACGGAATTCACGCCACAGTGGACGCGATTCTGTGTCGAAGAATTACTCGGTGGCCCTGCCGAAGAAGGCGGCATCTACATGACTCCGACCTATGGAAACACATTGATGGGGCTCGCCTGCAGCAAACCAATCACGGCTGCCGACGGATACAAGATCAGTTACTACGCGCCTCAGCCGCGGGCGGCCACCGAAGTTGTCCAGTTTGATGACTACAACCAGGTCGTCGGTTACGGTGAGACCGGGCGAGTGAAACTGTACACGCTGACCGATGAGTTCTTTGTTCCCGGATTCATGGAACGGGACGAAGGTGAAAGGGAAGCTCCCTTTGAGATGTATCCCTGGGACGGCGTCAGCGGCGTGCGTCCGTTTCACGAATTGGCTAGTGCCACCACCGTCGGTGTTTACTAAGCCGGTCCACGAAACTGTTGTTGAAGTTCCTTCCTTACGCCTGCTCAAAATCTTCTTTCGATGATCACTCTGAATCCGTTGCGATGGGGCAAGCCCTACGAATCTTTGGAATTTAACGACGTCGTTCACTTCGACACCGGAGAACCAATCGCCAAGGTTGGTTTGGTGGGGGGCGGTATCGTAGGACGTGATTTGCGAAAAGCGGATCAGGCCCGCAAGGCCTTGCTGCAGCTGTCGCCGGCGGAATTGATCGAAAAATGCAAACACGCCGCCGTGTTGTTCGAGACCGCTGACTTGCAGGTCGGCGATTCGATTCAAAGTGTCGACGACTTTGTCCATCAGCAATCGGCCAGCACGGGGCTGCCTGAGCATATGTGCCGGGGCAATATGGCCAAGAACAGTTTTGTACTCAGCAACATGGATCAGATCCTGGACTGCCTGACCCGCGGATTGGATCTTTCCATTCTCTCCAAGGGATACGGCGAAGAAGGTCGTGGCGTGATCGTTAGCTTCCAGGCACAAACGCCGATTCTGGGCGCTGTGCTGCCTAACAATTCGCCGGGTGTGCACACGCTCTGGTTACCGGCGATTCCACTGCAAGTCGGTTTGGCGCTGAAGCCCGGATCGCAAGAACCTTGGACGCCCTACCGGATGGTTTCCGCCTTCATGCAAGCAGGCGTCCCGGGCGCAGCCTTCGGGCTGTACCCCGGCGGACATGATGCCGGTGGTGCGATCATGACCAAATCGCCAAGAAGCATGATCTTTGGAAGTGCGCAAACGGTTGCCCAGCACGAGGGCAACCCCAAAGTCCAAGCCCACGGTCCCGGCTTCTCGAAAATTCTGATCGGCGACGATGTGGTCGACGACTGGGAACTGTTTTTGGACTTGATGGTGGAAAGCGTGCTCAGCAATTCGGGTCGCAGCTGCATCAACTGTTCCGGGATTTGGGCCAGCAGGCATACGCGTGAAATCGCGCAAGCGATCGCGGAAAAGATCGGCCCCGTGGAAGTGAAACCACCCAGCGACCCGGAAGCCCAGCTAGCCGCGTTTACCGTTCCGGCCATGGCGACGGGAACTTACGCGATGGTCCAGCAAGATTTCGCCGAGTCCGGCGTGACCGACATGACAGCCGATTACGGCGAAAAGTTGATCGAGCGCGACCATTGTGCGTACTTGCGTCCAATCGTGGTCCACGCTGATTCGCCCGATCGGCAAGTGGCCGCGAAAGAATACATGTTCCCATTCGTTAGCGTCGTGGAGTGTCCGCAACAGGAAATGCTCCGGCGGATCGGTCCGACATTGGTGGGCACCGTGCTGACTCAAGACCAATCATTGATCGACGCAGCGGGAGCTTGCACCGACATCGATCGGCTGAACATCGGTCCCATTCCGACCAATCGATTGAACTGGCTGCAACCGCACGAAGGCAACATCATCGATTTCCTTTATCGCTCCCGAGCCTACCAAATGGCCGACATGCCCGTGGCCGCCGCCACGGCATGAATGTTTGGTCGCTGTTGTGAGGGGGAATTCGTCCGACTTTCGCTGCTCCGCAGCTTAATGAATGCGAACTTGTTCTTTGGGGGCCGCTCAACCTTTACGCTGCCACCGCTATTTTATTTCATGATTATTGAGCAGCAGCTCCTAACCCGGAAATTGCATCCGGAGATTCGTTTGCCCCTATAGCGCGAAAGCCTTAGTTCCGCTATGTATTGGAGTTACGACACTTCATACACCACGCAACCAAGGCTCTCGGCAGTGACAAAGCGTAAACGAAAACCGTCCACTTTCAAACGCCTTCGCCGGCAAGCTGTCGAAGCGGATTTCGACGGCGGCACGTTGACTTCCGATGGCGGCCTGCTG
>JBFJVZ010000281.1:0-10708 GCA_041623895.1 Pirellulaceae bacterium | reverse complement strand
TCAACCAGCTCCCGATCAACCAGCTCCCGATCAACCAGCTCCCGATGAGTCACCGCCGGTAAGCGAGGAAGTGTCTTCGGACCAGAGTGAAGACGCGCCCGCTAGCAGCGACACTCCGACAAGCGACAACGCCGATGCTCCGGCGAGCGAGAACAGCAACGAGGAGGCGGCAGCATGACTCAGCGCGAACGAATTCTGACGATTGCCGTCGTCGGCCTGTTTGTTGCCATCGGACTGAACTGGGGATTCAACAAGTACCGGGCCGCGCTCAAGGATCGACGCAGCCGAGTTGAGTCGCTGACCACCACGCAACAGCAATTGGTCGAAGCCCAACTCCAAGGAGAATACGCCAATCGTCAAATGGGCAAGTACATCGATCGATCGCTATCCAGCAATGTCGAACGTGCCCAGAGTGACTATCAACAGTGGTTGCTGGACATTGTCAGCAGTAATCAAATCCGCAACGTCAGCGTCGATCGAACCGGAACGCTGCCGGTGGGTGACTTATATCATCGCTTGAGTTTCCGCTTATCGGGCCTTACCGACAAGCAAAACTTTATCAAGCTGCTGCACGCTTTTTACGCCAAAGACTACTTGCATCGAATACGGTCGTTCGAGTTGACTCCGAGTAGATCGAACGGGTTTTCCATGGAGATGACGATCGACGCGATCGCGTTGGCGGCCGCGCCGGAGGACGCTGCCCAGCCCGGCAATGATTCCTGGCGGGTCGATTCCGACGTGGCAAACTATCTCCAGCCGATCATGAATCGGAATTTCTTTGCGCCGCCGAATCAAGCGCCGCTGTACACCGGTCGTCCGACCGTTGAGGCGATCGTTGGCCGCGATTCACCCATCCCGCTGACATTCAAGGATGCTGAGGGCCACGCGATCGAGTATGCATTGGTTGGGGAAACGCCTGAATCTGTCAGCTTGGATGCGCGCTCGGGGACGCTTCGCATCCAGAGCCCGGAAAAACGAGAAATCAAAGTCGTCATCAGCGCCACGGATAACGGTTATCCTCCGCGGTCCTCAAAACAAGAATTGCTGGTCAAAGTCGTCGATCCGCCTCCACCACCGGCACCACCGCCACCCAAGCCCGAATTTGACGACGCGTCACAGACTGTTTTGACGGCTCTGGTCCAAGGCGGCGATGATTGGACGGCCTGGATGAATGTGCGTACTCGCGGCAAGACATTAAAGTTGCGTGTCGGCGATGAATTCGAGATCGGCAGCGTGAAAGGCAAAGTCGTGGGCGTGACTCCGCGGTACATCGAAATCGAGATCGAAGATGATCGCCGCGTCACACTCAAGCCTGCTGGGGTGCTTCGCGAAGCTGCCGATCGTGCTCTGGAAGATTAGCACGCGTCGGGTTATTAAATCAACGAGCCCCGTGGCTAATGGGCCATGACCGTGACCGCTGCTAACGCATCCAGCATCGCCTGCCGATCACTGACGCTCCGTTTTCCAGGTGGGGTACACGCGGTTGACGATGTCAATCTGACGATTCCGGCTGGTCAAATCGTTTCGCTGATTGGACCGAGCGGCTGTGGAAAAACGACGTTACTGCGATTGATGTCGGGGTTGCAACACCCTTCCAGCGGCAGCGTTGATCTTCAGCCGACTGCAAATACTCGGCGCGGTGAAATTGCCTTCGTTTTTCAACAACCAAGTTTGTTACCGTGGCGATCGACACTGGAGAATGTCTTGCTGCCGCTGGAGTTGATCCATTGGGGCGACGCGGCGGCGCGAAAAAAGGCCGCCAGAGAGATTCTGGATACCGTTCAACTTGCGGACGCAGGGGATCGCATGCCACATCAGCTCTCCGGCGGCATGAAAATGCGCGTTTCGATTGCTCGAGCGCTGGTGACCAACCCGAGTGTCTTGCTACTGGATGAACCTTTTGCATCACTGGATGACATGCTGCGAAACCAGCTGGGACAGTTGATTTTGGGGCTCTGGCAGCAGCGTCAGTTCACCGCCGTGATGGTCACGCACAACATCGCAGAATCGATCATGCTGTCCCATCAGATTGCTGTCATGCGTGATGGACGCGTGAGCACTCCGATCAAAAACTCGCTGACACGGCCACGCGACGATTCGCTCCGGCGATCGCCGGAATTTGGCGAATTCTACGGAACCGTTAGCGACGCGCTTAGGAATGGCCAGTGACATCCAGCCAGCGTCGAAACGCGACCCGCGAAATCGCCAGCAGCCTGGGCTTGGTGATCGCCGTTGCCGTGTGCGGCATTCTGATCTGGGAACTGGTTGTCTGGGCATTTGGGCTGCCCAAAGCGTTGCTGCCAACACCGCGGCAAGTGCTCTCCGCTGCCATCCAAGAACGTGCAGCGATCGCCCGCGGGACGATGATGACTGGTATCGCCGCTACGGTCGGTCTGCTGGCCGCCATCGCTGTCGGCGCAATCATCTCGGTTGCGTTCAGTCAGTCGCGAAAGATTCGGCTCGCCTTCTTTCCGTATGTCGTGTTTTTGCAAACCGTGCCGATCGTCGCCATCGCCCCATTGCTGATCATTTGGAGTGGCTATCAGTTCCGCACGGTGGTGATCGTGACGGTCATCGTTTGTCTGTTTCCGATCATCAACAACATGACGGCGGGATTGATGTCCGTCAGCACCGATCTCTCCGATCTATTTCAGCTGTACGGTGCCGGGAAGGCCAAACGGTTGCTCCGCTTGCAATTACCGACCGCGATTCCGTACCTGATGTTGGGGGCCAGGATCAGCAGTGGCTTGGCAGTGATCGGCGCGATCGTTGCCGAATTCTTTGTCGGCAATGGCAGCAGTTACGACGGGCTGGGAACGCTGATGACCGGCTGGCAGGCGCGGATCAAGACGGATGCTTTGATCGCGGCACTGCTGGCATCGACGCTGCTGGGGCTGCTGCTCTTTGCCGCCGTTGGGCTGGTTTCGGCGACCGTCTTGAGACGCTGGACGCGACATCCATCGTAAGCCGGCACCACCACTTTCGACCAGTTTCGTATCATGGTGGCCAAGGTCCAGGCAGATGTCCCGGCACATTTTCACCCCTCATGGATTCACATGACTGATCGTTTGATTTGCATCCCGCTGCTGGTTGCCACTGCCATCCTCGGATGCGACTCGGCAAAAACACCGCATCGACAGCCGGCTGACGACAGGGACAAGACCCTGTCCGTTGCCGTGCAACTGAACTGGTATCCGGAATCGGAACACGGTGGACTCTATCAAGCTGCCTCCGATGGCACATTTCAGGCCGCTGGCTTGGCGGTTGAAATCCGGCCGGGAGGTCGCGCCGCGCCAGTCGGCGCAGAGTTGGAACTGGGACGATGTCAGTTTGCCATGGCAAATGCTGATGATGTCGTGCTCTTTCGCCAGGAAGGTTTGGACGTTGTTGCCGTTTTGGCCGCAATGCAAAATCATCCTCGCTGTATCCTGGTTCAGGAAGCCAGCGGGGTAAAGACGTTCGAGGATCTGGCGGGCATGACGCTGCAGCGTCAAGAAGGCCGCGCGTTTGTCGAATTCATGCGGGCCAAAGGATTGCTGGAGGCCGTCCAGGAAGTTCCCTATCACGGCAGTGTCGCCTCGCTTGTGGCCGATCCCAAGATTGCCATCCAAGCCTACTCATTCGCCGAGCCGTTGTTGGCGGAGCAGCAGGGGGTAAAAGTGCGCAAACTGATGGTCAGCGATTTGGGTTTCAACCCTTACTCGAGTGTCCTCGTGACGTCAGGAAAGTTAATCCGCGAAAACCCGTCGCTGGTACGCAAGTTCGTCCGGGCAGCACGTCAGGGATGGCAGAATTATTTGACCGAACCATCCCTCGGCAACAAAGCAATTCTGGAGGCTAACCAGCACGGCATGACCGCGGAGGCGCTCGAGTTCGGCAGCACCGAATTGCGAACCCTGGCACAGCCGGAACCAATGCAATTGGAGGCGGTCGGATCGATGAGCTCTGAGCGCTGGGAATCGTTAGTCAGCCAAATGGTTGAGTTAACGTTGGTGGATCCGGAGCAGGTCAAAGCAGAGGATTGTTTCACCAGCGAGTTCTTGGATTAGACACAATGCCGTCGAGGTTTCGGAAAAACTCCGCACTACGTCCTTCGGAAGTCTTCCCACTTTCGCTACGTCAACTCGGCAAGTGTTTTATGCGGCGCGGCGGATTGTCAGCGGATCAAAATGCTGGCCCAGCGTGCTGATTTCCAGGCGGAGCAGGTCCTTGGCCGCCGCCTCAGCGGTGGGTCGCTTTCCGGGATCGTTTTCCACCAGCCGCTCAATCAATTCCGCCACCGGCTCCAAGCCTCGATCGTTCGATCCCGCGACTTGTGTTAGCCAGCGCCAAAGCATGCGACCGAGCGCGAACATATCACTAGCGGGCAGAGCAGCCATGTTCCCCTTGAGCAGTTCCGGCGCCGCGTACTCGGGCGTACCCCGAAACTGGCTACCGTTAACGGTGTGCACCTGTGCTGCAAACCCCAAGTCAATCAGGGTCACATGCCCGCACGATCCGACGATCACATTGTCTGGTTTGACGTCGCCGTGGACCCAGCCCGATGCGTGAATGGCCGACAATGCTTGCGCGACTTGACGAATCAGCCACAACGCCACCGGTAACGGTTTTTGTTGGCCGCTGTCCAAGTACATTTGCATCGTAATGCCTTCGATACGAGGCATCACGATGTACGGAAACGCTCCGGACACAGAAGCATCCAAGAGGGGCACCAGATTGGGATGCGAGACATTGGTTGCGGCAGCCGTGAATTGAGCGATTTGCCGTAAGCTTTCCGGGTTCGACTCGGCTCCCAGTGCCCGTTTCAACACGTAATCCCAACGAGGGCTGCCCTCCGCGTCTGCTGGCTGCGCCAGCGACAATTCGGCGAATCTGCCGGCATGCATGACTTGGCCGAGTCGCCAAATTCCTAGAATCGATGGACGTGCCGTGTTTGCCTGGGCTCCCGACGAAACGTATGTCACGATCTCTGCATCCCTGGGTGAGAATCTCGGTTCGCCTGGCGAGGGCACAATGGACAGGCGCATCGTAATCAGCATCGACGTTCCAGCGGATGACATCGAACCCCCGATGACTGGACCGGAAAATACCAGGGCATTGTTAAAGTCGACCGATTCTTCCTGATCCGTTCAATCATTTTGCTTCAACACTTGGGCTGGCAACTTGGCTAGGATGATGTGCATGCCACGACCCCTGGGCAGCCACTGATTGGTAATTGATTTCAATCTTCGATATTCTTGTGCTTCTGCGTTTCTTGCCGAACTCCATTCCCACAGGTAATCCCCGTGCGTCTTTTTTGCCTCTTCCTGACCGCCGCATTGCTATCAATCGGATGTGATCGCTCCCGCCAAACCACCTCTACCGGCACGTCCACCAGCACGTCGGCCGGCACGTCCCAAACATCGACTGAGCCCAGCAACGAAGGCTTCCCCAAACAGGCGGGCAAGTACACCGTGCTGGGGATCTTGACAGACAATCAGGACAATAGCAAAGCCAAGGAAAACGCGGAAACGACTCTGCTGACCCACCCCGACGTGGCGTGTTTGGTTGGCTTGTGGAGCAACAACACGCCGATGATCCTGGCCGCTTTGCGGAGCAGCGATGCGGTCGGCAAAGTCAAAGTCGTTGGCTTTGACGAACACGCCGAGACACTGGCGGGGATAAGCGAAGGAACAGTTTACGGCACGATCGTACAGAACCCCTACGCCTTCGGTTATCGAAGCGTCGAATGGTTGACATCGATTGCCAAAGGGCAAAAGGTCGACGTCCCCGATTCCGGCTTACTGTTCATTCCGCACGAAGCGATCAAGGGCGACAACGTGCAGGCGTTTTCGGAAAAGATCGAAGCCATCAAGGCTGGCAACGGCCCCCTGTTGTCGCCCGACTCGCAATTGGACGGCAAGGGTGTTCGCGTTGCCTTCATTTCCAACAGTATCGATCCTTTCTGGACACTGTCCGAATTCGGATGTAACCAAGCGGCAAAGCAGTTCGGCTGCCAGGTTGATGTGCAGATGCCTTCGCAAGGATCGATCGAAGAACAAAAAAGGTTCTTGGAAACCAACGCAGCCAACAAGATCGACGGCGTCGCCATCAGCCCCATCGACCCGGAAAATCAGGTCGCCATGATCAACGAAGCGTGCGAAAAGATGACGGTGATTTGCCAAGACAGTGACGCGCCGGCGTCCAAGCGTGCCTTCTACTTGGGGACCAGTAACTACATGGCCGGCCGCGCCGCGGGGAAACTGATCAAAGAAGCCGCCCCGGACGGGGGTAAGGTGATGCTGTTTGTCGGCAAGATGGAAGTGTTAAACGCCCAGGAACGCAGCCAAGGCATTATCGATGAACTAGGTGACGTGCCCGTGCCAGCACTCTTTGAAGGCCTGTAGGGATTCCGACTCGGAGAGTCGGACGACTGACAGACTCATTCGCCCGTCACGAACCAGCCTTCGGGTGGATCAGGCAAGTCGAAGGCCTCGTGATAGTCTCGCTGGCGAAGTTCAATCCAAACCAATGTTTGCTTGTGCAGCTGGTTTGGTTGGCGTCGAATGGCTTTACGAGCCAGCTCCTTTGCCCGCGAGAAGTCTTGCGCAGCGGCAGCAGCTAAAGCCAGGTTGTGGATTGCCGCGGTTTGCGTGGGATGCTGTTCGGCGACTTTGCTCCAAATCTCTTCGGCTTCATTCCAACGCCCCTTCAACGCGGCTATGTTGCCCCGGCGGGTCTCCTTGCTGCCTGGCAGCAGATAGGGTATCGCCAGTCGTGCGCGGTCTTTCTGAATCGAAGCTGTGATCAAACGATAGGTGTCTCGTACCGCCGCCGCTTTCAGCAAATCCGCTTCGCTGCCCGCCAGCGCCAAGTCGGGATACCGCCGCAGTGCCGACTCGGTGTCGACCACGACCGGTACGCCACCGGCGGACCGTTGATCGCCCAAGGCAAATAAACGCCAAGAAACCTTCAGCCGCTCGGCCTCTTTTCCTTGCTTGTGGTGGCTGAAATCTTCCAGCACTTCGCCCGCCAACACGTAGTCGTAGCCCTCCGCACGGGCGACGGAAGCCAAGACCACGTCGCTCGTTTCCGTGTTGCTGGCGGCGGCCAGCTGAATTTGCGATTTGTCCTCCAGATCTTTGCTGTCCACCAACGTTGTCTTGCGGCCGATGTCGCGCGGAGCGCCTGCCAACAACCGCTGTTGCAGATCATCGGCCAGATCCCTTGGACCGACGATCTCGGCCAGCACCACTCGCTTGCCAACGGTTGATTCCAGGGCCGCAGGTTTCCAAGTGTGCACGGGCACACCCATGCGGCAACCGGATACCGCCCAGGAGCCGATGAATACTAAGATCACCAGTGGCTTTGGGGATTTCATGCAGCGATCTGTACCGAGCGGGAATTGCAGAGGTCAAGTTCGAGTTGCTGACCGCGTGAAACATGGAAAACCGGGGGCACCGGTCCAATCGCCGGGATGAGGGCACGGACCCCATCCTTGCGGCCAAACCGATCCACCTTCCGAGATCACCGCGATCTCTTAGAATCCGCCTCTTAGAATCTGCCGTGAACCTTTGACATTTCGCCCAACTCAGAATTGTTATGCCCCGTTACAACCCCGCCGAAATCGAGCCTCGCTGGCAGACCTACTGGGAACAGAATCGCACCTTTGCAACCCCGCAGATGCCGAGCGGGAAGAAGCGGTATGTGCTGGACATGTTTCCCTATCCCAGCGGTGACGGTCTGCACGTCGGCCACCCGGAAGGCTACACAGCAACCGACATCGTATCCCGATTTGCCCGCATGCGCGGCGAGAGCGTGCTGCATCCGATGGGCTTTGACGCTTTTGGTTTGCCGGCCGAAGAGCATGCTATCAAGACCGGCGAACATCCCCGGATTCAGACCCAGCGGAACATCGACAATTTCACTCGTCAGTTGAAGATGCTCGGCTTCAGTTACGACTGGGATCGCGTTTTGTCGACGACCGACGAAGCATACTTCCGCTGGACTCAGTGGATCTTTTTGGTGCTGTACGACACCTGGTTCGATCCGCAGCAACAAAAAGGCCGGCCGATTGATGAACTGCCCATTCCCAACAGCGTGATGGCGGAAGGCGATGTGGCCGTCCAGCAGTTTCGCGACCAACACCGCTTGGCCTATCAAGACGACGCGCTGGTGAATTGGTGCCCGGCGCTGGGGACCGTGTTGGCCAACGAAGAAGTCCAGGACGGCAAGAGTGAAGTTGGCGGCCACAGCGTCAAACGAATCCCGCTACGCCAGTGGATGTTGCGAATCACGGCCTACGCCGAACGTTTGCTGCACGGGCTGGATGATTTGCAGTGGCCCGCCGGAATCAAGAAACTGCAACAAGATTGGATCGGCCGCAGCACCGGCGCTGAAGTCGACTTTTACATCGGCGATCGCGAACAATTCGAGAGCTGGCAGGTGGCCCGTGCCGAATTTGGGTTTCCCAAAATCGCGGGCAATGACGCGCTGCGTGTCTACACCACCCGGCCCGATACCCTGTTTGGCGCGACTTACATGGTGATCTCGCCGGAGCATCCGCTGGTCGGTCAACTGACGACCGCGGAACAACAGGAATTGGTGCAGCAGTATTGTGAACAAGCGTCGTTCAAGAGCGATCGCGAGCGAACAGAAGGGGACAAAGTCAAGACCGGCGTGTTCACGGGCAGTTATGCGGTCAATCCCGTCAATACCAAACCGATTCCGATTTGGGTCGCCGATTATGTGCTGGCCGGGTACGGCACCGGCGCGATCATGGCCGTTCCTGCGCACGATGATCGCGATTTCGAATTTGCCAAGCAGTTCGGCTTGGACGTCGTCCCGGTCGTCGATCCGCCCGCTGATGATCCGCAGCGAGCTGCGATCCTGGCGGGCGATGTTTGCTTTGTTGCCGAGGGCGAAGCAATCAATAGCGGGCAGTTTGACGGCTGCCAAACGAACGAGGTTAAAGCTGCCATTACAAAATGGCTGAATGATTACGGACAAGCGGTCGAAGCGGTCAACTACAAGCTTCGTGACTGGCTGTTCAGCCGGCAACGCTTTTGGGGCGAGCCGTTTCCGATTCTGCACGAACTGGACGCGGACGGAAATCCCACCGGCGTGATGCGCGCGGTCGAGCCTGACCAGTTGCCGGTGCGGTTGCCTGAATTGGAGGACTTCAAACCTCACGGACGCCCCGAGCCGCCGTTGGCCAAAGCGGACGACGACTGGCTGCACGTCACAATCGATGGCAAACGATACCGCCGCGAAACCAACACGATGCCGCAGTGGGCCGGTTCCTGTTGGTACTACTTGCGGTACATCGATCCCAAGAACCAGAACGCCATGGTCGACCCCGAAATGGAAAAGGCCTGGATGCCGGTCGACTTGTATGTGGGCGGTGCGGAACACGCCGTGCTGCACCTGCTGTATTCTCGGTTCTGGCACCTGGTGCTGCATGACCGCGGACACGTGAGCACTGCCGAACCCTTTGTCAGGCTCGTCAACCAAGGCATGATTCTGGGCGAAGTAGAGTTTACCGGCTGGGTCGATGCCGACAACAAACCGCTGACAACCAGCGACGTCAAACGTGATGCCGACAAGAACCACGTCGGCCCCGATGGACGCCCCGCCACGCCGACATCGCTGACGGAAGATGACGTCGAAAAGAAAGGCGAAGGCTTCGTGCTCAAGTCCGATGCATCGATCAAAGTCGACAGCCGCGCCCACAAAATGTCCAAGAGCCGTGGCAACGTCGTCAATCCCGATGCTGTGGTCCGCGAGTACGGAGCGGATTCGTTAAGGCTGTACGAAATGTTCATGGGGCCGTTGGAAGCGACCAAGCCTTGGAGCATGGCGGGCGTCGGCGGCGTGCGGAACTTTTTGGATCGAGTTTGGCGAATGATCGTCGACGACAAAGCGGACGAGTTGATCCTGCACGCGGCAGTCGCGGATGTCACCTGTGACGAAGAACAACGTCGCGTTTTGCATCAAACGATCAAGAAGGTCAGCGAAGACACCGAGGCCATGAGCTTCAACACGGCGATCGCGAGAATGATGGAGTTCACCAACTTCTTTACGCGTTGCCAACAGCGACCAGCCGAGGCCTTGAAGGCGTTCTTGGTCTTGTTGTCGCCCTACGCACCGCACGTCTGCGAAGAGCTGTGGAAGCTGTTGGGCGGGGAGGAATCGATCGCCCACCAGTCGTGGCCACGATGGGATGAAGCCGCTTTGGTCGAAAGCAGCATCGAAATCCCCGTGCAGATCAATGGCAAGGTCAAGTCTAAGATCAATGTCGCGCCCGACGCGAACAAAGACGCGATGATTCAGGCGGCTTTGGCCGATGCCAAGATTCAAGCATCGACCGAAGGCAAAAATATCGTCAAGCAGATCGTCGTGCCCGGACGCCTGGTGAACCTGGTCGTCAAGTAGTCATCGTCGTCGTTTGCTCCGCAAACCTCGGCGTCCTCTGCGGTAGTCCCTTAAGAATTATTTACCATTCGCTTGATCCCGTCTTTCAATCGCATGTCCTTCCTCGGCGGAACTCCGCATCCTCGATAGTGATGCTAAGATTCTTACCGCAGAGAACACGGAGTGACGCAGAGAAAGCGGCTAATGTTGATGTTCCGCAATGTTTCTTTTCCTCCGCGAACCTCGGCGTCCTCTGCGGTAGTCCCTTAAAATCATTTACCATTCGCTTAATCCCGTCTTTCAATCGCATGACATT
>JBFJVZ010000280.1:0-10734 GCA_041623895.1 Pirellulaceae bacterium | reverse complement strand
GGCAGAACGATCTGGTGGATCGAGCGGGGCAGGAGCGAGCGCGAATCCTGCAACTGCTGCAAAGTTCTCCGTCGCGATATGCCAGCCGCGATAACCTGGTCGCCGCTGGGCGCTACTTTGCCGAGCGTGGCGAGGACGCCCGCCAGATCTTGCAGCTGTTTTACGATCGAGTTCGTGAGGCCGACCCCACGCATCTGGAATCCTATATCGCCACCGCGGAACTTGCCCTGGATAAGGGTGACTTCAAAGTTGCCGCTCAGACTCTGGATGCTGCCGAACGTGTCGACGCCGGTGATCCTCGCACCGCTTACTTGCTGGCCCGCGCCTGGGCGCCGTCAGATTCCGAGCGAGCCAGTGCGGCTCTGGAGCGGGCACTGAAGCTGAATCCCAACTTCGTGCCGGCCTTGCTGCTGAAGGCTGAAAACGAAATCGACAGCGAAAGATACAAAGCGGCCGAGGTGACCATCGGACGAATTTTTGAGGTCAACGCAAAGCAAGCGGAAGCGTTTGCATTGCTGGCCGTGATCGCGCATCTGCGCGGCGATTATGACGAAGAGACCAAACAGCGAAACAAGGCGCTTGCCACGTGGAGCAAGAACCCAAACGTTGATCACCTGATCGGCCGCAAGCTTTCGCAAAAATACCGCTTCCAGGAAGGTTCGGAGTACCAGCGCAAGGCGTTGACGTTTGACCCCAAATTCACGGCTGCCAGTTTTCAGCTTGCGCAAGACTTACTGCGACTCGGTCACGACGATGTGGGTTGGGAGTTGGCTCGCAGCGTGGCAGAGGAAGACGAATACAACGTCGTCGCCCACAATCTGTTGACACTGTACGACCGGTTGAAAGATTTCAGCGTTTTGGAGGCCGACAACATCTTTGTGCGGATGGATCCCCGTGAGGCCAGTATCTATGGCGATGATGTGGTTCAGCTGTTGGGTGAGGCCCGAGAGGTGTTGTGCGAAAAATACGACGTGCAGCCCAGCAAGCCGATCGTCGTCGAGATCTTTCCGGAGCAGAAAGATTTTGCCATCCGCACTTTTGGCTTGCCTGGCGGCGCCGGATTCCTGGGTGTTTGCTTTGGCCGCGTGATCACTGCCAACAGCCCTGCATCACAAGGACCGCGTCCGTCGAATTGGCGAAGCGTGTTGTGGCATGAATTTTGTCACGTGGTGACGCTGGAAAAGACAAAGAACCGAATGCCGCGATGGCTTAGCGAAGGGATCTCGGTTTACGAAGAACGGCAGCGTGACCCATCGTGGGGCGAATCGATCACGCCGCAATATCGCGAAATGTTGTTGGCTGACGACCTGACACCTGTCAGCGATCTGAGCGCCGCGTTTCTTAGTCCGCCATCACCGATACATTTGCAGTTTGCATACTTTGAATCTTCACTGGTGGTCGAGTTTCTGATCCAAAAACATGGCATCGATGCGCTCAAACAAATCCTCGTTGACTTGGGTGATGGCTTGCCAATCAACGATGCTTTGACGGGCAACGTCGGCTCTCTGGAAAAACTTGACAGCCAATTCGCCGCGTACGCCAAAAAGGTAGCGAGCGATTTTGGTTCCGCTGCCGACTGGTCCAAGCAAGGCTTGCCGGAAAAACCATCCACCGAAGAGCTTACCGAGTGGGTGGACCAGCATCCCGACAATTACTGGGGCCTGCGGGCACTGGCCGCAGCCTTGATCAGAGGCGGACAAGTCGACAATGCCATCACGCATTTGGAGAAACTGCGCGAGTTGGGGACAGTTACCGGTGATCAAGGTGGACCGCTGGAAATGCTGGCCCAGGCGTATCGCAAGACGGAGAATCCCGAAAAGGAGCGTGAAATATTGGAGAGAATTGTTTCACTTACCAGCGATGCTTTGCCGGCTTTGGGGCGTTTAATCGACATGGCCATCGAAACGGACGACTGGGAATCGGTTCATCGTTACAGCGAAAAAGCTCTCTCCATCAATCCTCTGGTGCCCAGCGGCCATCTGTCTATGGGCCAGGCCGCGGAGAAATTGGGCCGACACGCTGACGCTGTGCGTGCCTTGAGTGCGCTGCTGCAAATGGACCCGTTTGACCCGGCTGGAATCAACTTTCGCCTCGCCCAGGCGCATGCCAAATTGGACCAGCGGGACAAAGCGAAACATCATGTGCTGGCGGCTTTGGACGAAGCGCCGCGGTATCGTGATGCACACCGGTTACTGTTGGAATTGGTTGAAGGGCAAGAACCGACAGAATCCGACAAACCGCTAGCGGACAAGACTCCAGCGGAGGACAAATCCCCCAAGGAAGCAGACAGCGAGCAGCAGACGCCCCAGCAGCAGACGCCCCAGCCCAAGGAGGCGGTGAAGTGAATCGACGTGGGTGGATTTGCCTGGTAGCCGTGATCCTGATTGTCGGCGGCAGCGTGTTGGCGCAGCGGCGGGGCTACTGGCGGCGTGGCATCACGACCGACCGGGGTGGAGTCCCGACGTGGGAAGTCAATCAGGATTTTCCCGGCGACTTGTTCACCTTTGTGCGGATCAAATATGACTCGTGGGGAGGCCGCGGCGGCGGTTGGGCAACCGACTATCGCGACAGCGACCTGAATTTTTCTTTGCGGCTGCAACAGTTGACGTCGTTGAATGTCAATCCGGAGCCGATTGTGCTGGAACTGACCGACGAAAAACTGTTCGATTATCCGTTCATCTATATCATCGAGCCCGGCGGCTTGTACTTCAGCGAAGAGGAAGTCAAAGCATTGCGACGCTATTGCCTTAACGGCGGCTTCCTGATGGTGGATGACTTCTGGGGTGATACTCAACTTGAAAATATGCTCCGCGAATTGGAACGCGTGTTCCCCGATCGACAACCCTTCGAGGTGCCGCTGTCACACGAGATCTTTCATAACGTGTACGACATGAAAGAGAAGCCACAGATGCCCGCGATCAGGTACCAACCCGAGTACTGGAACGGCCAATTGGTAACGTGGGAGTGGTCCCGCGACGGCAGTGACACGACCACCGTGCACTACATGGCGATCACTGATGATGATGATCGCATCATGGTCTTCATTTGCCACAACACGGATCTCGGCGACGGCTGGGAGCGCGAGGGAGAAAACCAGTGGTATTTTGAAGAGTTTTCCGTCAAGAAAGCCTACCCCATGGGAATCAACATCGTGACCTATGCCATGACCCATTGAATGTGAGATTCTCTGAACACAAGGTTTATTCTCTCGCGCGAAGACCGTGACCTTACCCCGCAGAGAGTCGTAACAAGACAAAACATTTCCAACTGTCACCTCACACTTGACAAGCCTATGACCAGCGAAACGATGTCCGTCGAAGAAGAAGCCCGAATTGTCGAGCAGATTCGCGAAGGGCGTGAAAGAATTACCCGCGAGTTGTCCAAAGTGATCGTCGGGCAGCATGCTGTGATTGAGCAATTGCTGATCAGCCTGATGGCGGGCGGTCATTGTTTAATTACCGGTGCGCCCGGATTGGCCAAGACATTGTTGGTCCGCAGCGTAGCTCAGGTTTTTCATCTCAACTTTCAGCGGATTCAATTTACACCCGACTTGATGCCGGCTGATATCACCGGCACCGAGATCTTGGAAGACGATGGTGGCGGGCATCGTTCAATGCGTTTCGTCAAAGGTCCCATCTTTGCCAACGTGATTCTGGCTGACGAAATCAACCGCACGCCACCGAAGACACAAGCCGCGTTGTTGGAGGCGATGCAAGAACACCAGGTCACCGCCGCTGGGCAGCGCTATCCTTTGGAAGAGCCGTTCTTTGTTCTAGCGACACAGAATCCCATCGAGATGGAAGGAACCTACCCGTTGCCGGAAGCGCAATTGGACCGCTTCATGTTCAACGTCTTGATCGATTACTTGCCGCCGGCGGATGAACTTGCGGTGGTGTTGCAAACCACGTCGACGCGTCCCGAGCCGATCGAGCCCATCTTCAGCGGACAAGACGTGATGCATTTTCATGAGGCGGTTCGCAAAGTCCCGATCGCTGAAGAAGTCGGGGCGTACGCTGTGCGGCTGGCATCATCGTCGCGTCCGGGACGTGATGGTGTGCCCGATTTTGTCAACGAATGGGTCAGCTGGGGCGCCGGATTGCGCGCCGCTCAAACGCTGGTGCTGGGCGCCAAGGCGCGAGCATTATTGCTGGGCAACGCGCACGTCCGCGTCGACGATATCAGGGCGTTGGCACATCCGACTTTTCGGCATCGTGTCTTGCTAAGCTACAAAGCGGAGGCAGAAGGCGTCACGATTGAAGACGTGATCGACCGATTGCTTTCCACGGTTCCCTCCACGGTGACTTGATGGCTACCGATACTGCAACGACTGCCGCATCGACGGCTCGGGTCGCTGAATCGGCGCGAGTCGACCCGCTGGCCGTGATGCGGATCAAGAATCTACAGCTGCAGGCCAAGACCGTTGTCGAGGGCTTTTTCAACGGCCTGCATCGCAGCCCCGTTCACGGTTCGTCGGTCGAGTTCAGCGAATACCGTCCCTACTCGACCGGCGATGACTTGCGCGGATTGGATTGGAAACTGTTCGCCCGCAGCGACCGTTATTTCATCAAGAAATTTGAAGATGAAACAAACCGCCGTTGTTACCTGGTCGTGGATCACAGCAAGTCGATGGGCTACGGATCGCTGGAGTACACCAAAATTGAATACGCACGGACGTTGGCGGCGACGCTCGCCTATTACTTGACGCTGCAGCGCGACAACGTCGGCCTGTTAACGTTTGACGAGAAACTTGGGGATTACGTCAGCGCTCGTCACCGACCCGGGCACATGCATCAAATGCTGGTCTGTCTTTCGCGCCCGTTGAAAGGAACAGGCACCGACATCGACGCGCCCCTGCGGCAGATCGCGAATCTAGTCCGGCGTCGCGGCCTGGTGATACTGATATCTGATTTGCTTGCCCCGATCGAAACACTGCGGACGAATTTGGCCTATTTGCGATCGCGCGGGCACGAGGTGGTCATCTTGCGAACACTCGATCCGGCAGAGCTGGAACTGAATCTTGAATCACCCAGCATGGTGGTGGATATGGAATCAGGGCGAGAGATTTATCTCGATCCGGATGTCGCGCGCGAGCAATATCGTAAGCAATTTGATGAGCATCAGTCGCAGCTGAGCGAAATCTGCAATTCGCTGGGTGTCGACTTTTATTCCATGATGACGGACGGTCCATTGGATAATGCGCTGTTCCATCTGATCGATTCACAACAGCGTCGCGGCCGCAGTACGGCCCGCTCAGGGATGCTGGCAAGTTCAGCTCGCGTTGCCGGAGGTGCTGTGTGAGCGTCCTGGCACCATTGTATTTTTTTGGCGCGCTGGCGATTGGGTTGCCGATTCTTTTTCATTTGATCCGGCGGCAACCACGCGGCCAGGTCGAATTCAGTTCGCTGATGTTTTTGCAGCCGACGCCGCCGCGTTTGACGCGGCGAAGCCGCTTGGACAACTGGTTGTTGCTGCTACTGCGGGCGCTGGCACTGATTTTGTTAGCCGCCGCATTCGCGCGGCCGTTCTTGAGAAGTGCGCTGATGTCCGATGCACAGGCTCCGGTGCGGCGGATGGTTTTGTTGATCGATACCAGCGCCAGTATGCAGCGAGAAGATCTTTGGCAACAAGCCTTGGATCATGCCGGCGATGTGATTGACGATCTTTCACCAGGAGATCAATTGGCCATCGTTGCCTTCGACAGCGAACCAAGAACACTTTTCAGCTTTGACCAATCGACACGACTTGCCCCGGAACAATTGCCAGGGACTGCCAGATCGTCGTTGGCCGAAGTCGTTCCGACTTGGAAACCGACCAACCTGGGCCGCGCGATCAGCTTCTCGGCTGACCTGGCAGTAACGTACGAGCCCGACAGCCAGACCGACGACGCGACGAACACTGCAAAGCCAGCGTCGACCGGGCCAGTGTCGACCGGGCCAGCGTCGACCGGGCCGGCGCACCTGATTTTAGTCAGCGATATGCAACAAGGCGCGCAGATTGAAAGCTTGCAAGCATACGCCTGGCCCGATCAGCTGGAGCTGGACATTCGTGGGGTCAAGACCAAGTCGCCCACCAATGCCTTTGCCCGAGTTCTAACGGGGCCAGATCCATCCGGCGACGATGATGATCAGCAAGCGAAAGATCGAATTCGTGTTCGCGTAGAGAATTCAGCCGGCTCAGACGAATCACGCTTCCGCCTGGCCTGGTCCACCGCTGACGGTCAAGAATTGTCGTCGCTGCCGGTCCAGGTGCCGCCTGGTGAATCACGTGTGTTGCGGATGCCGCTGCCGGATCCAAACATCACGTCACTGGTGATTCGCGACGACGCGCATGCCTTCGATAATCGGCGCTACCTGGTCAGCCCGCAGCCGGAGTCACTTTCGATTCTGTATTTGGGCGATGATGTTGAAACGACCAACATCGATCAGCAACGCGAAAGTTCGCTTCATTATTTGCGGTTGATTCCACTGAGTAATGCTCGTCGACAAGTCACCATCGAGGCGTCCGACGGGAAATCGCTGTCGGCTGTGCCTGATCCGGAGAAGACTCCGCTGGTTGTGCTTACCCGAGCCATCGAACCGGAAGTTGCTGACCGGTTGAAGCAGTACATCCAAAGCGGCGGACAGGTCCTGTTCGTCCTGGCCACAGCGCAAGCCAAATCGATGGCTCCGGCATTGCAGCGGATCACCGGGGCGGGTCAGCTGAGCATCGGGGAAGCCGACATCGATGACTATGCAATGCTGTCGCGAATCGATTTCAGCAATCCCGTGTTTGCGTCGCTGGCCGATCCAAAATTCAATGACTTTACGAAGATCCATTTTTGGTCCCATCGCAGCATCACGGGTGCCAATGATGGATGGTCGGTGTTGGCAAGTTTTGATGATGGCCAGCCCGCTTTGCTGGAACAGCAACTGGGCCGCGGGAGGTTGTGGGTGTTGGCTGCTGGCTGGCAGCCGTCCGCCAGCCAATTGGCGTTATCGACGAAGTTCATTCCATTGATATTTAACTTTTTTGATGCCGGCAGCTCGGCTGCAGATACGCTGAACGACTACACCGTTGGCGAACCGGTCGATTTACAACCATCACCGACGGCAAAAATCGCTGGCCCGGATGGCGGGCAATTTCGCTTTGCCAGCAGCGATGATGCCGAGGCGATCGATCGACCGGGTATCTATCACTATAACGACGGCGATCAGGTTCGTGCTTTTGCTGTTAATTTGGCGGTTTCAGAAAGTCGCACGGACGCCTTGCCCGAGGACAGTTTGGAAAGATTCGGGATTAGCCTGGGAAAAACACTTTCGATTTCTCAAATCCAGGCCAATCAGCGACAATTAAGGGACCTTGAATTGGAAAGTCGGCAAAGGCTTTGGCAGTGGTTGATAATGGCTGCATTGCTGATGTTGGCTTTGGAAACGTGGCTGGGCGGATGGCTGAGCCGCCGGCAACGGCTGGTCAGCGAGCACGCTTAGGGGAACGGATCAAACATGCGTACGTCGAACCTGTCTTTTTTTACCGAATCGCGTGAAGCTCTCGTCAACCGACTCGGACCCGTTGCCAGTAAATTTCGCACGATCCGCTTTTGGTGGATGGTGGCCGTCATCGCCATCACTGCGGCGATCTTTGCAGCGTCGTTACTGAGCCCGGCTCGTTCCGGAGAAGTCACCGGCACATTCGCCGCCTGGGTGATCGGCGGTGTGTCGATCGTTTGTTTGATGGCCGCATTTGTTCTGGCGCGGCTTACTTTTCGCAACCCCAGGCCCGTTGCCAATAGAATCGAACAGCACTTTCCCAGCCTGCAACAGCGACTGTTAACGGCGCTCAGCCAACCGGGTGAGGGCGATGCAAATCTTGGTTATTTGCAGCAACGGGTGATTCGCGAAGCCCGTGAACACTCGCGAACTCATCGCTGGGTGGACGCCGTTCCCAGCAAGCAGCTGTGGCTAAGCCGGCTGTCCGGATTGTGTGCATCCATCGTCTT
Source organism: Pirellulaceae bacterium (assembly GCA_041623895.1). GTDB lineage: Bacteria > Planctomycetota > Planctomycetia > Pirellulales > Pirellulaceae > JBFJVZ01. The sequence continues at coordinate 2,759 of JBFJVZ010000280.1, read as the reverse complement.
GATGTTTGTGCTGGTCTTGCTTGCCTGGTCGAAACCGATCGATGTCGCAGCGATCGCCTCAAGCATTCAATCCCAGATCAAGGTGACGGTGATTCCCGGGGACACCGAAGTTGAACGAGGTAGCAGTTTGGTGGTGACCGCTCGCTTCCAACGCGATGTGCCGGATGAAGCGATTCTGCTGTGCACGGCTGGCGATGGACAGCAGCGGAGAATCACGATGACCCAGAATCTGGACGATCCAGTGTTGGGCGGTTTTGTCGCCTCAGTTGACCAAGACTTCACATACCAGATCATCACCGAGGATTGGACCAGTGATGCTTATTCCGTCGGCGTCTTTGAGTTTCCGTCGCTCGTTCGGTCCGACGCGAATCTGAATTATCCGGATTACACGGGACTTCAGGAAAAGCGTATCGAGGACACCGTGCGCGTTTCCGCGGTCGAGGGAACGAAGGTCAAGTGGATTTGTCTTCTGAATAAGCCGGTCGCGGCCGCTGACCTGGTTTCCGAAGACGGAACGCGAATTGAACTGGCACCCGATCAGGAGTCAGCGAACGCCTGGTCGACTGAATTCGAGCTGACCCAGACGCAACGCTTGACTTTGGAAATGATCGACGATGACGGTCGCGAGAACAAATATCCGCCGGAATTGATTGCCCGCATGCTGCCCAACAATCCGCCCAAGCTGAAGCTGACCGAGGCCAGAGATGTCAGCGTCAGTCCATTGGAAGAGTTGCCGTTGGGCGTCGAGGTCCGCGATGACTTTGGTATTCAACAGGTTGGCATTTCCTATTCGTTTGGAGATCACTTACCCAAGGATGTACCGCTGCAGCAAGCAATCGGCCGCGGCGTAAAACAGCAGATCGATCACCTGGTCGAATTCGAGGAGTTGCAGGCGCAGCCCGATCAACTGTTTTCGTATTACTTCTGGGCCGAAGACTACGCGCCGGATGGAAAAGTGCGCCGCACCGAAAGCGATATGTTCTTTGCCGAAGTGCGTCACTTCGAAGAGATTTATCGCCAAGGTCAGCCGCCGCCCGGAGGCGCGCAGCAACAACAGCAACAAAGCCAGAACGGCCAGCAGGCTGAGAAACTTGCTGAGTTGCAGAAGGAGATCATCAACGCGACTTGGAAGGTCCTCCGCAGCGAACGTGGCCCTGAGAGATCGGCAGATTTTGGAATCAATGCCGAACTGCTGAAAGAATCTCAGACCGACGCGCTGGCACAACTGGAGGAATTGGCCCAGGAAATTCGGGATGCCGACAGCCGCACCATCGTGGACGGCATTCGCGGGCACATGACGACAGCCGTCTCGGAACTCGCCCGGGCCGCAGACGCCGAAAGCCCCGAACCGCTGAACCCGGCGATCGTTGCCGAAAAAGCGAGCTACGCGGATTTGCTGAAACTGCGTGCCCGGGAGTTCGAGATCACGCGCCAGCAACAACAACAGGGCCAACAATCACAAAACGCTTCCCAACGCCAACGTCAGCAACAACTGGACGACTTGGAATTGGATCAAGACGAGAACCGATACGAAACTCAGCAACAAGCTGAGGCTAACCCGCAGGAAGAGCAGCAGCAACGCGAACTTAGGCAAGTGCTGAACCGGCTGCGCGATTTGGCACGCCGGCAGGAAGACCTGAATAAACAATTGGCGCAGCTGCAATCGGCGCTTGAGCAGGCGGAAAGCGAAGAAGAAAAAGCAGAAATCGAGCGGCAGCTGAAGCGGCTGCGCGAGCAACAAGAAGATCTGCTGCGAGAAACCGACGAGCTGAGCGAACGGATGCAGCAAACGGAGAATCAGGAGCAGATGAGCCAGGCGAGCGAGCAGCTGGATCAAACACGGGAAAATGTGCGCAAAGCAGCCGAGGCGCTCGAGCAGAAAGATGCCTCCGACGCGCTGACCGCGGGCAGGCGGGCTGAACGCGAGTTTGAGGAATTGAGGGACGATTTTCGCCAGCGCGCTGCCGGTCAATTCAATGACGCCGTCCGCGAAATGCGGCAGCAAGCGCAGGAGCTGGACAAAAAAGAAGCAGAGATCGCCGAGCAGTTGAAGGATATCGATGGAAAGAATTCCACCGGCTTGCGAGGTGATGACAAACGCGGCGAGCTTCAGGAAGCCCTCAGCCAACAACGCGAAGACTTGGGCGCGCTGCTGGAACAGATGCAAGAAACAGTGCAGGAAGCCGAAACGGCAGAACCACTGCTGGCCCAGAAGTTGTACGATTCCTATCGCAAAACGCAGCAACGACAAGTCGATGAAAAGTTGCGAGATAGCTCGGAATTGCTCAAACGTGGTTTCGATACCGAGGCCCGCGAATTCGAAAAAGTCGCGGGGGAGGGAATCGGCGAGCTGCGAGAAGAATTGGAAGACGCCGCGTCTTCCGTTTTGGGAGATGAAACCGAGGGACTCCGTCGCGCACTCTCGGAACTGGAACAGTTGACCAGGGACCTGGAAAACGAGATCAATCGCGAGGATCCAGGTGCCGCGCAGCGCCGCGGCCAACAAGCGGGCAGTCACGACAATGCTCAGCAAACGGAACCTGGGCAGCCCCAAGCAAACCAAGCGGGCGAAGAAGCAGCGCCAGGTGAACAACCCCAAGACGGCCAACAACCGGATCCGCAACAAGCTCAACAGCAGTCTCCCGGCCAAGGTAATCAGCCCGGACAAGACCAACCCGGACAAGCAAGACCTGAGCAAAACGAGAGCCAGCAAAATCAGCCAGGACAGGAGCAGCCAGGACAGGGGCAGCCAGGACAGG
>JBFJVZ010000279.1:0-10741 GCA_041623895.1 Pirellulaceae bacterium | reverse complement strand
TCCAAAGTTCGCCGCCCGTCTGCCCATCGTCAGCGACGAAGTAGGCATCACCATTGAATTCGACCATTGAATCGATAGCCGCGGAAACGCCAAGCTGATTAATGTCGGCAAACAAATTGATATTGAAGGCAAGCAAGTGCCTGTCTTCCAACGGTTCGATGGCACTGGCAATTCGCCGGCGTCGGATTGCGCGATCTCTTTTCCGCTGACGTTTTTTCCCGGAAGTTTGGTGTCTAGCGGAACGCGAAGAAAAGATAGACATAGCGAAAATGGAGAAAGTAAGATGGGAAAAGAATGGGATGAGTGGGTAGCGGTTGGATGCCCGAACCGCGACGAGGTTGGCAGTATATCTGATAAATTTAGCAAAGTCGGCGAGAAACCGTGCCGAGCCGGGACTGACCGATCAGATCGTCGATTTGGGAGGGGTTCGGGATGACCCAAACCGGCACCTGTTCGTCCTCCACGGGGTAAGGACCGCAAATTATGGGGTTTTTGACCTCACAGAGGACCTGAACATCGAAAATCTCCTCCACCCCCGTCTGAAATTCCAGGTAGGCCACCGACTGACCCGAAACCAGATCGACCACAACCACCCCGCATCGCATCTTGGATCGATCCTCACAGATCGGTACCCCCCCAAAGACGGATGTCTCTCGCGCCTTGCTCATGCCGATGAAGGCGAATTGGCCCAGCAGCGCCATCCCGCGACCGTAGCCGGGGTATTGCGTGACCGTGTCGATCTGCCCTGATTGTAGATCGACGGTGACCAGCTGCCCACGACCGCTATCCAACAGGAACAGCCGTCCTTGGTGGATTCTCGGCGAATGCGGCATGCAAAAACCACTCGCCACGATCTCACCCGATTCGACATCAATGATCACTCCCCCATTTGACTTCCCTTCCCGCCAGCCCCTCGCTTCGTCACTGGTTCCCAAGGCGCTGACGTACTTTGGATTCCCGTCCTGCATCGCCATGCCATTCAAATGGCAGCGGTCCTGGGCTGCCAACTCGGTGATAAACGAAGGCTGCCACCGCGGGACGAAATTAAAGTCTTCATGCAACGTGCACAAACAGGAAAACAAAGTGTTGACGACCCACAGCTCTCCGCCGGCCCCCCAGCTCATTTCGTGAACACTGATGTTGCCAGTGACAAATGACTCACGAGCCAAAAAACCGCGATCGTATTGGCCAACCGGAGCGATCTGCTGCGACAGCTGTCCCGCATCGCGAAGTATCCAAATCAAGTTCGGGCCGCCAATCGCAATGCCCTCGGCACAAACCGCAACGCCCATCGCTCTTTGAAAGTTTGAAAATCCCAGCCGCAAACCCTCCGGCCCGCTGCCGACCGTTGCTACCTTGCCCGCCGCGTAGGTCGACACCAACAGCGACGAACCCAAGTGCTGAAGGATGGGAACAAACTGGGCACTATGCCGAAAGTTAATTTCGCGGCGCGGCCGTTCGCTCGGCTGCTGCTCCGGTTGGATGGATTCGCCGTCGCCAGAGTCCGTCGATGCGTCAGACAATCGTTTCTCTCCAAATCACGTCAAACTTGCGGTTAGTCGCGACCGCTATCATAGGTGATGCGTCATTGCCCGTGAAAGCAACCAAGGATGCACGGCAATGTTCAAGGAATCAACACCGCTTTGATGCCCGCCACTTACGCCCGGCGGCGTCTATCAAATTCATGGATGGTTGATTTTCAAAAACGCTTTTGACAGATACCGCGATGTATGAGACCCTGATCAGGTTATCGATCGCATCAAACCAACCACGGATGCAGCTGCATGGCTCCGGATCAACCAAGCGAAACGAACGCGCCGACTTCGCTGGCGGCCGCTGAAACTGAATTGCCGCGCCCCAGCCGGCTCAGGCGATTGATCGCTAAGACCCTGCGAATCGTTGGCTTTGGGTACGTTACCGTGCTGGTGGCTTTGGTCGTGATGGAAACTCGGCTCGTTTATCCGGGCGCGTACATGCAGACCGGACCCGTGCAGGGGAATCCGCGGATCCAAACGGTTCAATATGAATCGGCGGATGGCGTTCGAATCGAGGGGCGTTTGTTGCACCACGATTCAAGCAAGCCGATTGTGCTGTACTTTCACGGCAATGGTGAAAAGGCCGTTTGGTTGGATGCGTGGTTACAGCGGTTGTCCAATCAATTCGATGCCAACGTGATGGCAGCGGAATTTCGCGGTTACGCAGACGACGAGCCAAAACCGGACGAACAAGGCGTGCTGGCGGACTGCCATGCTGCCCGCAAGTATCTAATGGATGCGTATAATGTTCGCACTGATGAAATCATTCTTTACGGACGGTCCCTTGGCGGCGGTTGTGCCGTCGCCCTGGCTGCCGATGGCGGTGCCCAAGCGTTGGTTCTCGAGCGGACCTTTGACCGGCTTGTTGATGTCGCCGCCAACCAATATCCAGTGATCCCCGTGCATTGGCTGATGCGAAACCGATACGATTCGATCGAGCGAATGGCCAATTATCACGGCCCGTTGATTCAGTTGCATGGAACCAGCGACGAATTGATCCCAATCGCACATGGACAACGTTTATTTGACTCGGCTAAATCGGCAGTCAAGCATTGGGTCCCCGTGCCCGGACTTGGTCACAACGACCAGCTGCCTGCCAGGTGGCTGGCCGAACTGGCAAACCGCGTTGGCACATCGGTTGCGGACGAAACCTCACGCCGCGAACGGTAGCTTTGTAGGCCAGGACTTGTCCTGGCGTGGCTTTGCTCTCCATCGTCGCCGAACTCTCCGAGTTTGGTACCCTCGGGTGATCGAATTCGGAGAATTCGACGACTTTGCGCTACTTTGAAAACGATCGCGTCAACTGGTACATCATGATCGCGGCGGCAACGGCAACATTCAAGCTGTCGGCACCGGATCGCATCGGAATACGGATGCGGTCACTGGCAGCTTGCTGGATTTGCTGTTCGATCCCCCTAGCCTCATTGCCCACCATCAAAACGATGGGACGATCATCAACCTGGAACTGATCCAGATCGGTTGCCGCGTCCAAGGTGCTGGCAACAGTGCGGAAGCCTGACTCACGCAGCATCGCTAGTTCGGAGGCCGGCTGGCGCAACCGATAAAAACAATGTGAAAAGACATTCGCCATGCTGACGCGGATCACGCGCCGCCGAAACGGATCGATTGTTTTGGGGCTGAAGAGGATTTGGTTGATGCCCAGCGCCGCCGCACTACGCATCATGCTACCCATGTTCTCCTGATCGTCCACGTCTAAGACGGCAAGTGAGATCCGCGCCGCACGGTCCGAGAAAGACAATGACTTGACGTCCAGATAGGTTGGCCGACGGCCGCAAGCGATCACACCGCGATGAAAATCAAATCCGACCAGCCGCCGCAGCACTTCCGCCGGCAGACAGTAGATTGGCACTTCGGACCGAACCCGAGTTGCAAACAGTTTCTCTTTCCCCTCTTCGACCAGCAGCGACTCGATTGTCTGGCCACTAGCGATCAAACGCTCCACCACCAAACGGCCTTCAGCGATGAAAGCGTCGGGAAAGTACCCGGTATCCCGGTTGCAAAGGTCCCGATAGGGCAACAGCCGAGGATCTTCCCAGTCGGCGATTCGGATCAGGTTGGGCATCTTGTTTCCGCTGTTTCATCACGTTGTTTACCAACGACTCGCCCATTCTTTCCACGACTTGCCGGGGGATCACCTTCGCGCAAACGGGCTGGGAATCTGATTTGGGTTGGGCGGATCTTCGCGTCGGACCGTTCGCAAAACATCAAACCACTGTTGTGGCGGTCGAAACCGTTTGTCGCGCACAGCCATGACAGCGACGTCCAAGATTTGTTCATCATCCATCGCCTTCATGATGAAGGCACCCCGCCAGCCTTTTCTTTCCCGCATCAAGGGGGCCAGCTGCTGTTTGGCTTCTGAGGGCATTGCACCTGAAAACAACTGGTTCAACTGCTGCGTCATGTCGGGGTGACTGATGTCTTGCTGCAATTCAGCAAAACATGCGTTCATGCCGTTTACTTTGAACGTTTCGATGATGTTTGGGTTATCCGCACGCGTCACCGGTTGAATCATCAGTTTTCCATCGCGCGAAACACCACGCCCCATGCCGGCGGTCACCGGCGTGTTGGCTGTCACCTTTTTGTCATGCGTGGCGCTCAGCGTTACCATCGTCCCATCCGTCCAGCCGAGCATATAACTGGCCGTTTGCCCATTGATGCGCCGCGGCGCCGCATCGAATCCCGGCGGCACGGCAATACTGTATCCTTCGGGAATGTGAACACGGTACAGTCCCTGCTCGCTCGGTGGCGCTAACTTGACCGGCGCTTGAACGATTGGTCGCGCCGTCTGGTTGGTAACAAGCGGTTGCGGCTTAGTGACGACAACCGGTTTCGGCGTCGCGGGCGCGGGCGCGACCGGCATGGGTGTGCTGGTGGGCGTTGACGGAGCTTGCTTAGTGTCTTCTGAGCGAATCTCCGCTTGCTCAGGTGGATCGGGCGGCGGCGACTCGGTCACAGATTGCGAGTCGACCGCGACAGGCGTGTCCGGTTTTTGCGTTGCCGCCTCGCTGGATTTCTCGCTCGCCGTTTCGGCTTCTGTTTCCGCTTTTGCCAGCCGATAGTCATTAAAGAACTGAATCGCCAGCGTCCCGCCGATGACCAGAATCAACGCCGCAACACCGACGACCGCAGTCACGATGATCGGCTTGTTGCTTTTTGGTGTCGCCTGTTGGCGGCGATAAGGATTCTGCAGTGGCGGGGACGAAGGCAGCCGGGCTGGTGTAAAAACTGACTGGTTACGGGGCCTGACCGGCGACGGAGCCGCTGAGGACGGCGAAGGAACGAGAACCAGATTCCCGCAGGTCGGACAACGCTGCTGTGTTCCCCGCGCCGATGTGGGAACGGTGAAACGAGCACGGCATGTGCAGATCACCAACATCGTGTTGGCCGCTGGCTTGACTCGCTGGTTTGCCGGCACGCTTTCAGATACTGGATTGGCTTTCACTTCTCGCTTGGGAATGTCGATCAATGCGTTGCAGCCACCGCAACGAATTTTTTTTCCGATCATGCTGTCGTCCACCGGCAGCCGGCTTCCACAGCCTGGACATACGACTTGAAGTGGCATTGATTGGCTCGGCAAAAGTGCAGTGAACGCGAGCTGCGTCCTTGTATTGTGATCGATCCACGTCCTCATTTCACCCGCGGCATGACACCTTAGCGATTTCTGCTGTACGATGACCCCTTATGAGGTTTTCCATTTGAGAATTATTGGCTTTGGGCCTGTTGGTTGCCCTGGGGATGCTCGCCTGGCGAACAGCAGCATGAGGTAAAATTCTCAGTCCGCGTTCTGAGAGATAGCCCGGCATGCGTCACGGCCGACGAGTCAGTCTGGTTGATCTACCCGAACCAAGAAGACCGCTTGCTGCCCTACGAAGGTGGTGGAAAGTACAAAATCAAGGCGCCTCGGGAGGGCGAGGCTCAGCCCGAGCCGTGTACGCCGCCGGAAAATCGGCTCCGCCGGAGCGTCGCCCTCCCGAAGATCGTCGCCCTCCCGAAGATGAAGGCCGCAAAATTCAAACGAGATTTGTATTGGCTATAATCGTCTGCCATGTTCACGATCGGTCGCCCTTACCGTTGCCTGCTTCTTGCCGCGTTCGGCTTGCTTCTCGCGGTTCCAACGCAATTGTCGATTGCCGAAGACGAACCGACGGCAGACCAGTTGCTTGCGAAACAACTGCGCGGTTATGCGACGAACATTCAGTTCAATAAAGACAACACCGTTCGCCTGGTGCGGCTCAGTAAGTCCAAAGTGACCGACGAACATCTGGCGATCGTCGCCGCCTTCGACAAACTGGATTACCTGGCCATCGTTTGTCCGCAAATCACCGACCTGGGCATCGCCCAGCTCTCGGGCCTAACGAATCTGGACACGCTGATGCTCAGCGAAAGCGGCGTCACCGATGCGGGGCTGGCGGCCGTTGCCAATCTGGCCAAACTTCAGCGACTTTATCTCGACAGCACCGCCATCGGTGACTCGTCGCTCGCGATCGTCGGCAAGCTCGAGCAGCTTGAGGTACTTTCGCTGGTCGACACCAAAGTCAGCGATGTAGGCTTGCGTCATCTTCAGCGTCTTGGGCACTTGGAGACCTTGCGATTGGACGGTACTTCCGTGACCAGCGACGCAATCAAGCCCCTGTCAAAACTTGCTCCACTCCGATTCCTTTATTTGGCCCGTTGTGATATCGACGATATCAGCGGACTGAGCGATTTGCCGAGCTTGAAACATTTGAGTTTGAATGCGACGGCAATCAACGATCAGGCCATCGACGAGATCGCCAAATGCCAGTCACTGGAAACGCTGGAGATCTACTCGACGTCGATCACCGCCGGCCGACTGCGGGCGCTAAAGGAACAGCGTCCAAAGCTGCGTGTCTACGCGGATCCGAATCCGTCTCCGCAGGTCAAGGCATTACCAGCGACGTCCAGCGAGCCTATCGCAACGCCAAGTGGCAAAGTCGATCCTTCCATCAGACAACGTCTTGCCGACAGCAACGAATGGGTTCCCGATTTCCAACGTCATGTCGTTCCCCTGCTGGGCCGTTTGGGCTGCAACAGCCGATCGTGCCACGGTTCATTCCAGGGACAGGGCGGTTTTCGACTCTCCATGTTCGGCTACGACTTTCAGATGGATCATCAGAATCTCGCCGAGCGAATCGACGTGGACGACGTGAATGACAGTTTGATTCTCAACAAACCGACTTCGGCGGACGAACATGAAGGCGGCATGCGGTTGCCGCCCGATAGTTGGCAACAAGAATTGCTCCGTCGTTGGATTGCCGGTGGTGCGAAGGGATTGCCGCAACAGCCGGCCAGCTTCGTACGTCTGGAAGTCTCGCCAAGGGAGATTGTGTTTGCAAAACCGGACGAAACGGTGCCTTTGCAGGTTTTGGCTGTTTGGTCCGATGGCGCGCGCGAAGATGTTACCGATCTGGCGCGATTTGAATCGAAAGATGATGCGATCGCGGCCGTAACCTCGGATGGCGAAGTCACAGCGATCGGTAAAGGCGACACGCACATCATCGCTCTCTACGACAATGGCATCGTTCCCATTCCGGTCGTCCTGCCGATCAGTGACCAGGCGGGTGAACAGTTTCCTGTTGTCACATCTCGCACCAAGATTGATGAACTCGTCATTGCCAAACTGCGAAAGCTGGGCATCGTGCCGGCCCAACTTGCCAACGATGAAATGTTCCTCCGCCGTGCCAGCCTTGATCTGATCGGCACGCTGCCGACCCCCGACGAAATTCGCGAATTCGTCGCCGATACCTCACCCGAGAAACGCAGCAAAAAGATCGACCAGTTGCTTCAGCGGGATGCCTACGTCGCCTGGTGGACAAATCTGCTGTGCGATTTAACGGGCAGCAACGCCGGCTACTTGGGTGGCACCGAAATGGCACAGCCGGTCGCCAAACAATGGCGCGACTGGATGGAACTGCGAGTCCGTGAGAATATCGGCTGGGACGAAATCGCCAGGGGAATCATCACCGCAACCAGCCGCCGCCCGGGTCAAAGCTACGCGGAATACGTCAAGGAGCAAAGCACGTATACGCGTCCCGGCGATACCGGGTTTGCCAGGCTTGGTAATCCGATGCCGCACTTCTGGTATCGCGACAACATTTCGATTCCCTCTGACAAGGCGCTTGCCTTCGGATACACGTTCATGGGTGTGCGATTGGACTGCGCGCAGTGCCACAAGCACCCTTTCGACCAATGGTCCAAACAGGATTTTGATCACTTCACCCAATTCTTCACGCGGATCAAAAAAGGCACGGCACCCGATGCGGCGGATTTGCACGAAAGCATGCGCAACATGCTTGGCGTACCTGTCAAACTGGATACGGCTGCTTTGCGGCGGCAAAGCTATCTGCGAATTGCCGCCGAAGGCCGACCGATTCCCTGGAACGAAATCTACATCGATCCGCCTGGCCAAAAACCACAAATCGCCAAACTGCTGGGTGTCGGAAACGAAATTGATTTGAACCAGTTTGCGGATCCGCGTCTGCCGCTGTTCGAATGGCTGTTGACCGAGCCAAATCATTATTTCGCAAAATCGTTCGTCAACCGCATCTGGGCGCACTACTTCAATGTTGGCATCATCGATCCGCCGGATGATATGAATCTGGCCAATCCCCCCAGCAACGGTCCACTGCTCGATTATCTGACCGACGCTTTCATCGAAAGCGGCTATGACATGAAGTGGCTGCATCGCACGATCATGACCAGTGACACCTATCAGCGATCGTGGAAATCGAATGAAACCAACCGCACCGACGAACATAATTTCAGCCACGCAATCGTCCGCCGACTGCCTGCCGAAGTCGCGGTGGACGCGGTGATTCAAGCCACCGCCAATGACAGCGTGATGTCGATGCTGGCCAGCGACGTCAAGAACCGCAAGATCACCCAGCATCCCAAATCGTATCAGACGCGATCGATTGACTTTTCGCTGCTTGTCTTTGGTAAGCCGCTGCGGACCACCAATTGCGATTGTGAACGCCAGAACGATCCGACGCTGGTCCAGGCGTTGTATTTGCGCAACGATGATGAAACTCTTGCCATGCTCGATCGCATTGATGGCTGGCTCAAACAACTGGAGAAATCAAAGCCGGAAGACCTGGATATTACCAGCCTTGTTCAGGCGGCTTACTTGCGCGTGCTGTCTCGCATGCCGAATGAGACTGAAACCAGCCTGTGTGTCCAGCATTTCAGCGAAGCTGATTCAACCATCGAAGGCCTGCGTGATTTGCTGTGGTCGCTGCTAAACACGCAAGAATTCATCACCAACCATTAGGAAAAACCACGAAGTGGTGGCAGAAGCAGAAAGATCGCAATGAATCCCAGGCCGTCGTCATCGCTCGCACACTCGCGATTGACTTGGCCTGGGCTAAGCAAACTGCTGGGCCTTCGGCCCGGTCGCCGTCGCCTTAAGCCGGACGCTCTCCCTGTCCTGGTAACAGAATCGCCAGCACTTCCTGGCCTAAGACATTAACAGCACTCACCAAGATGCCTTAAATGAAATACAATCGGAGCACTGACCTGGCCCAGTCCAGCCCGCCATGAACACATGAACAACTGCCAGCTCTCGCGTCGAAATCTGCTCAAGCTCGGTGTCATCTCGGCAACGGGCCTGCACCTTTCCAGCTATCTCCGCGCCGCCGAACGCTCCCCGCTCAATGCCACGGCTGACTCGGTGATTTTTTTGAATCTTGCCGGCGGCGTTTCGCATCTGGATACGCTGGACATGAAGCCCGAAGGGCCGGAGGAAACACGCGGCGAGTTCGCACCGATTCAAACGTCAATGCCCGGATTGGTGGTTTGCCAGCACCTGCCACAAGTCGCCAAGGTGATCGATCAATTTGCTTTGCTCCGCGGCATCCATCATTCGGCCGGAGCCCATCCGCAGGGGCAGTCCTGGATTTCAACAGGCAATCGCCCCACACCGGCACTGCTGTATCCGTCGTACGGATCCGTGGTCAGCAAAGAACTCAGCGGACAACCCGATTTGCCATCGTATGTGGCGATCCCAAAATCGGAATGGAACGCCGGCTACATGGGCGATGCGTACGCCCCGTTCAAAACCAACACCGTTCCCGAGCCGGGCAAGAAGTTTCAGGTTCGCGGCGTCTCCCTGGCCGAAGGTGTCACGTTGGATCAAGTCAACCGTCGCGAGCGATTGCTACAGAAAGTCGATCGCACTTTCCGTGATGCGGAAGTCAACAGCCGGCTGCTGGAAGCACTCGACAAATTCGCCGGCCAGGCGCACAACATCATCACGTCCAAACGTGCTCAGCAAGCATTCGATGTCGATCGCGAGCCGGAATCGATTCGCAAGCGATTCAGTGGCGACGAATTGAATCAAGGTCTGCTGCTGGCTTGCCGGCTGATCGAATACGGAGTCCGGTTCGTTACCGTTACCAACGCCGGATGGGACACACATACGGAAAACTTTAGCGGTCACAAAAGGCTGCTGGGGCCGCTGGATAACGCCTTGCCGGCGATGATCGCCACGCTGCAAGACAAGGGTCTGTTGGAACGTACGCTGGTCATCGTGATGGGCGAATTCGGCCGCACGCCAAAGATCAACCAGAACAACGGCCGTGATCATTTCCCGCGGGCCAATTGGTGCTTGATGGCTGGTGGCGGTGTTCGCCCCGGTCAACTGATTGGCGGAACCAATGCGGCGGGTGATGCACCGGACGATGATACCGACATCACGCCCGATGACCTTGCGGCCACACTCTATCATTCACTCGGCATCGATCCTCGGCTGGAATACCACACCAGCACCGGCCGCCCCGTGATGCTGGTCCCAGAAGGCCGCGTGATCAGGGAACTGTTTGGCTAGTTCTCTCGGCCACATCTTTCCCGGGAGGGCGAGGCTCCCGCCGAGCCGCTGAATTGGTTTCACGTCAGGGTCGATTGCGGCTCAGCAGGAGCTTCGCCCTCCCGATGCACCGGTGATTGGCCTACTTCTTCGCCTTTGCCTGCGCCGTTTCCAGCCGCTTGGGGGCGTCATCGAAAAACCTGGCACGCTTGCCCAACTTGTTGTAGTCGCCGATATCTTCCCGCGCCCATGTCGCCAGTTCCAACAATTCTTCGACGACATCGGGATGCTTGGCGGCGACGTCATTCGATTCGCCCACATCTTTGTCCAGGTTAAAAAGCATGTGTTCTGCTATGCGATAATC
>JBFJVZ010000278.1:0-10776 GCA_041623895.1 Pirellulaceae bacterium | reverse complement strand
GGGTGTGTTGGTCAATATCCAACCGGATAAATCCTTGCCGTTGAACATTGGCTTAAAGTCATCTTCGGCCCACGATATTCGCGGCGTTGCCAACGCTAACCAGAGCGTGGCGATCAGCAGGACAATTCGGGATTTGTATTTCATGTTGAATGTTTCTTGTTAGAAAGTAATCACGCCAAGATTTCTTGAACCACGTTGCCATGCACGTCGGTGAGCCGGAAATCGCGACCTGCATAACGGTACGTCAGTCGTTTGTGGTCAATGCCCAGCAGGTGCAGCATGGTGGCGTGAAGATCGTGCACCGACATCGGGTTTTGGACAGCACGGAACCCGAAATCATCGGTCGCTCCGTAGGCCTGTCCGCCGCGAACTCCACCGCCGGCCAGCCAGCACGTGAAGCCGTAATGATTGTGATCACGACCGTCCAGGGCGGGCTTTTCGGCAACCGGTGTGCGACCGAACTCGCCGCCCCACAAGATCAATGTGGACTCGAGCATGCCGCGCTGCTTCAGATCACGCAGAAATGCAGCGATTGGTCCGTCCCACTCGAGTGCCAATTTTTGGTGGTTCTTTTCCAAGCCATTGTGGTTGTCCCAAGGCTGGCCGCCTCCACTCCAAACCTGGATGAATCGCACACCGCGCTCCAGCAATCGTCGAGTGATCAACAACTGCCTGCCGTGCGTTCCCGAGCCGTACAGTTCCTGGATATGTTTTGGTTCGCGGCTGACGTCGAACGCTTCCGCTGCTTCGGACTGCATCCGATAGGCAAGCTCGAACGACTCGATGCGGGCTTCGAGTTGAGGATCATGTCGACTTAACGCATGTTGTTGATTGTAAGCGCGGACGAGATCAAGTTGCCGGCGTTGCTGGGAAAGGTTGAGCCGACCGTTTTCAATGTTCTCGATCAATTTTGTGACTTCGGTATTCTTTGTGTCAATGTAAGTCCCCTGACAGGCTCCCGGCAGAAACGCCGAACGCCAATTCCGGGTGGAGACAATCGGATAACCGCCGGGGCACATGGCAACGAATGCTGGCAGATTCTGGTTTTCAGTTCCCAGGCCGTATGTGGTCCAGGCTCCAAAGCTTGGTCGAGGAAGCCGCCCGTCACCGCAATTCATCAGCATCAACGATGGCTCGTGGTTGGGAACTTCGGCATACATCGAACGGATCACGGCGATGTCGTCAATGCAACCAGCTGTCTTCTCAAACAGTTTGCTGACCCAAAGACCTGACTCGCCCCGTCGCCGGAACTCGAAGGGCGATTTCATAATCCCGCCGGTTAGCCGTTCCGTGCGAAGGTTACCTGTGGGCATCGGTTGGCCGTGCCGTTTGCCCAGTTCCGGTTTGTAGTCGAACGTGTCGACCTGCGACGGGCCGCCATTCATAAAAAGATGAACGACACGTTTGGCTTTTGGCTCAAAGTGTGCTGGTTTTTCTGCGAGCACGTTATCGCTGCCAGCCTCCGCCCGCTCGTCACTTAACAGCCCGGCAAGACCGAGCATGCCAAAGCCCATTCCCGATCGACGCAGGAGCTCACGCCGGGAAAGAGGGCTAGTCAGCGGAGTCGACTTGTTAGTGCTCAATGCTTCTGTTTTGGAGAGAGTTTCGAGGTCTTGTGGTCGCCGCGGGGAACGCGTTTTACGGCCTTGGATTCATGGTTGCCTTGAACCCCAGGGCGGCGCCGCGCTCTGCTTTCTTGTCACAGCCCTGTTCGATGTTCGGCGGTTTCATTCTACTCGACAAACGCAAACTCGTTGGTCATCAAGAGTGCGTGGACATAATCGGCCCATGGATCGGAGCCGGGTCCGACAAAATCTTTTTGCGAATCCCATTGGCTGTCTGAATCGGTGAGCCGAATGATTATCGGCCATTCAAATTCGTCATGCAGAATCTGTTCTTGAAAGTCCACGACGAAATCGATCGTTTGCCCAGCCTGAACCGCTACCTTTTCGATCTTCGTTTCCGATTCCGACTGATCCACAGTCCACTGGCCCAGCAGACCATCGTGACTGCTGATCACGCGGCCTCGTACGCCATTGCCCGGCTCGGGCCGATGCGCAAGCTTGCCGTCAATCTCAAAAACTCCTGACACCGGCGCGGTCCAGCGTCGGATAAAGCAACGATCGTGCGAAGCAGCCGGGTGTCCACCCGTTCGATCGTGGAACAGCCAGCCGAGTTTTGGATCGGGAAGGTTTGGCCCGGCCTGCCAGCGCGAGCCTGTCCAGTGTTTCAGTTCGGCAAACCTCATCACTCGCATCGATTCCTCGTCGACGCTGCCGTAACCGTAAGCCCAGTGTTTCGGCTCTTGCACATTCTCTTTGCGGTTAAGAAATGCGTCGGCCAACAATCGCTCAAACGTTGTTGGTTTCCGACCAAACAGGACGCGATGAATTCGATCCAACTTGTCGGAATGATCCATCAGCTGCTTTACATCGCCGCGGCGGAGGACCCGCCGTGCTGTCTCGGCGACGAATTCGTGATTCAAGAAGAATAACGCTTGTTGGGGGATCGTCGTGACCTCGCGCCCGGGGCTCGTCGCAGCCGGCTCAGGAAAATCAAAAGTCCGCATCAGTCCCGGCAGGTCCATGCGATCGACAAAGCCGTAAATTGTGCGGCGGCGGTGATAGCCATTCAATATTCTGACCGGCGGTCCGCCGAGCGTTGTATCGAGCGATTGAGCGACGGCAAGGTGTGCATCCCGCATCGACTCGAAGTCAAGCCGCCGCCGCGGAAATTTCCACAAGAGATGGTTCGCTGAATCAATTTGCATTGCGCCCTGTTGCGCGGAGCGGGCAACGTCGCTGGACTGTTTGTACACCGCCGAGGTCATGATCAGCCGATGTAGTTTCTTAACCGACCAGCCACTGGCAACGAATTCTGCAGCCAGAAAGTCCAGTAATTCAGGATGCGATGGAGGTGAACTGCGGAGCCCAAAGTCGCTGGCGGTCTGGACGAGCCCTCTGCCGAAGTGCTGTTGCCAGATTCGATTGACAAAGACCCGCGCGGTGAGCGGATTGTTTGGAGCGATGATTGCGCGGGCCAGTTCAAGGCGGCCACTTCCGTCTTGGAATGTTGGCCGCTCATCTTCCGATAGCACTTTCAGGAAGCGGCGTGGAACTCGGTCGCCTTCCCGGTTGGGGTTACCGCGTGCGAACACGACAGGTTCGTACGGCTCCTGCGAATCAACCAGCACCATGGCGCGAGGCGGCGCACCGGCCCCCGAAGTGCGGAACTTTTCAACCTCTCCCAGCAGTTTCTTGAACTCGCCCTGCGTCGGCCGGTCGGGCAGCAGGTCCAGAAATCCCCAGCTCAATTCACGGGGCACCATTGGCGGTGACCCGGCTCCGTAAAAAACTTGCCGAATCTGCTCGGCCGCGTCGTCATCCAGTCGCGTCTTTGCGACTTCACCGCCTTCCAATTGCTGCCGCCAGAGAGCATCGATTCGATTCAATAGTTCCGCATAGGTCTTCGCGACATCCTCCATCGAATTTGGTGGATCGGACGCAAACGCTTTTTGTACAAGTGGATTCACGTTCGCCACTTCGGCCGGCAACGATACTGAAAGCTTTGCCGCAAGCACTGCAAAGTTTGCTTCAGGCAAATTGGAAAAGCGATGCCAGAGGCTCCAAACCGGGTCGCCGTTGCGTTTGGCCGTTCTCAAATAAACTTCCCAGCGGTGGACCATCGCGGGAATGAGTGCTCCTTTTTCCGTCAGCAGCATGAAGTTTTCAGTGGTCGGGTGATTCCGCTTGTGGTGGACAGCCAGCAGATATTCTGCGGCCCGCGTGCGGGCGCCATCCATCATGGCTTCGCGCTGCGAGTCGATGAACGTCTCCAGTTTCGTGATTCGCTGCTGCAGGCCTGCTTCAAAGCTGCGATACTGTTCGCTGTCAGGAACCCGTTGGATCAGCGGGGGCAACATCGGCTCAATCGAACTGCGAAAGATTCCGTACAGCGAGTAGTAGTCTTCCTGCGGTACCGGGTCGAATTTGTGGTCATGGCAGCGAGCACACGTCACGGTTAGCCCCAACAAACCTCGCGTGACGACATCAATCCGGTCGTCGATGACGTCGTGAGTGTTGTTCATGAATCGCGGCCCGACAGTTAGAAACCCCATCGCGGCCAGCGATCCAGGGTCGTCAACTTTGATCTTGTCGGCTGCGAGTTGCCACAGCAAAAACTGGTCATACGGCAAGTCGTCATTAAAGGCCTGGATGACCCAGTCACGATACGTCCATGCCCAAGGGTAATCCTTTTGTTCGAAGAAAACATAGCCTTTGTTATCAGCGTATCGGGCCACGTCTAACCAGTGTCTCGCCTGACGTTCTCCGTAGTGCGGGGAGTCTAGCAGTCGGTCGATCAGCGCTGTCCATGCAGTCTGCGGGTCATCACGCGACGCCGATTCGAATGCGGTGACCTGCTCGGCGGTTGGCGGCAGTCCGAGCAGATCAAAAGTCGCGCGGCGAATCAAAGTTGTGGGTGAGGCCTGGTCTGCCGGCGTAAGCTTGTTGGCTTCCAGGCGGGCCAACACAAAGTGATCAATTTTCGTGATCGGCCAATTTTGGTCCTTTACCGCTGGCGGGCGCGGATGTTGAACCTGTTGAAACGCCCAGTGTGATTTCGGATCGGGTGATGCGGCTTGAGCTGGAACAGGACTTGAATCTGGCCACGGCAGGCCACGTTGGATCCAGTTGCTGATCGCGTCGATCTGATCCGGCGAAAGTTTTCCGTCCGGTGGCATCTGCACATCGCCCGTCTGCCGAATCACTTGCACGATCAGGCTTGCCTCGGGTTGATTCGGTCGCGCCGCGGGTCCGCTTTCGCCGCCACTAAGAATCCCAGCCCGTGAATCGAGACGCAGCCCAGACTCTTGTTTCTTCTCTCCGTGGCATGCAAGGCAATGTGTGATCAGCAGCGGTCGTATCCGCGATTCGAAAAAATCATTGTCGTTGTTCTCCGCAGCAACGACCGCTGGAAAACTGAACCAACAAACAAACCAGCAGACAAACCAGAGCAATGTTGGCTTGCGGAAAGCTTGTTTGATCGTTCCCATTTGCTTACGGTTCTTTGGCGAATCAACGCCCATCGACGCCGCGAAATCTCTATTGTTTACCAATCAGCCCGGCCATGGATGTTGCCAGTGCATCGCCAAAGCGGACGAAGAATTTTCCACTGCCAAGATAATGGTAGGGCCGGTCGCTGCCCACGGCGCACCACTCGGCAAAGTGATTTTGCCAGCCCTTTTGGAATACTTCCAGTGCGCTCAAATCGTAAACCTGGTAGCTTTCTACCGAAGCTACGTTGTCCTTGAATTCCGGAAATGTCGCCGCTTCCCGTTGGGCGACGGAGACAGCGTTTTCGCCGACTTTCTCCTCAGTGATTCCCGTTCCCATTACGCCGATTACAAACGGCATGTTCGGGACCTGGAACTCTTTGCGAATGTCTTTGATAAAGGCAATCATGTTGTCTTTGTAATTATCACGAAATGCCGGCGAGAACTGGTCGTTGAATCCCTGAAACCAAACGAAGCCGGCGATCTCGTAGCCCGCGTTTTCGTCGTAATCGGGGTGAGCATCTTTTAGATTGCCAAGCACTTCCCTGACCTTGGCCGTCATCATGCGGTAGTTAAGACCAGCGTCTTGTTTGATCTTGTCGGGGTTGTCGGCCGTCCGTTCTTTGTCGCTCAGCGTGTAAGGTCCGGCCGACGGCGGGCGGAAGTTGTAATGCAAAGACTTTCCGCCCCAAGAAGTTTTGATAATCAGAATGGGGCTGTCTATTTTTCGAGCCAGCGACATGCCAAAGCCCAACTCCGGCCCGATCTTATCGGGGCTTGCCCCAAATCCAATGGTTAGCGGACCAGATCGGCGATTGTTATCAGCGATGGAGCTGATGTAGACGCGATCCGAAACGGCAAATGTGTCTTTGATTGCTTTGGTCTGTTCATCGTATTTTGCTTGCAGCGATTTGATCTCCGCTTGAGCGGCCTCGATCGCCTCTTCTCCCTCGATCGCTTTGGAACGCAGATCGCCGTTGATCTTATCGCGCGCGATTCTGGTCGCGATCTGCTGATCGACCGTTTCTCGGCTGACTTTCATGCCTTGCTTGAAAACCAGCGATGCCAGTTCTTGCACTTCTGGACGCGGATCAGCGAAAAGTCGAGGAATGGTAATGTAATTGGCATGTCCCACCATGTTGGATTGCCCCGCAAGGATAAAGACTTGCAGCTTTTTCGCATCTGGTTCTCGGGCGACCGCAAATCCGGCGTGCAGCGAGAGGCAGAGCAGCAGTCCGAAAACACCAGCCATTGGGTAAGTTGATTTGATAGTCACGTTGTCGGTTATCTCGTTTGGTTTGGGGGGAAGAGGCAGCAACGCGTGCCTGGATGAACGCTTCATTGTATTAGCTGGCGGCCGTCCCGGTGTGGATTAGCGTAGGCCAGGACTAGTCGTAGGCCAGGACAGGGTGTCCTGGCAGCAGGATTGCCAGGACAGGGTGAGTGTCCGGCTTAGTTAGGAACTGCTGCTCAACAAGCATCAAGAAGTGGGATCATCGGTAGGCCAGGACTTGTCCTGGCGCCTTATTGCCAGGACAAGTCCTGGCCTACGAGATATCTGAAAATGCTCTAAGCAGAGCGAGTTCCGTGAGCAAATGCAGGCCTGGGGTTGCAGTCAATCGAGACTTTGTCTGCCGGTCGTTCCTTGCTAAGCCGGACGCTCCCCTTGTCCTGGCAGCAGCATTGCCAAAGTCACTCGAGACCACGGGGCCATCGACAGAGGTATACTGGCCGTCATGATCCGCTGAATTTATGGCTTGGAACGTGGGACAGGATGAAGATCAAGGACATTCGTTT
This sequence comes from Pirellulaceae bacterium, assembly GCA_041623895.1. Lineage (GTDB taxonomy): Bacteria > Planctomycetota > Planctomycetia > Pirellulales > Pirellulaceae > JBFJVZ01. Next base: position 3,926 of record JBFJVZ010000278.1, on the reverse strand, counting down.
GCTGCCGCTCCGCGGTGCGACTCCGGACGGGGGCTGGGACGAGCGATTTCTCGATTCCGAGAACAATTTACACACCCTTTTGGAAGTTGTGACCGATGAAGGCGTGACTGGTCTGGGTAGTGTGTTCACTTCGGAAAAACTGATTCAAGGCGCCCTGGATGTCGTTCGTCACTTTTTGATTGGCTCTTCGGCGATCGATCCAACCGCGACAAGCGAAAACCTGCATCAGCAATCGTTTTGGCAAGGACGCGGCGGTGCGATCACTCATGCAATTTCCGGGGTCGATATCGCGCTTTGGGACATTTTGGGAAAGGTCACCAGTCAACCGATCAGTCGCTTGTTGGGTGGACGGTATCGGGAGACGATCAAGCCCTACGGTTCAGTATTGATGGACGAACCGGCAAAGCTTCGCGCGTCGTTGGAAGCAGGATTGCAGCGCGGGTTTCGCGCCTTCAAGATTGGCTGGGGACCGTTTGGTCGCGTCGATGCCCGGACCGACGAGGCGACCGTTAAAGTTGCTCGCGAGACAATTGGTGCAGATGTTGAACTGATGGTCGATGCCGGTGGCAGCGATGCGTTTTGGCAACACGGCTATAAGTGGGCTTGGAATACATCGAAGATGCTGGCCGATTACGACGTCACCTGGTTCGAGGAACCGTTGCGGCCTGACGACTTGGATGGTTACGTTCGACTAACCGAAAACTCGCCCGTTCCGATCGCGGCCTGCGAAGTGTTGACGCGTCGGCAATCATTCATACCCTGGTTCCAGCGACGTGCGGTCGATTATGTTCAACCGGATGTTACCAAAGTTGGTGGGATCAGCGAGGAACATCGGATCGCCCAGTACGCTGACGATCATTCGATTCTGTTTGTTCCTCATGGTTGGAATACGGCGGTCGGATTGGCAGCCGATTTGCAACTGGTGGCGGCCGCAGGCAGCGCGCGGTGGGTCGAGTATCTGACGCCGGCACCGTACATCGAGGATTTGATGCTGGAGCCGATCCGGCTGACGGAAGATGGGATGATCCCCATTCCCAGCGAACCGGGGCTGGGGATGAAGTGGAATGCAGACGGCATCGCGAAGTTTACCGGAGGAATGAAACTTACTCCTTCGGTGCTGTGACGTGACCTGGATCGACTGGCTGATCGTCTTTGTTCTCAATGGTTCGGTGATCGTGTACGGACTGGTCGTTGCACGTGGAGCGAAGACCAGCGAGGACTGGTTTTTAGGCAGACGCTCGTTGGCCTGGTGGGCAATCGGGTTGTCGATGTTCGCCACGAACGTCGATAACGCGGACCTGGTGTCGCTTACCGGGACGACTTACAAAGAAGGACTGCACATCATCATGGTGCACACGCTCGGCAGTTTGCTGGGCGCCAGCTTTGCAGCCTTCTTTCTGGTTCCGGCAATGGCTCGGTCGGGGCAGTTTACCAACGCGGAGTACTTGGAAGCCCGGTTTGGACCAACCGCGCGAGTTCTGAGCGCACTGATTCAGATTCAATACCGAAGCAGCATGCTGGGGTTGATGATCTGGTCGCTCTACTTATTGCTCACCGGGCTGCTGGGATTGGGCAGCGGTATCGCTTGGAGCTTGATTGTCGTGCTGGTTGCGTTTGCCGCGATTTACACTTCGCTGGGTGGCTTGAAGTCGGTGGTGATGACCGACGCGCTTCAAGGCATCATCATGTTTGTCGCCATGGGCGTCATCTTTGCTGCCGTTTGGAATGCGGCGGGTGGTTGGTCGGCCACGCGAAACATGCTGGCAGGCATACAGATCGAAGACAGCAAGCCTGCATCGGATCTGATGCACATGGGCCGGTACCGCGGCGACGGCGACAACACTTCGCCGTTGGTGGTTGCGATCGGCTGGATCATCATCGCTTGTGGCTACTGGAGCGTGAATCACAGTCAAACGATGCGATTGGCGGGTGCTCGATCGTTGTGGGACATGAAGATGGCTGCGCTGTTCGGAGCGACAATCAGCATGCCAATCATGGTCGGATGTGCTTCGCTGGGAGTGTTTGGCCGCGCCTTGTTTCCAGAGTTCGACTCGCCCGATCAACTTTATCCCCATATGGCTGATCTGTACCTGGGAGTCGGCTTGAAGGGAATCGTGGTCGCGGGAATCGTGGCGGCGGCGATCAGTACATTCGATTCCATGGGCTCGTCACTGTCGGCATTGTTCACTCGAGATATCTATGCTCGGTTGATCGCGACCGACCGCGATGACGCACATTACGTGAAAGTAAGCCGCCTGGCCACGGTCGTAATTCTGGGGCTGGGATTCGCCTATTTGCCCTTCATTGGTTCAAAAGAAACGATGTTGCAAGCGTTTCTGACATTGATCCCCGTGTTTGTGACGCCGTTGTTCACCATTTATCTAATCGGCATCTTTACCCGCGCGCACTCCAGGTCGGGTATTGCGGGAATCGTTACGGGGGCGTTCTATGGCGTGATTGCCTTGGTCGACCGTGAAATAGTTGATATCTCCTGGCTGGATGCCTGGTTTACTGGCCGCTGGCCCGCACTGCTGTGGGCAATGGCGTTTACAGCGGGCGGTGCGCTGCTGGCAACGCTTGTGTACGGCAAGTGCTCGTTAGAGAATCTTCCACACAGGCCGTCTGGGCAATCGGGTTGGTTGCAATCCAGTAGCAGTTCGCTGAAACCGCTTCCTGAATATCCCTTTGATCGTCCACCGTCGCGATGGTTCTCTCCAGAGAAATTGGCCATTGCTTTGATTGCCTTGACGGCGTCCGTTCTGTTCACATTCTTCTGGTAACGATTGAGAAATATGATGACATCAAGAGCCGAAAGCGAATACCGATACGAAAAACTGACTTGGCCAGAAATCAACGATGCCATCGATCTGGGCAAGGTTTGCATCGTTCCTTGCGGTGCGGTGGAACAGCACGGACCTCACTTGCCTTTGGATGTCGATCTGGTTTGCCCCACCGGAATCGCCAAAGGAGCGGGACAACTGGCACCGGAAAAGATGCTGGTGTTGCCGATCGTGGCCTACGGTTATACCGGTCACGTGATGGACTTCCCGGGTACGATCAACAGCGACTACCAGAACTTCATGAATCACGTGCTGGATATCACGCGCAGCCTGGCGTATCACGGATTCAAGAAGATCATCTTGTTGAACGGTCATGGTTCGAACATGCCGAACCTGAACCTGGTCGCCCGGCGAACCAATTTGGAGACCGATGCGGAATGCATTCTGGCCGCCTGGTGGGAGTTGCTAAGCGTCGACAAAGAATTCATGACAAACTGGCGTGAGAGCAAGTTTCCAGGTGGTTGTGCCCATGCCTGCGAGCTGGAAACGTCGCTGTATCTGTATCTGGACGAAGACAACGTGCGGAAAGACAAGATTAAGAACGGGACCATTTCCTTTAACGAAGAGAACAGTCCTTTCAATTACGTCGATCTGATGTGTCAGGGGCCGGCGACGATTGTCTCTTGGACCAGCAGTTATTCCGACACTGGAGTCCTGGGTGAAGCCGAACTGGCGACGGTCGAGAAAGGAAAAGCTGCTTACGACGAAGCGGTCAAGCAGTTAGTGCAGCTGGTAACGTGGTTCAAAGATCGCCCCAAGGACCAGCGCAAGAGCCATCATCGCAACCCGCCCACGATGCCGATGCCGTGGCGACAGCACACCAGTTAAAGTGAAGGGAAAGAATTTGCAGTCCAGGAATCTCGCCGGACTGGGCTGCCAGGACAGGTCCTACGGAGATCACCAAGACGAAGATTGGCTAGAGCGATTTCATCATTGATGTGGGATCATCGGTAGGCCAGGACTTGGAGAGTGTCCGGGTTAGCCCGGAAATTGCATCCGGAGATTCGTTTGCCCCTATAGCGCGAAAGCCTTAGTTCCGCTATGTATTGGAGTTATGACACTTCATACACCACGCAACCAAGGCTC
>JBFJVZ010000277.1:0-10780 GCA_041623895.1 Pirellulaceae bacterium | reverse complement strand
GTATGCTGCCGGTCGTGTTCCTGGGGTTACACCAACTTCGCTGTCGCTCGTTGGCTCACCCCAGGCTTTACGCTTTCGCTGCTCCGCAGCTTATTGGATGCGAACCTGCTGTTTGGGGGCGGTCCAGATTTACGCTTCCACCGCTATCTTATTCCATGATTATTGAGCAGCAGCTACTAAGCCGGACGCTCTCCTTGTCCTGGCGCCTTATTGCCAGGACAAGTCCTGGCCTACATCTGGAGATGCCGAAAGGTTCTCACAACGTCCGTTGGTACGCATCGCGCAGCACTTGCATCGTGTGACGCACCACAGTCCTCGATCCCCGTTTGGATAAATGGTTGGCCAGTTGTGTCATGCAGCCAATGTTTCCTGTCGCTACCATCTCCGCGCCGGTGGCAATGATGCTTTCGGTTTTTTGAACGCCAAGTGATGCGGCGATTTCAGGCTGGTCGATGTTGTAAGTCCCGGCCGATCCGCAACAAAGATGCGCATTGGAAATCTCTTTCAGCTCGACCCCGGGGATCATCCGCAACAATTGACGAGGCTCCGAGCGCACGCCCTGAGCATTGGCTAGATGACAAGCATCGTGGTAGGCGATGGTGATTGTCCGGCCGCTATCGGGGACTTCGGCCAGATCGTTCAACCTGGCGAGAAACACCGAGACATCAACCACACGATGGCAAAACTCTTGAGCGCGACTTTCGTGCTTCGTGCCTTTTAGGATCAGCTGATACTCGTGCATGCCCGATCCGCAGCCGGCTGCATTGGTAACGATCGCATCCACGTCGGTTGGAAAGGCATCCAAGTTGGCTTCGGCGAATCGGCGCGCCTGCTTGATGTTCCCCACATGCCAGGAGAGAGCGCCGCAGCAGGTTTGCGATTTTGGCACGACGACATCAACACCGTTGCGCGTCAAAACATCGATCGTTGCCGTATTGATGTCCGGATCAAGCACGCTCTGCGCGCACCCGGTCAACAACGCCACACGCGCCCGGGAATTTGACTTGGCCGGATAGGATTCGTCCCAAGTTTGTTTCGCCGGCAGATTGCCGGGCAATAAATCCAGCATCACGCGAAGAGATTTCGGCATCATGCCGGCCAGCGGTTTGGCAAGCTTTCCCGAAAGTGCTGCCAGTCGAAAACGATTTGGGTACGGTAATGTCAGCTGAGCAATCGTGCGGCGGAATCGTTCAGCCAAGGTTCGTTTGCGATTCTGCGAGGTGAGCGCGCGAAAGGGACTGATCAGGTTTCGATATGGGACACCGGATGGACACGCAGGCTCACAAGCCAAACAGCCAAGGCAGGGATCGATGTGGGGCAGCGCTGTCTCGGCGGGCAGCGTTCCTTCCAGAACTTCTTTCATCAGCACGATGCGGCCGCGCGGCGAGTCGGCTTCTTGGCCAAGTTCCTGATAGGTGGGACAAGCAGCCAGGCAAAACCCGCAGTGCACGCAGGTGCTGACAGCTTCGGCCATTTCTTTGCCCAAGGGACCGTGATCGTCTGGTCGGATTTTGTGTAACACGTTTGTGTTCTCTTTTTGGCTTTTCTGTCTTGGGGAGGGCGAGGCTCCCGCCGAGCCGAAGCGTCTACCAAGGTGCAAATTTTCCTGCCGGATCCAACGCTGCGTGGATTCTGGTTTCCATTTCGCTGGCCGGCCGTTTGCCAATCCATTTGTGGCAAGACTCGTTGCCAATCACCAACAATCCGCACTGATTCGCTGCTGCCAGCTGTTGATTCAATGCCGTCACGGCATCTTCATCGTCGAGCCAAACCCAGACGACCGCGCCGGCCACACTTAGGTGCGTCCGCATGTCATCGCGCGATTCGACTAATGTTTGCAGCGACAAAAATTGCTCTGCGGAGGAAGGAATTTTGGCAACGAACGTCGATTCATCTCGCGGCTGGAGCTCGCAAACTTGACGCCAGACCGATTCTGCCTCGGATGGATCGAGACGGGAAACATCCCCGGGCCACTCGTTATTGATATCGTCGGCAAGGACCTCGATAGCCTCAGCTGGACCGCCCAGACGAAGAAACACTGCATCGCCCGGCAGGTAATCGATCGCATCGAATTCCCACCGAGAATTGGCTGCCCTGGCGATTCGCTGCATCGCCGTTTGGTGGGATTCGCAGGCAACGCGTAGCGTCAGCATCTGTGGCGGCCGCGGAAAGACTTTGAATGTTAATTCGGTCATCACGCCAAGCCGGCCGAGGCTGCCGACCAGTAATTTTGGGATGTCGAAGCCGGCCGCGTTCTTGACCACTTTGCCGCCTGAATTGATCACGGCACCATCGCTGGAGATGAATTGGACGCCCAAGAGGAAATCGCGGATGCCGCCATAACGTTGTCGGCCCGGTCCGGACAAGCCGGCAGCGACGGTGCCCGCGATTGTTGCGCCCCGATCCGCCAGCAGTGGATCAAACGGCAGATACTGACCTTTTTCCGCCAACGTCGCGTTGATCTCGCTGAGCTTCGTGCCCGCTTTGGCGGTGAAGGTAAACTCCGAGGGTTCGTATTGCGTGATCCCGCTGAACCTGGCGAGCGAGACCAGCTGCGCATCGGTTCCGCCGCTGAGCGGTGGTTTGGATTGCTTGCCGACGGGAAGCAGCGTCGACGATGCTTTGACAATCGCCCGTAAGTCATCGATCGATTCAGGTTCAGCGATGACACTATTCACGGCTGATCACACCCGCTTGTTCAAGGGGATGCAGGCCGACGGTCGACAGCGCCGGCGCTTCCTTGCCGGGAAACATCTTACCGGGATTGGAAATTGTCTTTGGATCAAAAGCAGCGCGCAGCCGGTGAAACATGGCAACCGTTGATTCGTCGAACATTTCAGGCAAGTAGTCGCGTTTTTCCATGCCCACGCCATGTTCGCCGGTGATCGAGCCACCCATTTCGATGCACATCCGCAAGATCTGCGCGGCAAGTGCTTCGGCTCGTTCCAACGCGCCTTGTTCTGTTCCGTCAAACATGATCAAGGGGTGCAGGTTGCCGTCACCGGCATGAAAGACATTCGCGACCCGAATGCCGGCATGGCGGGAAAGTTCTTCGATGCGAACCAACGCTTCGCCCAATCGTTTACGGGGTACGACACCGTCTTGCACCAGAAAATCGGGGCTCAAGCGTCCGACGGCGGAAAATGCGGACTTGCGGCCTTTCCAAATCGACAAACGATCGGCTTCGTCCACCGCCACGCGTTGGGCGAAGGGCCCTGTTGTCTCGATGATCGAATCGAGTTGCCGCCGTTCCGCGTCGATCTTTTCTGTTGGTCCTTCCAACTCGACAATCAGCACGGCAACGGCACCGGGCGGGTATCCGCAAGCGACGGCTGCTTCGGCTGCTTCAATCGACAATGCGTCCATGATCTCCATGGCGCCCGGCAGCAGGCCCGAGTCAACGATTGCTGAGACAGCATCGCCTGCGGCTTGCAGCGACTTGTAGCCAACCAACACGGTGTGGAACATCTCCGGCTTTGGTAACAGGCGGAGCGTGATTTCCAGCGCGATCCCGAACAGGCCTTCGCTGCCGCAGAACAAACCGGTGTAATCGGGACCAACCGACTCGAGGCTTGACCCGCCCATGGTCACGACTTCTCCGCTGGCGAGTACCGCTTTCAAGCCGAGGACGTGGTTGGACGTCATGCCGTATTTCAGGCAGTGCGCGCCGCCCGAATTGAAGGCAACGTTGCCACCGATCGTGCAGATCGTCTGGCTGGATGGATCAGGTGCGTAATACAAACCATGCGGCGCGGCGGCTGCTGAGACGTCCAAATTAACGACGCCCGGTTCGACCACGGCGATGCGTTGATCGGGATCGAGCCGCAAAATCTTTTTCAGTCGATTCAGCGCGATCACGATACCTCCGGCAACCGGCATCGAGCCGCCCGACAGACTCGTGCCGCTGCCGCGGGCCACGAAAGGAACGGCGTGATCGTGACACCATCGTACGGCAGCGATGACTTCGTCCTGCGTTTCTGGAAAGACAACGGCAAGCGGTTTTTCCCGAAAGGCAGTCAGTCCATCTGATTCAAAGGCGGCTTGAAACGCTGCGTCGCGGACGAAACGATCGCCAGGGAACAGATCGGCAAGTCCAGTCAGATTGCTGTGTGCTTCAGTGGTGGGCAAAGGAATGATTCCTCTTGAGTTACCTCTCAGTTGCGGATCAGTTTACGACGCCAGGCAGTCTTTGAGCGCCGCCAACAAGGTGGTCACATTACGTTTCGTTGCCGTGTGTCCCATCAACCCGATCCGCCAGGCTTTGCCGGCAAAGACCCCCAGGCCTCCGCCGATCTCTATATCATAATCGATCAGCAACCTTTTTCGGATCGCCGCTTCATCAACGCCCTCGGGAACGGCTACACAATTCAAGGTGCACAGCGACTGTTTGGGAATGTAGGTTAGTCCCAGTTCTTCCAGACCGGCACGAAGCAACACATGCATTTCTCGGTGGCGGGCGATGCGAGCCTGGAGCCCTTCTTCGACGACAATCGACAGGGCTTCGCGCAGCGCGTACACCATGTTGACCGGCGCAGTGTGATGATAAGCACGGCCGCCTTCGCCCATGTAGTAATTCTTTAACATCGATACGTCCAAGTACCAGCTTCTTACCTTGGTCTTTCTGGCTTCCATTCGCTCGATCGCACGAGCCGAAAAAGAAACCGGGGACAGACCCGGCGGGCACGACAAACATTTTTGCGTGCCCGAGTAAACGGCATCGATGCCCCACTCGTCCACTTTGACCTCGTGACCGCCCAGCGACGTGACCGTGTCGACTGCCAGCAACATGCCGGCATCGTGAACGATGGCGGCCAGTCCGGAGACGTCTTGATGTGCGCCGGTGGAGGTTTCCGCGTGCACGATCCCGACCATTTTGGCGCTGGGATGTTCCGCGACCGCGGCGGCGATCTGATCGTTGCTGAAGGTTTCACCCCAGGGGACTTCCACGGCGTGAACCGTTGCGCCGCAACGTTCCATGTTGTCTTTCATGCGGCCGCCGAAGACACCATTGATGCAGACAATGGCTTCATCACCCGGTTCCAGCAGATTCACCAGGATCGCTTCCATGCCGGCCATCCCGGTGCCGGAAACAGGAAAAGTCAGCGCGTTGCTGGTCTGATAAACGTCGCGAATCAACTGGCAAGTTTCATCCATGTACTGGATGTACTGCGGATCGAGATGCCCAAGTGTTGGGGCACCCAAGGCGCGAAGGATGCGATGCGGAACGGTACTGGGTCCGGGGCCCATCAGGATTCGCTGACGGGGGTTGAGTGCAGGAACGGTCATGGAGCTCGAATGTCTGAGGATTCGTTCAAAACGCCGAAGTGTGAGTTTTGAAGTTGCGCGATTTAGCTGGACAGCGCGCGTACTATCAGCCGCCATGCGTTAGCACCCGGTTATTGCAGCGCAAATGTCGGCCAGGATTTGTTGTGGTGCTTCAGTGCCGGAGGCACGTTAGGTTATAGCCTGGGGCTCACGCCCTTGTCATTACCCACAGACGCCTTGAGCGTAGCCGATTCAACACGAAATCGCCCTGACCACCCTTGCGGCGTGACACCACGTTGATAATTATTTTCCAGCGACGACTGTCTGTCTCGAAGAAATCAGGGGGGGCTTTTACCAGTGATGCGAAACCATTCCAAACGCTCGCTTCGAGCCGAAGCCCTGGAGCGACGAGATCTACTGGCCGCAAGTATCGGACCGGCGGTGCTGACGACGTCAACCGATGGAATCTGGGCTTTGACCGAGGAGATTCAAACAGTAAGGCAGGCTGACTCGTCGGCTTCATCCGATCCGATCACGTCGGCTCCCGCTGATCATTACAAGTTGTCGATTCTTGATGCTGAAAGTCTTGCGGAGATTTTGAACGGGGCTCGAGACCAAGAGCAGCAAATTGCTTTGCCGGCACCGGACGGGACGTTTGCGTGGTTCAATATCGTGGCTTCACGCGATTCAAGGGATTCGTTTTCTGGTGTGGGCGTCGATGATTCTACGGCAGAACTTCGCTTAAGATTGTCAGCCGACGGTCTTCATGCTCGCGTTGGCTCGGCAGCAGGAGCTTATCAAGTCAACCCGTTTTACTTTTCCGATGATCGCTTGTATGTCAGTTACCGCGCTAGTCAGGCAGATCACCCGTCGCTGGAATCAGGTTTTGGACCGAGTGACGATCGCGAATCTGCCGCCAGCGATGAAGACCACCAACACGAGTATCCCGAGGGCATATTTGCGGAGAGCTTCGGCTTCGGTCCGCAAGAATCCGGCGTACTTGATTCAGAGACAGACGGCAGCCAGGAAAATGGAATCAATTTACATTTAACCAGCGCTCATTTGCGCAACGGCAACGGCGATGCCATCACTTCTCCGTACATCGGTGAAAAGGTTGCCGTGCAGGTTAACTTCACAACCAGCAACTTGCCTGCCAACGCCTTTTATGAAATTCACTTCAGTGTGGATGGGGTGGTCTTAAGTACGGGCGTCATCAGTACCGGAGCAGGTTTCGGATCGGGAACCTGGTTCTATTGGTGGAGCGGGTGGTTTGCTTCGCCGGGCACGCACAACGTCCAGGTCACGCTGGATGCTCTGGGTACGGTGGCCGAGTCAAACGAAAGCGACAACACGGCATCGTTCACGTTTTCACCAACAACTCCCTCGCTGCCGCAAAAACTGATTTGGCCAATCGAGGGAACTCCTTACTTGGAAACGGCGGTCTCCAACTATGTGGACGTTGATCCTCTGTCGGGCATCGAAGACTTTGCAGGGGGATCGGTTTCCTATAACGGGCACAATGCCTGGGACATCGGGCCGGCCGATTTCACGTTTGCCGAGCAAGATGCCGGCATGGAGTTGTATGCCGCTGCCGATGGAACGGTTACCGACGTTCATGACGGCGAATTTGACCGCAATACGGTGTGGCAGGGCCAGCCAGCGAACTTCGTGATCATCGACCACGGTGGCGGCTGGAGAACGATCTATTGGCATTTCCGACGCGATTCGATCACCGTCGACGTTGGCGATACGGTTCAGGCTGGTGACTTCATCGGCTATATGGGCAGTTCAGGGAACTCCAGTGGAACGCACGTGCACTTTATCTTGCAGCATTATGGATTCACGGTCGAGATGATGTATGACATCGGCACTTACATGGTCGATCCACTGACTTACGTATTTGATTCGCCGAGGCTTCTGGAAACCGGGATCACCAACTATACGCCCAATGATCATCGCCAAGAACAATTCTCTGAAGTCGAGACCTACACGCAGCAATCAGGACAGCGCGTTTACTCAATCGGTATGTACGCCGGACTGACTGTCGGCGACAGCATCGGGCAAGTATGGAGGCAGCCTGACGGCACGGTCTGGAGTTCTCCCGGTTCGACCATGACCAGTAGTTATTCGTGGTCATGGTGGTATTGGTGGCGAACACTGCCGTCGAGCCCGCAGTTGGGGACTTGGACGATCGAATTCATGGTCAACGGAGTCAAGCAGGGCGAGGACACGTTTGAAGTCACAGTACCCGGTGCGGCGGAAATTCGTGTCGAACTGCCCGACAATTCGATCGTCTTGGACGGTCGGCACACGCCCATCGATTTTGGCAGCACGATCCAAGCAGGATCGAATCGTTCGCAATCCTTCACCCTGGTCAATCACGGATATGACACGCTGACGCTGGGACCCATCGATGTTCCGACGGGCTATCTCGTCACCGAGGGTCTGCCGAGTTCGCTTGCTGCTGGAGCTTCGGATTCATTTACCGTCGAACTGGATGCAACGTTCGAGGGTTACTATGCCGGAAGAATCCGAATTCCCAACAACGATGCCGATGAAAATGACTATGACTTTTCGGTCGAAGGGATTGTTGAATCGACAGTGGGTGACGTGCCGATCGTGTTGGGGATCAGTGAGCGAAAGCTGGCAGAAGGCGGTCAAACCGTTGCCAATGTGCGGCGCAGTGGATCGACCGCAAGTTCGTTGACGGTCACTCTTGCGGCGGTGACAAATGCCGATGAGGTAACCGTTCCGGCCAGTGTCACGATTCCTGCGGGCGAAGAGCGTGCGTCGTTTTCGATCAGCGCTGTTGCCGACAACGTTTTTGATGCCGACCAGGTGGTGGAGTTGTCGGCGATCGCGGCTGGACACCCCGCCGGCCGCAATACGCTGGAAGTGCTGAACATCGATCTTGATTTGCCGCCTACCGTTGAGACGAATCCGGTTATCAACGCTGGAGTCAATCAGCGGTCGATCGTTTCCGAAATCGTGATCCCGTTCAGCACCGAAGTCAATGCGCCCGCCTCAGCTTTCAGCATCATCCAACGTGGGGGCGGAACACCGGTCGGCAACCTGCACGTCAATAGTTCCACGAGTGCCGGCAAGACAACGACCACGGTTACGTTCGGGGCCGATCCGCTCGTGGTCGAGCGATTTGGCGGTACAGAGAATTCATTGGTGGACGGCAACTACGAATTGCGAATCGATGCCGCGCAAATCACCACGGTTGCCAGCGGATTGCAGATGGCGGCCGACTACATTTTCGGGGCCGCAGAAGCCGACAAGTTCTTCCGCTTCTTTGGCGACCAGGACGGCGACCGAGATGTTGATACAACCGATCTGCCTGTGTTTGGTCAGACTTTCCGCAAGAATCTCGGCGATATAGATTACAATCCATTGTTCGATGGTTTGGGCGACAACGACGTCGACGCCAGTGATCTGGTCCATTTTGGCACTCAATTCCGCAACAATCTCCCCTTCGCCTAAGTCACTGCTAGCGAAGTGAATGAACGATTCCAGACGCAAACAAAGTAAACCGCGTTATCGTTTGAGGATCGAATCCCTCGAGCCGCGGATGTTGCTTGCGGGTAACTTGAATCAAGTGATGAAGGCGGAGGATCTGCCGATCCAAACGGCTCCTCCGATCGAAGCAACAGCCGCTGTCGATCAAAACATCGGGCCTCACCAGCACCCCTACATCGGATCAATCGCGGAAACGACGACCGGGTACCAAACGGTGATCGACAATGGCCCTTCGTCCAATCGCGTCGACTTGATTGTTTTGGGTGATGGCTACACGGTCTCCGAGATCGATACGACGTATGTGAATCATGTCAATTCGATTCTCAACCACATGTTCAACAACGGGCAGGATCCATTTCCCCGTTACGCAAACTTTTTCAATGCTCATCGCATCAATACGATTTCCAATGAATCGGGTGCGGATAAGCCGCCGCAAGGAATTTTTGTCGACACCGCGTTTGACTCCTATTACTTTTGCGGGAATATCGAGCGTTTGCTGTGCGTCTCGAACAGTAAAGTCGATGCGGCAAAAACTACGGCGCTCGCTGGTGCGCCGTTCACAGGCGAAATGGAATACGTCACCGTGAACGACACAAAGTATGGCGGCAGTGGCGGGCGGTACGCGGTCTACGCGGGTGGAAACAGTCTGGCCACCGAAGTTGCCCTGCACGAAGTCGCTCATTCTTTCGACGATTTAGCGGACGAGTACGGTGGTTCGCCAAATTACACCGGGCCCGAACCGCGCGAAGTCAACGTGACGACGAATCCGTCGGGTGCGAAGTGGAACCACTGGATCGGTTACGACCAGCCGGTGATCGGCACAATATCTGCCTACGAGGGAGCTCGGTATTTTGACCAGGGCATCTATCGGCCATCATCCAACTCCAAGATGCGAAGCCTGGGCCGGCCCTTTGACGCGGTTAGTCGCGAGAAAATCATTCTGGACATCTACAACCTTGTCGATCCACTGGACGATTGGTTGCCCAATGGCGGGTCGATCGTCGACTCCGATCCAACTTTGTGGGTCGATTCGATCGATTCCACCGTTATTGACGTTCAGTGGTTTGTCGACGGAAACCTGGTCGTCGGCGCGAACGCGGAAAGTTTTCGTCCACGCGATTTCGGTTTTACCGATGGCAGTCACTCAATAACGGCGCGCGCCTTTGATCCGACCGACTGGGTGCGACGCGATCTGAACGAATTGGAACAGTCGGTCAGCTGGTCGGTGGACATCCTGCCCATTCCAGACGTCACACTGGTCAACGTTAACAACGGCAGCGCAGATCGCTCCAACGTGACTTCCTTGTCGGTTTACTTCAACACGCAGGTGACGGCGCCCGAATCGGCGTTCGTGCTGACCAATCGTGGCAGCGGAGATCTAGTCGGCGTACAAGTCAACACCAGCATGGTGGGGGATGAAACCGTGGCTGATCTTACTTTCCAACCTGGTCCTGCGGTCATGGATCGTGTTGGGGCGTCACCCAATTCGCTGATCGATGGCAATTACGAATTGCGGGTCATCGCCGCTCAGGTTGCTGCCGTCGTGGGCGGCAGCCCGATGCCGCTGGACTATCGGTTCGGCGATACCGCTGACGACGGATTGTTCAGGTTCTTTGGCGACAGCAACGGCGACCGCGATGTCGACACCAGCGATTTGACTGGTTTTGGAGCCACGTTCAGAAAGAACGAAGGGCAATTGGGATTCGATGCTGTGTTTGATGAATTAGGTGACGGCGACGTTGATGTCGCGGACCTAATCGAATTCGGCGAACGATTCCGCGGCAGCTTGCCGTTTTAACGCCCTTTCGTAGGCCAGGATTTATCCTGGCAGCATGACGCTGGGATGGTTAATTAACCGAAAGCTGGCGTGTTTTTGGCCAATGGCGATGTGTTTGTTGCGTTCAGGACAGCACGAGTTTCATGGGAGGGCGAGGCTCCGTCCGAGCCGAGGCGCCGGAAATCGCTTCGCGGCTCCGCGGGAGCGTCGCCCTCC
>JBFJVZ010000276.1:0-10873 GCA_041623895.1 Pirellulaceae bacterium | reverse complement strand
GGAATGCTCGCTCAGACGAGCAAGCCTGGCCCCAGGCTTTACGCTGCCACTGCTACGCAGTTGTCGAATGGTTGTGTTTCGCAGGTTTCTTGATCCCAAAGGGATCGCACATCGTAGCCGGGGTGAGCGAACGCACCGAGTGCCACCCCCGCAACACACAGCCAGCAAAAGTTCCCGCTAATCGATTTGACCGACTCTCGGGGTCGACTTTGATCTCGAGAAGCGATGAGAATGCCTGTCCGATGGCAATCCGGTTGCAGGCACGGGATAATGCGACCCCACTTCTATTTTGATTTCCAGCTGCACCTTTGACTCTTGCAAATGCCATGGCCGACAAGATTGATGTCCTGATTGCCGAAGATAGCCGCATCCAAGCCAAGATGCTGAAAAAGAAATTGGAGCAAGCCGGCTACTCCGTGCGTTTGGCCGTGGACGGAAAGATCGCTCTGGAGATGACTCGCCAGCAGCGTCCGACGTTGATCATCTCCGATATCGAAATGCCCGAGATGTCCGGCTACGAGTTTTGCGAGGCCGTCAAGTCGGATCCCGAGCTGAAAACGATCCCGCTGATGCTGCTGTCGACGCTGTCCGAGCCTGAAGACATCATCCGTGGGCTGCACGTCGGTGCCGATAACTACGTCACCAAGCCGTACGACACGGACTATTTACTCTCTCGCATGGAGGACCTGCTGAGCACGCCGTTGGGCCGGGACGATGACCCCGGACAAGTGCTGGATGTGAAGCTGGCCGGCAAAAGCTACCAGGTCAAGGCCGGCACACAACAGGTGCTGAACCTGTTGGTGTCCACGTTCGAGAACGCCGTCGCAAAGAACAACGAACTGATTCGATCCAACGAAGAACTGTCACTGGCTCGCGACCAATTGACAAAATGGAATGAAGAACTGGAGACGCTCAACGCGCGGATGTCACGTGACCTGGACGCGGCAGCAAAGATCCAACAGTCGTTGCTGCCGACGACCACGCCCGATGTCCCGGAGGCAACGTTCGCCTGGAAGTACCTTCCCTGCGACGAGTTGGCCGGCGACTTCCTTAATTTGTTCCCACTCGATGACCGCCATATCGCGGCGTTTGTCGTCGATGTCAGCGGACATGGTGTCGCATCGTCGTTGTTGTCGGTAACCATCGGTCGCGTGTTGACGCCGCAGGTTTCTTCGTCTTCGCTGCTGGTCCGGCAAGTTGACGGTTCGTCCGAAATTCGCATCGTTCCGCCTGCCGAAGTGGCGTACGAGTTGAATAACCGCTTTCCAATGGAAGCCCAAGGCGAGCTTTATTTCACCATGGTGTACGGCGTCTTGGACCTGGAGAAGATGGAGTTCCGTTACGTGTCCGCAGGCCACCCCGCCGTCGTGCATCAGCCCATCGACGGAGAACCCCAACTGATCGAGGCGGCTGACATGGCGATCGGTTGGGTCGAGGATGTCGAATTCGAGGAACGGATCGTGAAATTAAATGCCGGCGACCGATTGTTCCTGTACTCCGACGGCGTACCGGAAGCGATGGACGAGGAATTGAATGAGTTTGGCGACCAACGAATGATCGACGTGATCACCGCCACAAAATCGGAACCCTTGGAAAAAGGTGTGACATCGCTGCTGGAATCGGTGCAGCAGTGGTGCATCAAGAATGGGCCCAAAGACGACGTCTCGATCCTGGCCGTGCAGATGACCCCGTAGCAGCATTTTTTCATCACACTGCTCGATGCCACGCTCTGGTCTACTCAAGGTCTTGGGCCGCCTTGCATTGCCGCAGCAAGTCCGCCGAGTTGTCCAGTGATTCACCGGCCCGCAGTCGGTCATTGCAATCGCGGAGGAATTCGACACCCAGCAATATCCGCTTCATATCCGCTGGATCGATCGGCTCGCCTCGCATACAGGCTCGATCGAACTGACGGCTAAGATGCTGAGTCAGGCCGCGGACATTCTCGAATTCCATCGCACCCGCGGCGCCCTCCATAGCGTGCAACAAACGCAACGATTCTCTTCGCCAGGCTTCGCCCGAAGGGTCCTGCTGCCAAGACGCCAACGCCGCGCACAGCGCGTGGACCTGCTGATCGGTGTCTTCAAGGTAGATCTTGAAGTGTTCGTCGTCGGACTCATTCATGGATTCAATCCGAGATCCCGCGTGTGTCGATGGCTTCGTGCTGGCTTATTCTTTTCGTGCTCGTACTCCAGCATCACGGTACTCGCCAGCAGGACTACAGGTTAGCGAGTTTGTTCCGAACCGCGTAGTGAATAATAACTGCCGGCAGGTGTCGCGACACGATCGAATGCGTCATCGATCATCAACGTGGTTTCTGTGCCGCCCAAGAAGAGATAACCATCAGGCCGCAGTACGTTACGGATTTTCTTGAGAATCTCCTTTTTAGTTGGCAAGTCAAAATAGACAAGCACGTTTCGGATCAGGACGATGTCCATCATGGGCATTGCCGACCAGAGACCACTGAGATTCAAGTGCCGGAACTGCACCATCGCTTGCAGACGCTGGTCAATCTGCCAGTGTTGGCCGTCTTTTCGGAAGTATTTGTCGCGGTGCTCGGCAGCTAATCCCCGACTGACTTCCAACCCCGTGTAACGGCCCTTAGCCGCTCGATCCAGCATCTCGTTGGAGATATCGGTCGCCGTTATCTTCAACTGCCAATTGCTGAGGTGAGCAAAGCGTTCCAACCAGAGGATGGCGATCGTATAGGGTTCTTGACCGCTGGCACAACCCGCCGACCAGATATTGATCGTCCGTTCGGTAGCCCGCCGTCTGAGCAGGGCAGGAAGCACAATGTCGGCCAAAATGTCAAACGGTGTTCCATCGCGGAAGAACGATGTTTCGTTGGTGGTCATCGCATCGACGACGGCCTGAAGCAACGTTTCATCCGGCGACAGTCTAAGTTTATTGATCAACGCATCCACGCCGTCCACTTGCGCGCACCGGGCGACAGGAATCAAGCGTGTGTTCACCAGGTACGCCTTGTTCGCGCCCAACACGATCCCCGCACGCTGTTTCAGCAACTGGCAAATGAACACGAAATTGTCTTCGCGGATCGTCATATTCCTTGCTTCTCAAGCACACGGTCAGCGTGCTCGTTTGCGGCTGGTCGGGCAGTGAAAGTGGGCAGACTCATTTGTCCAGTGGGACGACAGGATCGTTCGCACCGAAAGTTCCAACAGCTTATCCGGTAAACGGTATCGTCCTGGGGGAGAAAACTTTCAACGCGAGCGCTGATTCACGACACGGCTTCTCTTTGCCCACACGCGGCGAGTGATTTCCGCTCCGATCTGACCCAACGGCAGGACCTTGTCAGCCAAGCCTTGCCCAGCAACATGGCCCGGCATTCCCCAAACAACACTGCTTTGTTCGTCTTGAACGATGATCCGGCCACCCAATTCAAACAGCTGACGGCAACCACGCGTTCCGTCGTTACCCATCCCCGTCAGCACGACGGTCAGCGAGGCCGCACCATAGGTTTCGGCCACGCTGCGAAGCAAGGTATCGACCGACGGTCGACAGGCGTTTTCCGGCGGATCTTTGTTCAGCCGAATCCGCGATCCCGCGTCAATACGCTCGACTTGCATGTGATACCCGCCCGGTGCGATGTACACGTGCCCCGGTTGCAGCTGGCACCCTTGTTCAGCCTCGCAAACCTTCAAGTCAAACGTGCCGGCAAGTCGCGAAGCAAGATGGCGAGTGAACATCGGCGGCATGTGTTGCACGACCAGGATCGGTACCGGGCAATCCGGAACAAACGTTGGCAGCAGTTGGGCCAGGGCTTGCGGTCCACCGGTGGAAACCCCGATCGCCACCACGTCGACGCGATGCTGGACGACGGATCGGCGAACGGGTTTAGTGACTGCAGCGGACTTTGACGCCGGTCGCTTGCCACGCGCCGTAGCGAACTGCTTGATCTTGGGAATCAGTTCCTGGCGAATCGCCTGCTTGCCGGCTTCCGCGTCCTGCATCGCCGTCCCGCCCGGCTTGCAGACGTAATCGTTTGCCCCCAGCAACAACGCGTCCATGGTCGCGGCGGCGCCTCGTTCGGTCAGACTGCTGAACATGATCACCGGCAGGTGCGGATCTCGCTGCCGCAGCTCTTTCAGCATGTCCAGGCCGTTCATGGTCGGCATTTCGATATCCAGCAGGACAACGTCCGGGTTCAATCGCGAGATCTTCTCCAACCCGATCTTGCCGTTGGCCGCAGTGCCGGTAACTTCGATGTCGCGGTCCTGCTCCAGCAGCGACGAGATCACACCCCGGACAACGACCGAGTCATCGACGATCAACACACCAATCGCAGACCGAGGTGACGACGGGCTTTGCGGGGCCGCTCTGGTAGACGGAACCGACGGCGATGTTTGGGCAGTCGATCCCGCTTGGGAAGACGGGACCGCCTGCGGTTGGGACGGTCGATCAGCGGGCGATGGCTGGGCAGAGGTTCGCGGCTGCGGGAGCGTGATGCCAAGCTTCGTCAGCTTCGCGGTCATCATCTGCTTGGTCACCGGTTTGACCAAGAAACCGTTTGCGCCGGCAGCCATTGCGCGGTCCACCGTGGCTTGCGCCGATTCTGCCGACACGACAATCAAGGGAAGTCCAGCGAAGCGAGAATCAGACCGGAACGTGCGTATGAATTCCAGTCCGTCCATGATCGGCATGTTCCAGTTGACCGTCACCAAATGGGGTACTTCGATCTCCTGCAAACGCGCGATCGCTTCGCGTCCGTTGGCGGCCAAGGTGACCTCGAAGTCAAGCTCACTGAACATCTTTGCCAAGATGCCGCGAACCGGTTTCGAATCGTCGATCACTAAAACTCGCATGGTCCATAGGCCAAAATCGCCCGAGCTCCAGAACTGCCAAGAAGGTTGACAAACTGTCATTGGCGGAACGTATCACGTCCCCAGCGCTCATCTTATCAGCTCACCGCGTGGCCCGCGAGCATTCCGCGCGGCAGTCAAGCTTGCTGGTATTCGGCGACCAAACGCTGCAAGGCGGAGGCCATGCGGGCTAGTTCGTGAGCTGCAACCTGCGTGTTTCCGGCGCCTTCGGCGGTGCTGTGTGCCGCCTGGGCGACGTGGGTCATGTTGTGCGCGATCTCGGCAACGCCGCTGGTGGCTTCCGTAACGTTACGTCCGATCTCCACCGTGGTCGACGTTTGCTCTTCGACCGCGCTGGCGATCGTGTTCTGGAAGTCACTGATTTTTTGAATGATCGCGCTGATTTCGCCAATCGCTTCGACGGCGCGCTGGGAATCACTTTGGATACCTTCAATCTTACGACTGATGTCTTCGGTTGCTTTGGCTGTTTCGCGGGCCAGTTCCTTGACCTCGTTGGCAACCACTGCGAACCCTTTGCCAGCTTCGCCGGCCCGCGCGGCCTCAATGGTGGCGTTGAGCGCCAACAGATTCGTTTGTTCGGCGATCGACGTGATCACTTTGATGACTTCCCCTATTTCGGCGCTGCTGTTGCCCAGTTTGGTAATTGTGGCGTCCGTGTTGGAGGCGACTTCGACCGATTCAATCGCAACACGTGCTGCTTCATTGGCACTCCGCGCAATCTCGCGAATACTTTCGCTCAGATTGTCGATACCGTTGGAGACGGTTTGCGCATTTTCGCTCAGATGCTCCGCTGCGTTTGAAACGACATCGGCCTGCGCCGTCGTTTCCTCTGCGGCAGAACTCATTTGCTCGCTAACGGATGTGAGTTCTTCGGACGCGCTGGCCAGCGTCTGGATATTGTCGCCAATCCCGTCAACCAAACTCGCCTGCCGTTGGGATTCACGGTTAAAACGCCTGGCGATCAGGAAGGACACGAACAACACCAGTGCGCTGGCGGCGATGAAGATGAACAAGGCGTAGCGCATGATCGTGCGAATCGGCTCGCGGACTTCGGCCAGATCAACTTCTGACATTAAGGCCCAGCGCACGTCGGCTCCCCCGGGCCGATTCGTCTGATGGACCTTGATCGGAGCCCAGCTGCTGAGCACGGTTTCGCCGCGGTAATCTTCAATCACCTTTGTGTCCGCTTCGCCCGGTCCCAGGGCGCCGCGAGTCGACTCGGAGTCAACGACCAGCGCCGGGTTAATGATCGTTGTCTTGACATTCAGCTGATCCAAAAACCGCGAATCGTTGCGGAACAGTTTGTCCGGCCCGACAACGTAAGTTTCACCGGTTTCTCCCAACCCGGTCCGTTCGGCCATGATCGCACTGATGCGGCCAATGGGCAGCTGAAAAACCGCAACCCCCACCTTGCGGTCACCATCAAAAATCGGCGAAGCCAAGAAACTGGCGGCGTCTTCGTAGGACGGCGTGTACGCTTCGTAGTCGACGAACGTGACGTCGTCCTTGAGATTCGCCGCGGCGGCCCCCTGGAATGCGCGGCCGAGGCCGGTCGAAGCGTAGGGACCGTTTTTCAGTGAGGTGGAAAAATCCAATTCTTTGAATACCGAGTAAATGACATCGCCACTTTCGATGTCGACAATGAAAATGTCGTAAAAACCAAATCGCTTCAAGTAATTGCGAGCCACTGGGTGGATTTCGGCGTGCAGCTGCGCGTATCGCGAATCATCGTCCGCAGCATCCAGCAAATCCTTTGAACCCAAGGGGTGTGGGTTGTTCTTGATGTATTGATACTGCAAGTAGATTGAATCGTCGTCCAGCGTGTTGAACAGCAAGTCAACGTTTGGTTCTTGGCCCTCAGTGCGAGCACGGTACTCGGCCGCGAATTCGAGTTCGTAATAGGTCCGCAAATCAGCCTTCATCTGGGACAGTTGCTCGGGAGTGACCTGGTTTTCTTCCCGCGCCGACGTCATCGCCTGTTGGAACCCCTCGGCCGCTTCGGCGACCATTCGGCTTTCCGAGAAGGTCAGGATTTCATCGTGGATCAGCTGAAAGTAAGTTTCGAGCTGGGCGGCTTTGATGGTCCGCACAGCTTCCAGTCGGTTCGCCGCCTCATGCATCAAGGATTGCGAAGCCAGGTAGTACATCGCGCAGCCCATCACAATCAAGGGGATCAGCGATACTCCCAACAGCGCCAACAGCAGCTTGTTTTTAAAAGTATCAGTAATGAATCGGATCATCGGTAGCACCTCAAAGTTGTCACACCACGTGTTTTGATAGCCTGGCCGCGCGGTGGCGCGATCATGTTGGTTCCCTTGCCGTCCCCGCACGGGGCCTCTCAGCGGCAGAAAGGAGCGATTGTTTCAGGGTCTCGGGGGCGGTAATTCTCTCGGTCGCCAGCACCATCAAGAGCCGGTCCTCAAGCAGATGCACGCCCCGGATCAGTTCACGCGTCAACGAGTCCAGGGCGTCAGGCGGCGGTTGCATGTTCGACTCGTCCAGTTCGAGCACGTCGCAAACTTCATCAACCAGCAGACTGAACGCACCTTTGTCGGTGTTGACAATGACGTTTGTCGGCAAACATTCATGCGAAGCGTCCGGCAACTGCAAACGCCGCCGCAGATCGATTGCCATCACGATCTGCCCACGGACGTTGATCAACCCGGCGATAACATCCGTCGTCAACGGCACGCGGGTCATCGGCTGACACCGCAACACCTCTTGGACCGCGCGGACATCGACACCCAGATAAAAATCGCCAAGCAGAAAGGTGCAGTACTGTGCGTTGGTCATGTCTGTGCGTTGGTCATGTCTGTGCGTTGGTCATGTCTGCCTTGATGCCTTGCCTGGTTGGATCAGATCCGTTCTCCAGATTCGCGCCGCCGGGCACTCGTTTGGTCATCCGGAAGCCGCGTTGACCCCTCCAACCAGGTTGGTCAAATCGACGATTTCAGTGACCCGTTGATCGATCACGATTGATGCGGCGGCTTGCGGCCGCTGCTGTCTTTCCTGCTGTCTGCCTGCAACGTCATCGGGCCCCGAAACGACGTCGATAATTTTGTCCACCACAACACCCACCAGGCGGTCGTTGTGCTCCGAAACCACAACCTGGATGGAATCGCTGGCGGCGGACGATCGGCCGAAAGCGGCGGGCATCCGCACGAGCGGCAGGATCTGACCTCGGTATTGAACCACTTCGCGGTCGGCAACTTGTTCAATGACCCGCATCGAAAACGCTTCCAGCCGCGCGACTTGAGCCAAGGGGATCGCGATCCGCCGCCCGTCACCGGATTCGCACAACAACAGTTGATCGTTCTCCGATCGACTTTCCACGACAGTCGCCTCCGCTTCAGGCAATCGCTGCCGTTCTTGGAGGGCCATCCCCGCACGGCGGGCTAATCCGCCCACATCCAGAATCAACGCCACGTCACCGTCGCCCATGATCGTCGCTCCCGAGAACAGCTCCAGCGCTGAAAGCGCCGCGTTTAGGGGCTTGACGACAATCTCTTCGGCATTGTTGATTGCATCGACGACCAACCCAAACGTGCAATCCTGCGCATGAAGCACAACCACATGCAGCGGGTCGTTGCGATCGGCGGAGTGTGTGGTTTCGAGTTGCAGTTCACGATGCAAATGAACCAACGGCAACAACCGGCCGCGTAAACGGTGAACCGGCCCGTTGTGAACCATCTCAACCGCTCGCCGCGCCGCGTCGCCTTCAAATCTCAACAGCTCCAGCAGGCTAACCTGGGGGATCGCAAATCGATTGCCGCCGCTGCTGACAATCAGAGCCGGAATGATGGCCAGCGTCAGTGGGATTCTTACCCGCACTGTGGTTCCTTGGCCGGGGCGATTCTGCAAATCGATCGTGCCACCAATTTTTTCGATGTTCGTCTTGACCACGTCCATGCCCACACCGCGTCCCGAGACATCGGTAACGGCTTCGGCAGTCGAAAAACCAGGATGGAAGATCAAGTTGACGATCTCCTGGTCGCTCATCGAGTCGATCCGCTGGCGTGTGAGCAGGTTCTGTTCGAGTGCCTTGCGTTTGACTCGCTGGATATCGATGCCTCCGCCATCATCGCTGATCTCGATATTGACTTGGCCGCCTTCGTGAAACGCCCGCAGCAAAAGATGGCCGGCCGGCGGTTTCCCTCGCTGGACACGCGCGGCCGGTGCTTCGATACCGTGATCGATCGCATTGCGAATCAAGTGCGTCAGCGGATCCTTGATCGACTCGACCAGTGAACGGTCCAATTCCGTTTCTTTGCCCTCCATTTCCAGTCGCACTTCTTTGCCGCAGGCGATCGCCAAGTCGCGCACGACCCTGGGAAACTTTCCCCACACATTGACGATCGGCTGCATCCGAGTTTTCATGACGCCTTCCTGCAACTCGGTCGCGATCAAGCTCAATCTTTGGGTCAAGTTCAAGAACGGTCGATCCTCTTCCCGCTGCGTGAATCGTAACAATTGGTTGCGTGCCAGTACGAGTTCGCCGACCAGGTTCATTAGCTTGTTCAACAGGCCGACATCAACGCGGATGCTACCCTCGGAAAGACCCGCCGCTACCGCATCAGGCTTCTGATCCGACTGCGCTTCAGGAGCGGCAGAGCTGAACCCATCGACTGGCCGTGGAGATTCTGCGACATCAAAAAGATCGCTGTTGACCTCGCCGGTATCCACCGCACTGTCTGTTGTTGGTTGCTCGGGCGGCACTGCTTTAGCAACCACCGTCGGTTCCAGCGGGGACTCGGCTGCGGTGGGACCTTCGCGTGCCGAAGAAAAACTTTGGCCCTTGTCGGCTGCAACTGGCGGCTGTTTGACTTGTTCTGCGGCAAGCGGCTTTTGTTCTTTTTGCAGCAGCCGAGTTAGCTTGTCACTCAACGCGCGATTGTCACGATTCCCTTCCGCTCCTGATTTTTCGATATTGGCCAGGATCTCACGAATCGCGTCAACCGATTCCAGCAGCGTTGACGTGATCTCTTCATCAAGCAGCAAGTCGCCGTCACGTAGCCGGCCAAGCAAGTTTTCGCTGGCGTGGGCAATCGCGCCCAGCTTCGAGAAGCCGAAGAATCCGCTGGTACCCTTGATCGTGTGAATGGCACGAAAGACGCTCGCCAGCCGCTCGACGTCGCGCGGATTGCTTTCCAAGGCAACAAAATCCTGGTCCAATTGATCCAGGCTCTCGTCGGACTCTTCTAGAAATTCCTGAATGAATTCTTCGTTGTCAGTCATCGCAATTCGTTCAGCAAAACCACGGAAAAGCACGTCCCGCTATCTTAATCTGATGCCGCGGCGAGTTCGCAATTGAACAGCGAATTGCCTGAAAACGGCGGTACTTACTGTGATTTCCCGGCTATCCGTTCTCGGGCACGCGTGGCGGATGTGGTAAGCATGGGGATGGGTAACCGCGATGGCCACGGCAATATCCTTCGCTGACGAATCTGATCTTGTGAGTGTGATGCGCTGTCGTCTGAAGGTCGACAAGGAAATGTTGCAATATGGCCGTTACATTTCGCAGCAACTGCACAACGGCTCGCTGTCGTTGAAGAGAATCGGAATCCAGGAAGTGAACGCCGCCGCCGGGTCGCGTATCTAGGGAGGGTGCACTTGGCAACGTCAGCCAGAACAACGGTGAGGGCGGCGGCTACGGGTACGGCGGCTACGGGTACGGCGGCTACGGAGGAAACTCCGGAAGACGCAGAGAAACCAATGCCGCGTACGGCGCAGCCCGCCACTTCGGCGTCTACGGAGCGGGTAAGTTCGCGATCCGGCAAGCAGGCCAGGCAGCGACACCGGTTCGTTTCCAATCCAGAGCGCAAGCCGGCACCACGATCACGCAGATCATGGCGAATATCGAAACCGCCAACGCGCAGATTCGCGAATCGATGACGGATAAGTATCAAGTCCAGTGTTGATCGCGAATACCGAGCCAAGAAAGAACTGGCAGCACTCAAGGACTGGTACAAAAAGCTTGGCGCAGAGTTCGACCCGTTGAATGGGCCAGTGGAATTGGGTGACCAATGAGAGAAGGG
>JBFJVZ010000275.1:0-10904 GCA_041623895.1 Pirellulaceae bacterium | reverse complement strand
TGGCGAGCAACGTCGGCCTTGGGCTGGGTTGTTAAGGATTCCGGGAAGTGTGATATCTGTTTGTTACTCGTCACGACCTCTTACCACCTCTCCCATCGAGGTCGTGCAGCCTTTTAAGTTGTTTGTTGGCCGGGAATTGCCATACCCTCTGTCTTCGAGGGTCGGACGTTTAAAACGGCCGGGGTTGGTTGCGTCCAAGACAACATGAGTTTCCTGGGAGGGCGAGGCTCCCGCCGAGCCGAAGCGTGGGAAAACGCTTTGCGGCTCCGCGGGAGCGTCGCCCTCCCGGCGGTAACAGGGCGGTGTCCTTGCAACCGACTACTGCACGACCGATGAATTATCAAAGCCTTTTGCTTTCAGCGCAGCAATCGCAGCATCCACGTTGAATCCTTTGGTAAAGTTGATGATCACTTGCGGATTGTCGATCGCGCCTTCAACTTTTTGCTCAGCAAGCTGAACTTCTTGAACCGCTTCGGATGACTCTAGCGTCTTCTTAATCGCGGGATAGCAACCAAAGGGGCAATGCATTTCCGGGACGTGCAGCGTCAAGCTGCCGGCTTCCTCCATCACGCGCGCAGCTGCCTGCTGGACCGAACTGGCCGGCTGAATTTCTGTCGATGCTTCGCTGCCGGTTTGATCCGGCGAAGTTTCTTTGTTGGGCATCCTTGCAATTGCAAACATGATTCCCACTGCCGCGAGCACGGCGACACCATAAGTAACTGAACGCATGATGTATTCCTGATTTGCTAGTGTTGATGTTTTCTTGTGGCTGTGATGCCGCGAAAGGGAGGGAGACTCAGGGCAAGCGAAGATTTGGGGGTCCTTGCCGGCCAGCGGCTGGGCAGGAGCTAAAAAGGGCGTTTTCTTTCGCGAACTCTCTCTAGGATCGCCAAACGGCACCGCTGGGGCAAGCGAGTTTCACGGTGGCGAGTGGTCGCACGAAGTTTCGTTGGCGGGTTTCGCTGCCATTCATCTTGACGCCAGGTGCCTGTTTTTTGGACTTTCCGGGCAACTTTAGCAAAAACCGTCCGTTTTCGGAAAGTTTTTCAGGAGATTCTGTTGCTGTCTCGTTCAACGACGCTCGTCCGTGCGCTTGCCTTGAGTTTAATCGCTCTGGGCCCGACGGTTTCGCCTGCGCTTCCTCAGTCGCCCGTGACATGGCAGGCGTCGTCCATTCCGGTGTTGGTTCCCGGCTCGGCCGGTGATCCTTATGCGCTGGACGGTTCTGCAAACGGTGGCGTGATCACCGCTGGCGGACCATGGTTATTGGGCGGAACCGCTGCGGCAGGTCAACCCGCTATCTTCAGCACATCATCGCTGATCACTGGCAGTCGGTTTTTTCCAACCGGTCCTGAGTATCCGTCCCGTCTTTGGATTTTGGGCGAGTACTTGTTGTGGGGAACCGACGGCATGGACGTGCCGGCACTGGTAACGACCAGTCCGCCGGGCACTCCGCGAGATCAAGCGGCAATATTGGGCGAGCCGGGCACTGCTATTCTGTTTGGTGCTGGTGAATTAAACGGCAGCACTGTCAGCGGTTTTCGCGTAGGTGGCGGTTACTGGATCACACCGCAGCAAACGTTTGCCATCGAAGGTGAATATTTTCGCTTGGGCGAACAAGACGATCGCTTCCGCGGCGGCAGCAACGGCACCACGATTATTGGTCGACCTTTTTTTGACATCTTGGCAGGCCGTGAAACCGCACAGCTGGTTTCCTTTCCCGGTGTGCTGGGCGGTGCGATCAGTGTCGACACCGAAAGCAATTTGCAATCTGCCATGATCAACGCGCGTGCAGCGCTGTGCCCCGCTCATGGTAACGCTTGCAATTGTGGTCGCCGTGATCGTATCGACTGGATTGTCGGTTATCGGTTCATCGAGCTGAAAGACAACTTGGCGATCCACGAAGACCTGACGTCACTGGTTGCGACGGCGCCGGGGACGATTCAGGTTTCCGATCAATTTCGAACCACCAATCGATTCAACGGGCTTCAGCTGGGCGCCGTGCACCGAGCCAATTTCAAACGAGCCTGGCTGGAATCGTTGCTGCGTGTTGCCCTGGGCGGCAACAAACAAACCGTTCGCATCTCGGGCAACACCGTGATCACCGAAGCCGGCGTTACTGACAGCTTCAACGGCGGGCTGCTGGCACAGCGTACCAATATTGGACAGTGGCAGCGCAGCGAGTTTGTGATGGTTCCGGAAGTTGGCGTGAAACTCGGATTGAGATTCACAAAGCGATTGCACGCCACGGTCGGCTACACGGCGTTGTATCTTCCCAACGTCGTCCGCGCCGGAAACCAAATCGACACGGACGTGAACCCCAACTTGATTGCTCCGGAAGTGGATCCTTTCACGGGTGCTCCGCGGCCCCGGTTCCGGTTTGTGGAAAGCGATTACTGGGCTCACGGTTTGACGGTGGGCGGCGAATTGCGGTTTTGAACCGTGGCTTTGACGGCGGAATCAGCTGCGACGTCTCACGATTTCGGTGATCCAGGATCATTGCCTGGGAAGTATTCCGGCTTCCGCCACTTGGCATCGATACCGCTGGAGATCTTCCGGATTCCGCCACGCCTTGTGTTTGCTAGCCCTTGCGTCGCTCAGAATTACTCGATCTGAGCAGCCATTCCTGCCGATCAGATTAAGGACTGCGCCGAGTTTGCGGGCTGCGCGATTGGTAACGCGCTGCCAGCAATCGGCGAACTCTCCCTGATTTGACGGCAGTTCGCAATGAAACGACGAAGCAAGCGACGTTCCAGGTCCACTCGTTTTCGACCACGATTGGAAACTCTCGAAGCCCGCCGCGTGTTGGCGGCCGCCGTCGATCTGGGCTCGATCGCTGGATTGGTATTTGATGACTTCACGGGCAACGGATTTAACGCGGGGGAGGAAGTCGGGGATGCCGCCCTGGATTTGTACCGCGACGATGGAGACGGCGTCTTTGAACCCACCAGCGGTGACACGCCGGTACGGACGACGATGACCGATGCGAACGGCCTGTACAGCTTTCAGCGATTGACCGCCGGCACGTACTTTGTGCAACAGCCCGCGCAAAACGCATCGGGGCGATCGCTTCAGGAAGCCGTCTCGCCGCCGATCACGATCAGCAGCGCTGATGCCCAAGGCCAGTTAGTCACGGCGATTGATACTTTTGACGGTGCGTCGCAAACGGTCAGCGATACGAGCAATGATGGCGTGCCCGGTACATCCAGCGAGTCGCGGAGCGAAGCAATCGGCGGCGAGCGTGATCTGTTCGTCAATCTGACGAGTGCGACCGGCGAGATTCGACTGGGCGTCAATAGTCTTTCCCCGAACGTGCTGTCTTTCGATGCGCTCAGCAACGGAAATGGTGTGCGGCGGATCAGCTGGGATGGATTCGACGGGGACGCAACCAGCATCAACGACACGGCTACAGGATTGAATCTGAACGTCACCAGCGGCGCGGCCTCGGCCAACGGATTGAATCTTCGCATTGGAAGTGACCAGAACGGCGGCACGGCGGTGATCCGGCTGTACAGCGACGACGCCAATGCCGGCACCGCAAACCGCTTCAGCACGGCGACGATTCCGATTCCCAATACCGGTGGCAGTGCGGGAACGCCCGAGTTCATTGACTTCAGCACCGCCTTCACAGCGACCTCCGGCGGCGGCGTCAACTTCGCGCAGATCCGCGCGATTGAATTAGAAATCACTGGGGTCAACAACATCAACGGCGTTGCGGAACTGGTTGGTACGCTGGGCTCAACCATTTTTACGCAAGACTTTGATAACTTTGAATCTTCTGATTTGGCGCTGACCAAAACTGTCAACGACAACACACCAACGACGAATCAAAACGTCACCTTCACGATCACCGTCACCAACGGCGGTCCTGACAACGCGACCGGGATTGAAGTTACCGACCAACTTCCCGGCGGTATCAGTTTTGTCAGCAGCTCGGCTTCGCAAGGCGGATACAACAACGCCACCGGCATTTGGACCTTGGGTGATCTGGCCAGTGGATCCTCTGCGACACTTTCGATTGTCGGCCGCGTGGAAACGACCGGACAGGTCATCAATACCGCTACGATCACCGACGTCGATCAAACGGACGGCAACACGGCCAATAATCAAGCAACCGTAATGTTGACTCCCGAATCGATTGATATCGGGATTTCCAAACAAGTCAGTAATTCATCTCCCGACATTGGCGACAATGTTACGTTTACGATCAGCGCTTTCAACGCAGGCCCCAGCACCGCCACCGGCGTGTTGATTCGCGACATTTTACCGACCGGATTAACGTTTTCTTCCGCCAGCGCCAGCCAGGGAAGTTACAGCAATGCAACCGGCACCTGGACGGTGGGCACATTGGGCAACGGTGCCACCGCCTCTTTGTCGATTGTCGCTACGGTCAACGCCAATGGATCACTGACCAATACGGCAAGCTTGTCGGGAGCGGATCAAACCGATATCAACGGCAGCAACGACGAGGCTTCGGTAACACTTTCGGCAGCCGTGGCTGACTTGTCGTTGAACAAAAGTGTCGACGTGTCGGCTCCCAATGTTGGCGACAACGTTATCTTTACGATCGCCGTCAGCAATGCGGGGCCGAATCCGGCAACGGGCGTGACGGTCACGGACCCGATTCCGACAGGGATGTCTTTCATTTCGCAAGCCCCCAGCCAAGGCAGCTACGATCCGGGCAGCGGCGTTTGGACGATCGGCGATATTGCCGTCAGCGCGACGCCATCGCTGAACATTACAGCCCGTGTCGATACGATCGGACCGAAAACAAACACGGCGCAGGTGAGTGGTTCCGATCAAAGCGACGTGGATAGTTCGCCGGGCAACAATGCAGCGGCCGAAGACGATCAAGATTCCGTCACGATCACTCCCAGCAGCGCGGATTTGTCGTTAACCAAACAAGTCGACAACGCCAATCCGAATGTTGGCGACACGGTCACATTCACTGTCAACCTTGCCAACGCCGGTCCCAATTCAGCAACCAGCATCGTTGTCAGTGACAGCGTCCCGGCCGGATTTACGTTTGTTTCTGCCTCGCCGTCGGTTGGCAGTTACAACTCCGGAACCGGTCTGTGGAGCGTTGGTAGCTTAGCCAGCGGCGGAAGTGCGTCGTTGGATATCCGTGCCCGTGTGGATACCACGTCATCGATCACCAACACGGCTCGAGTTGAATCGGTCGATCAGTTTGACGTCGACAGTACGCCGGGCAATGACGCACCTGCTGAAGACGACCAGGACTCGGTCACGATATTACCGGCCAGTGCTGATCTTTCACTAACCAAGATCGTCAGTGACGCCGATCCCAGTGTCGGCCAGCAAGTCACGTTCACCATCACCGTTACCAACTCCGGTCCCAATGCGGCGTCCGGCGTGACGGTTTTGGATCAATTGCCGCTGGGTACGTCCTTCGTTTCAGCAACACCCACCCAGGGCGACTACAACCAAACCAACGGCGTTTGGACGGTCGGCTCGATTGCGGTTGGCGGCACAGCCGCGTTGAACCTGGTAGCGGTCGCCAACACCACTGGATTGGCCGTCAACACCGCAGAGATCACGGCCTCTGATCAACAAGATCCCGATTCGACTCCCGCGAACAACATTCCCACCGAAGACGACCAGGCGACCGCCCAGATCGCGCCGCAGCAAATCGATCTTTCGCTAACCAAAACGGTCAGCGACAGCAGCCCGAATGTTGGTACGAATGTTACCTTTGTGATCACATTACGTAACGATGGTCCTAACACGGCCAGCGGTGTGATGGTGACTGAATCACTGCCGCTGGGCGTTACCCTGCTCAGCAGCAATCCCAGCCAAGGCAGTTTTAATCTCTCCAACGGTGTGTGGACCGTTGGTTCGCTGGCGACTAACAATCAGGCGACCATCAACCTGGTTGCTCGCGTTGACGACCCGGGCACGGGTACGAATACGGCCCAGGTGACGGCTGCTGACCAAGCCGATGTCGACTCGACGCCGGCCAATAACATCGAATCGGAAGACGACCAAGCCTCGATCAGCTTCACCACACCGATTGCCGATTTGTCGATCAGCAAGACCGTCAGCGATCCGGCGCCCAATGTTGGCGATACAGTCTCCTTCGATCTGTCGTTAACCAACAGTGGACCGGACGACGCGACTAACGTTTCGGTCCGTGATTCGTTGCCCAGCGGCGTCTCATTCATTTCGACCAACCTGAGCGCCGGTACTTACAACGCGACTAGCGGTATTTGGGATCTCGGTGGCCTGGCCAACGGAGCCACGGCGACGCTGGAAATCATTGCTCGGGTCGACAATCAAGGTTCCAAAACAAACACGGCTCAAGTCATCACGTCCGATCAAAACGATCCCGATTCGACTCCCGGCAACAACATCGAATCGGAAGATGATCAAGCATCGGTGAGCTTGAATCCCGCGATCGCTGATTTGTCACTCACCAAGACGGCGTCAGTTAGCCGTCCCGCGATCGGCCAGACGGTTGACTTCACGATCACGCTCAGCAACGCCGGCCCCAACGATGCCACGAACATCGTGGTTGCCGATGCTTTGCCGGTCGGATTGAGCTTCGTGGGGGCCAGCCCGTCGATCGGCAGTTACGACGCGGGCGCGGGCGTCTGGAATGTCGGCTCGCTGGCCGCCAGCAACTCCGCGATGCTGCAGTTGACCGCACGTGTCGATACGCTGGGTGAGAAAACCAATACCGCCGAAGTTACCTCGGTAGACCAATTTGATAACGACAGTTCGCCGGGCAACAATCTGGCGTCCGAAGATGACCAGGCTGCGGTGTCGATTACTCCCGCCAGTGCAGATTTGTCATTGACCAAGACAGTCGATGACAACTCACCCAACGTCGGCCAAAGCATTAACTACTTATTAAGCGTGCAAAACGCCGGTCCCGATGATGCGGCGGGCGTGATGGTCCGCGATACGCTGCCGGCCGGTGTCACGTTCCAGTCGGCGACGCCTTCGATCGGCAGTTACGATCCTGCTTCGCGGGTGTGGACGATCCCATCGCTGGCGGCCAATGGATCGGCAACCCTGCAAATTCGCCTGCTGGTCGACACGCCGGGCGACAAGAGTAATTCAGCTGAAATCATCGCCAGCAGCCAACTCGATCCCGACAGTTCACCGGACAACAACGTGCCCAGCGAAGATGATCAGGCATCGTCACTGCTGTCTCCTGAGTTGGTCGATTTGGCGCTAACCAAATCTCTCAGCAATTCGGCTCCCAACTTTGGTGACACAATCACTTACACACTTTCATTGACCAACGACGGACCGACGACAGCAACGGGGGTCGAAGTCACTGACCGGCTGCCGTCCGGTGTCAGTTTCCAGAATGCAACACAAACCAGCGGCACTTACAATTCGTCAACCGGTATTTGGAATGTCGGTAACGTTTCCGTTGGATCAACGCCGACTTTGACGGTCACCGCGACTGTCGGCAACACCCGCGGGGAAACGAACACTGCGGAAGTCACGGCCATCGATCAGCCAGACAGCGACAGCACGCCGGGCAACAATGTGGCCAGCGAGGACGATCAAGCGAGCACAACGTTTACCACGCCGGTTGCCGATTTATCGTTGGTAAAAGTCGTTGACGATGCAATGCCGAATCAGTCGCAGTCGGTCAACTTCACGCTCACGCTTGCCAATGCGGGCCCCGACAATGCAACCGACGTGGTGGTTCGTGACACGCTGCCATCCGGCCTGCGTTTCGTTTCCGATTCGCCCAGCGTCGGCAATTACGACTCGACCACCGGCCAATGGACGATTACCAGTTTGCCCGCCGGCAACACGGCGACGCTGCTGATCGAAGCGGCGGTGACCAGCGCCACACCGGCCAGCAACGTTGCTGAAGTGTTCTCGGCTCGCCAGTTCGATCCTGACAGCGTGCCCGGTAATTCATTAAGCAACGAAGATGACTACAGCGAGGTGATGGTGATGCCTCAAGTCGTTGACATCTCGGTCAGTGGAACGGTGGATAACGCGGAACCGCTGGAAGGCGACACCATTCAAGTGGTGTTTACGACGCTGAATGCAGGTCCGGCGACGGCGACGAATGTTTCCTTGCAAACGCTGTTGCCGCTTGGCTTGACGTTGATCTCCAGTCAACCGCTGACCGGTTCTTATGATACAGTCAGCGGCGTCTGGAACGTCGGCAGTTTGGCCGCGGGCGGTTCAGCGCAGCTTGTTCTGAATGCACGCGTCGATACGCGAGGCGTCAAACAGATTCCGATCCAAGTGATCAGCACCAACGAATTCGATGTCGACAGCACACCGAATAACAACATCGAAGCCGAAGATGATCAGACGGATGTGCTGGTCCGCGCACCACGACTGCTGACCAAACGATTGTTCTTGTCGCGTTAGGCGTTCAGCTTGACGTCGGGCGAATCGGCCAGGTTTACCCATACGTGCACGTGCGGGGCGCCGCGATAATGCCAGACAAACGAAGGGCCTTCCACTCGCCAGTTGTCCCAGACTTTGTCTTTGCCAATGTCATTGTCGCTGTAGAACGACAACGAACAGGCGTCCAAACCGCCTTGAGCCTTGATGCACTGGTAGGCTTCGTCCCGGTCGCTTTGGCGATACGGTTCCACCAACAGCGCCAGGATCTTTTGCATGTGTTCTTTTTGGTCGGCCGACATGTCGGTGACCGGCAAACCGGGCAGTTGCGATTTGGGACCGCGAAAACCGACAGCTTGCTCGCGAGGTGTCTTGGGCAGCAAAGCCTGGTTTTGTTGGCGACCGTCCAACATTTTGTACAAGTCATTGGCGGCGACCGCTTGATGCCAGAACACGTTGTCGGTGTGCTTGGGATCTTCGTTAAAGACCGGAGCGTGACCGTAGAAAATCGGCCCACCAAAGGCGACGTGATCCGTCGAATTACCGTCACATCGCAACGTCATGTGGCGACCGGTGATCACCATCTCGAATTTGCCATCGCCGGGTTTGCCGAAAATCGCGATGGACTGTTCATTGCCGAATCCACCGGCATCGTCTTCAAGCTGTTGGTAGTACCGCTCGTGCCAATCGGGATGCACAATCGACTCGAACACCTGTTTGATCAAGTCACGATTTTCGTCGGTGTAAAAGTCGCTGTTGATTTCCCGATTGGTGATGTTCCAGTTATTGGCGACATAGGTCCGCAGCAGACCGCGTTTCTTGTCGTGGTGATCCCAATCAAAGCAAACCGCTTTCTTTTGCTGCTCGCTCAAGCCGTTGTACAGATGTCCGACCAGAGTCTCGGCAGTCGGCTGGGCTGCCTCGGCGGCACCAAGCTTTGAACCGACGGCTGTCACGGCGGCTACGGCAGCGGTTGTTTCCAGAAACGTACGACGATTAACCGGTCGTTGGTCACTCATGATTGGACCTTTACCTTGTACCTTGAGGTTGGTGAGGGGCAGAACCTATGAAGTATAACACTCGTGGAAATCGCGGGGTTCGGCGAAACCAGGGATGAACTCGGATAAACACGGATAAAATCCAACAGCTGATCCCTGTTCATCGGCGTCTATCCGTTGTTTCTCACTTCCTCGCGTCACCCACGCTCAAGACATGTCGATTTCGTATCCCTCTCGGTAGGGACGCGACAGGAAGGAGTTGGCTTCGCTGTCGCCGACGATTTCTTCCTTGCCGTCGTCCCACTTCAGATCGCGACCCAAGCGCGCCGAAATACCTGCCAGGTGACAGACATTGAGCATCTGCATGTGAGTATGCACGTCCGAAATTGGCTCTTTTCGCTGGCGAACGCAGTGCAAGAAGTTTGCCCAATGGGCGCTACGTTCGTTGCGCTCCATGGGCAGCCCCTTGTAGACTTTACCGATGGCATCTTCCGGCAGCGGATTGTTGGCGAGATCCTCAACGGGCTTCCCAGCTAACTTGCCGCGGCTAACAAAAATCCGACCTTTGTCCCCGGTGATCAAGACACCGTTGTCGGTATCGTTGCGAATAATCATCTCCGTTCCACCGGGGTACTTGACGGAGAACTGAAAGCTGGTGGCGGTGTTATAGCGATCAGTTTGCACCGGGTAGCCGTTCTTGAATTCGACCGGATGCTGGGCGGTACCGCCGATCGAAACCGGTCCAGCAGTTTGACCGTTCAACTTCAGCGCCCAGTTGCAGATATCGACGTGATGCGCACCCCAATCGGTCAGCTTGCCGCCGCTGTATTCGTACCACCAGCGGAATTCGTAGTGACAATTGGTGTTGCCGCGACCTTTGCCGTTCTTGGGTGGCAAGTGCCGGTAGTCAACTTTGGGTGCCGGTCCGAGCCAGCGTTCCCAGTTCAGCTGTTGGGGGACATCCGCGACCGGGATGGGCGGGCTGGTCGGTGCGCCGCCAATCGCTGCTTGTACCTGCCTGATTTGACCCAAGCGACCTTCGGCGACGATCGCCATCGCTTTGACGAACAGGTTAAAAGTGCTGCGTTGCTGGGTTCCGACTTGAACCACGCGGCCTGTCTCTTTCTGGACTTTGCGGATCAGCTTGCCTTCGTCGATCGTCAGCGTCAATGGTTTTTCGCAGTACACATCTTTGCCCGCCAACATCGCTTCGATCAGCGGTTTGGTATGCCAGTGATCGGGTGTGGCCACGTGGATCACATCGATATCATCTCGCTCGAGCACTTTGCGGTAATCTTCGTAGACATCGGCTTTTCCACCGCTGATGTTTTTGTTGAATCCGTCGCGGCGGCCCGCATCGACATCGGCAATGGCGACGACATCCAACCAGTCTTTAGCTGATCGCATATTGCCGCCCGCCATCCCGCCGGCACCGATGACACCAATGTTGAAGCGGTCGTTCTTGCTCTTGGTCTCAGCAGCAAGCGTTTTGGGCGCGGAGAAAAAATAAGGAACTGACGCGGCAGCACCGGCTACAGCGGTCGTTTTAATGAAATAGCG
>JBFJVZ010000274.1:0-10908 GCA_041623895.1 Pirellulaceae bacterium | reverse complement strand
CAACGAGTATGTCTTTCCCGAAGACACGCAGAACAGCAAGAAGATGGAAAAGCTGTTCTCGATGATCCCCCACCTTTGCTTTCAAGGCCACACCCACGTACCGGGCGTGTTCACCACAGACCTGCGATTCATCCGCCCGGGCGAAACGGGAACCGGCTATTCAATCAGTAATCAATCAGAGCGGTTGATGATCAATGTTGGCAGCGTCGGGCAACCGCGCGACGGTGACCCGCGTAGTTGTTACGTGGTGATGGACGACGAGTGCGTTGAGTTTCGCCGCGTTGCCTACGACGTCGAAAAGACAGTAGCGATGATCGAAGCGGAGCCGGACTTGGATGACTTTCTGGGGTATCGCTTGCGCGACGGGCGATGATCGGACCGCCGGGCAGCGTCACCTGCCTGCCTCACGCCGCTGATTCATCCTCATACTCCTCATACTCCTCGTACTCTTCGCCGTCGTCCTCGTACTCCTCTTCGGCGTCGACGTCTTCGTATTCCTCATCTCCGGCGTCCTCATACTCGTCGTCCTCGTACTCGTCGTCCTCGTACTCCGCCTCCTCGTCTTCTTCGTCTTCGTACGCGTCGTCCTCGTACTCCTCGCTGTCATCCTCGAGATCCGCTTCCAACTCTGCTTCGGTATCGGCATCGACTTCTGCTTCGGCATTCATTTCATCGGACGCCTCTTCATCATCACCGTCGGCTTCCAGTCCTTGCAGCTCTTGCCACTGTGCCATGGTCATCAAGACCTCGCGTGCCTTGCTGCCGTTGTATTGTCCGACGATGCCGTCTTCGGCCATGAAGTCGATTAACTTGGCCGCGCGTCCATAGCCGATTCCCAAACAGCGTTGCAACAGCGAACACGATCCGCGGCCTTCTCGAATCACGACTTCGATGGCACTGTCATACAACTGGTCACGGTCGCGTATCTGATCGATCGATGCCGCATCGTCGCCATCCTCTTTGACCTTCAGATTCATCAGCTCGCCGACGAAATTTTGTTCCGACATGCTGCAGTGATCACAGATCGCGTCGATTTCGTCGTCCGACAGATACGTCCCTTGTCCGCGAATCAAGGTGCTGGTGCCGGGCCACAAGAACAACATATCCCCGTTGCCGAGCAGTTTGTCCGCACCGTTTTCATCGAGCACGACCCGGCTGTCGGTCTTACTGGCAACCTGAAAGCTGAGACGTGCGGGCAAGTTGCTTTTGATCAGTCCCGTGATCACGTCGACGGTTGGCTTTTGGGTTGCCAGAATCAAGTGAATCCCCACCGCGCGGCTCTTTTGCGCCAGACGAATGATGTGCTGCTCGACGTCTTTCCCCGCGGTCATCATCAGGTCGGCCATTTCGTCTGCGACGATGACGATGAAAGGAAGTTTGTCGGGGACTCTGCTGACCTCATCTTGCTCGTCGACTTCCAGACGTCTCAGGATCTCATCGCGGCCCAGATCGTTAAAGCTATTGATGTGGCGGACGCCGACTTTGGCAAGCAACGAGTATCGTTCCTCCATCTTTTCGACCGCCCAGGCCAAAATCGCTTCGGCTTTCCTCATGTCCGTGATCACGGGATGCATCAAATGCGGCAGTCGCCCGTAGCCGCTTAGTTCAACCATTTTTGGATCAATCATCAACATCCGTACTTCGTCCGGCCGGCAACACATCAAGACCGAAGTGATGATGGCGTTTAAACAAACACTTTTCCCGGTACCGGTGCGGCCGGCGATTAGCAGGTGAGGCATTTTGGCCAAATCGACCACCATCGGATTCCCCGAAACATCCTTGCCCAGGAAGACCGGGATGCTCATCTTGTTGGTCAGCGTGTCGGATTCTTCCATCACATCGCGCAAGCGAACGACCTGCCGCTTTTCGTTGGGTACTTCGATGCCGACGGTATTTTTTCCGGGAATCGGTGCCACGATTCTGACGCTGGGAACCCGCAAGGCGATCGCCAAATCTTCCGCCAGACCGGTGATCTTGCTGAGCCGCAAGCCGGCTTCCAGTTCAATCTCGTACTGCGCGATCACGGGCCCGGTTTCGATTTCCACGACCCGAATGTTGAAGCCAAAATCCTTGAAGGTCGATTCCAAAATTCGTGCCTTGCGGCGTACTTCGACCAGCTGTTCGTCGATGCTGATATCGTCGCTCGCTTCCAGCAGCTCGATGTTGGGAAGATGGTAGTCCTCGCTGCCGGCGGGGGCAGACTCCTGCACACTCTCGAAGAGTTGTTGACGCTCGTCTTTAACCGGGACCGCTTTCTTTTTCCGCTTCTTGACGCGAATCTTTGGCTCCGGTATGTCGTGCTCGGCGTCACTGCGGACGGTTCGCTGCTCGTCCTCGATTTCGATTTCCCGATGGACCGGTTCGTCGTCTTCCTCTAAATCCTCCTCATACTCACTCTCGTATTCGTATTCGCTCTGCTCGTCATCGTCTGCAAATTCGTCCTCTGAGTTCGACTCGTCCGACGGCTTGCCATTGGCCGCCTTGAGCTGTCGCTTGCGGAACTTGATTTTCGGTTCGCTAAACGTCAGCTCTTCGCTTTCCTGCTCATCATCATCTTCTTCTTCAGCCCACTCTTCATCTTCTTCTTCGCTTTGCTCGCCATCGATTTTGATGGGCTCCTCCAGGTCCGTGAAGGGTCGGCGGCGGCGGCGCACACCAAGCGGTAAGACTTTGGCGGCCTTTTGAATGCCGCCGCGCGAGATCTTCGCGCTGCCTTTCGCCAATGCGCGACTTGCGTACAACAACGCGTAGTCCGTCGTCAGCAGCAATCCGACAGCCAGAACGGTTAGCGTCAGAATCCAAGCGCCCGCCGGCGCAAAGTGCTCTAGCAGCCAGGCGGATGTCATCGCTCCCAGTCGTCCACCGGCGCCCACTACCGGCATACCGGCCAGTCGAACGGGCATCATGTGCGCCACCGTTGCGGCAGCTGCAACCACAATCGTGCCACCCAGCGACCTGAGCACGGGTGCATTCATCTGCCCGCGAACCAACAACGCAGTCGCAACACCGCCTCCCGCAGCGACGATCAGACTGCAAGCGATCCCCAATGCATCCATCATCCCCGCTGCTATCAAGGCGCCCCAGTAACCACACGCGTTGGTGATCGTATCGTTTTGCGGATAGATCAGAGCATCGGGTACGTAAAACGAGCTCAATGGCCAGACAGGCGGCTCGATCGGATCGGCCGGATCTCGCGTGACTAAAGATACGGTCAACAACAAAGTGACCGCGACAAGCGCGATGGCAAAGATGTCGCGGGCAAAATTCGGGCCGCGATCTTCGTCTTCGTTTTCGTATTCGTCGTTTGCCATTGCGCAGCGGGAGGTCTGCAGGGGGAGGAGTGGATGCGCTAAGGTCTTGGTACGCGCATACCGCCGGATTTGACACACCACGTGCGCCATCCCTTGGTATCGGACCGAGCGAAGTCTTTCGCTAGCAACTTGAATCAATGCGGCGCCACAAGCATCAACGCCCTCAACAACTCAAGCCGCAGAATCGGATCAGCCAGAAAAGCCGGACCGATTTGCGAGTACGAACGTCACTTGATTCCCACCCTGTAGGGTCGATTCAAGGCGACGCACTGGGGATGGGAAAAACTCGGCTGGGGCACCATCCGCGTTGCTTGGGAACGATGATCGCCCGTAAGTCGCCGTTTTCAGTTAGCACCACCGCCTCGTCAACATTGCCGATCTGGTTCGAAATATCCGCCAGCATCGGCAGCCCATTTCCCAAACGAATCGCATCTTCGTGATTGACGATGACGCTGGGCAAGTGGCCGAGGGCGACCGCTGCCGGCACCAATCGTTTTTCAATCGGTTCCTCTCGAAGTTGATCGACCGTTACCGCATCGTCGATCGAAAATGGTCCGACGCCCACGCGAATCAATTCTGTCATCACGGCGATTGAACCGACTGCTTTGGCTAAATCGATCCCCAGCGATCGAATGTAGGTACCGCTGCCGCAGGCGATTCGCAGGCTGAGCTGAGGGTACTGGTATTGCAAGATTTCGATGCGTTCGATCGAAACCGTTCGCGACGGCATCTGCAATTGCTCACCTTTTCGCGCACGCTTGTACGCGCGTTCTCCGTCCACCCAGATCGCCGAATAAGCCGGCGGGATCTGCGTGATCTGTCCAATCAGGTTTTGCGCCGCCGTTGCCAGCTGTGTTCGTGTCGGAACAGGCAGCTGCCGGTGTTCGACAAATCCATGCTCCAGATCACCAGTTTGACTGGATGCGCCCAGTCGAAAGCCGGCATCGTATCGTTTTTGTAGCTGTTGGACGTAACTCGTTAAACGAACCGCGGGGCCCACACCAAGCACCAAAACGCCTTGAGCAAGCGGGTCCAAGGTGCCGCAATGCCCGACCTTGATCGGACGAATGCGGCGCTGCACGATATTCACGACATCGCGCGATGTCATTCCCACGGGTTTGTCACAATTCAAGAATCCAAAAAGCATTGCATGCTCGATCCTGTGTTTTGAGGCATCACGGTTGTTCGTGGGTTCCAACTACTTCGTCCTTCGACATTCCTTGTTCGATATTGGATGTTCTCCTGTTAAGCACTGCAAACCGCGGAACATCAAACAGCAAATGTCGAAGGACAAAAAGATAGAAAAGCCCGTTTTACCACCACCGACCGACACCAAACCGTGGTGGACCTTTTTTTGCCCGGAGCG
The DNA here is from genome assembly GCA_041623895.1 of Pirellulaceae bacterium. GTDB lineage: Bacteria > Planctomycetota > Planctomycetia > Pirellulales > Pirellulaceae > JBFJVZ01. The sequence continues at coordinate 6,231 of JBFJVZ010000274.1, read as the reverse complement.
ATGTTTTTCGATCGTCAGCGAAGTTCCGGCGACACCAGCACTTGTTTCAACTTACCGTCATCTGGCCGCCTGACCACGGGTGTCATTTTCGATTCAATGACGATATACAATCCAGTCCACGTGATCTGTACGCTTACCCAACCAGCCGATGAACACACGATCCAACGTTAAGGACGAACGATTGCTCCTGCGGGGTGCCCGTTTCGATGTTCACGCCATGGATCTGATTGGCGACGATGGAAAGACGTATGTTCGCGAGGTGATTCGTCATCCTGGCGCGGTGGTGCTGCTTCCGCTGTTGAATGCCGACACACTTGTCATGATCGAAAACACGCGTCCCACGGTTGGTGAAACCCTGCTGGAACTTCCTGCCGGGACTCGCGAACCAAATGAGCATGCGGTGGAAACAGCGGCCCGCGAGCTGATCGAAGAAACGGGATATCGCGCCGGTAATCTACAGCTGATTCACGAATTCTATTCTGCTCCGGGGATTTGCGACGAGCTGATGCACTTGTACGTTGCCACTGGGTTGACCGCAGGGCAACATGATCGCGAGGCAACCGAGCAAATCAAAAATCGAACTGCCCACCGCACTCAAATCGCGGATTGGATAGCCGATGGTCGGGTGCGAGATGCAAAGACTCTGGTTGGGCTTTACACCTTCCTTTATTCGCCACTCCTGAATTCTTAAATGACAATTCCGTCGAAAGTGATGCTAAGACGATGCAACCGGCACTGTATAAACGGCTGATTGCTGAATTCATCAGTACCTATTGCCTGGTTTTGATCGGCTGCGGCGCGATGGCGGTGGAATCGCGCACCGGCCTGCTGACACATGTTGGCGTCGCCACGGTCTGGGGGCTGATCGTGATGGTGATGATCTACACGGTTGGACGAGTCAGCGGCGCCCACATGAATCCGGCGGTGACCATTGCTTTCGCTGCCGTCGGACGAATGCCTGCGACGGATGCCGCGGCTTACGTGGTGACCCAATGTCTTGCCGCACTGGTTGGTGCAGCAGCAATCCGAGCAGTCTTGGGCGTGGACGAGATGATGCTGGGATCGACGATGACGGAACTACCACCCCTGGCAGCGCTCGGCGTCGAATTTATGATGACGGCGATCTTAATGTTTGTCGTGATGGGAGTATCGACCGGTGCGAAAGAGGAATCGGTCACAGCAGGTTTGGCCGTGGGAGCGACGATCGCCATGGAAGCATTCGTGGCCGGACCGCTCACCAAGGCATCCATGAATCCAGCCAGAAGCATTGGACCGGGAGTCGTCTCCGGCGCCACCGATCAACTCTGGATCTACATCCTGGCGCCGATCACAGGAGCGCTGGTCGGTGGTTCGCTGTATCTGCTGATCAACAACAGCGACTCGGATGCGGAAAGCGACGAAGATGATCTGCTGTAACGCGTTGGCTGAGGGAACATTGTGGTTTCCAAAGTAACCGAACCACGATCGGCGTCCCGCGCCACGGGGGAAGGTTTTTACGTTGTGCGGTCCGTCTCGTCTGAAACTGCCTAGAACTGCCTAGCTTTTCAATATCCGTGACCATGTGTGATCCCTTTCGCTCACACTGCCCTGAAAGGCACCGCTGTGAAGCATGTTGTGCTCGGGCCAATGGACCGAGAATACTAAATAACCTTGCGCGAGTGTGAGCGGCTTGCGGCAGAATGCATTGTAGACACCAATGCCCAGAGGCTCAGCATGAGCTTCGCCCTCCCAGTTATTGGGGTCGCGGGGCGATCAATCGTTGCCTAAATCGACACAGATGCATTCGTTGTCGTTGCGGATGAAGGCTTTTTTGTTGGCCCAGGCGGGGGCAGACCAGACGACACGGCGGCCGAAGGCAACGTTGCTGCGCTCGATCACCTTGGCGCGATCGATCTCGCTGTATCCTTCACGTGTCATCTTGGCGATGATCAATTCGCCCAATTCATTGAACAGCCAAAAGCGATCGCCCTGCTTGATGATGAACGCGGTGCCGGACCCGGGCGGACGGTTGGCACTGAGCGGTTCCAATGATTCCCAAACCCGTTTTCCGGTTCTAAGTTCAATGCCGTACAGCTTTCCGCTCTGATCAAATCCGTACATGAAATCAGCTTCGGCAAACGGCTGGACGTTGACTGGCGAAATCGCAGTTTGCGGCTCGTCACGCCAGATTGCCGTTGCCGATGGCTTGTCCGCGTCCAACTGGATCAGGATGTTTTTGTTGGAAAAACCGGCAGCGAACAACAGGTTTCCTGACTTGATCGGCGTCATGATTGTCGAACCGTTGGTGGCTCCGTAATCGACTGTCCAATACTCACGGCCCGATTCCGGATCGACGGAAGAAACACCATCGGGATGAAAGAGAATTAATTGGCGAACACCGGCAGCTTCGATGATTGTCGGCGGTGAGTAGCCTTGCTCGGTCGACGTCAAGCAGCGCCAAATCTCTTCACCAGTGCGTTTGTTAAAGGCCACAGCATGACTGCCCGCGCCGCCAACCACACAAATCAATTTATCGCCGTCAATCAGCGGATGCCCGGCGTAGCCCCAAAGTGCCGTTTTGGTTTTGTACTCAGTGGTCAGATCTTTTGACCAAATGATCTCACCGCTGTCGGCATCGAAGCAGAAGAGATTGCCTTCGGCGCCCAACGTGTATACTTTTCCGTCATTCACGTTGGGAGTGCAACGAGGCCCGGCGGGATACGAGATACCATACGTCACTGGGTACTCGTGTTTCCAGATTTGCTCTCCGTTTGCTTCATCCAAACAAAGAACTCGTTCCGTTCCGGAAAACTTCTTGCGATCAAAATTATCGACTTTGACATCTTCTTTGGTCACGTAGTCAGTCACGTAAACGCGGCCATCGGCAACTGCTGGACCTGCGTAACCTCCGGCGATCGGGGTTCGCCAAACGACTTTCGGACCGCCCTCGGGAAATTGCTGGATCAGTCCCGTTTCTCGCCAGATGTTATCGCGACCGGGTCCCATCCACTGTGGCCAATCCTCGGCAGATAGCAGGGGACAAACAGCGGTCATGACCAGGAAGAAGGTGTGGTAAAAAATAAGCTTGCGCATTGAATTCTCTGCTGGTTTAACACACTTGCTGGGGAAATAATTGTAGCGGGGCTACGGCGCAAAAAAGGGCGTGTGATGTCGGAATCGACGCCCCCCTCCCGGATGCGATTGAAGCTCAAATGCTTGCGCAGATGGCTTGAGTTTTGACCCATGGCCTGAGTTTTGACGGGAATCCCTGAGTTTCACGAACACATTCTTGAGGCTGCCGGAACAAGATTGATTGGTCACGCCATTAGCTGCCGATGAAGGTCTGTTAATCTGCCGTTGGGACCGGTTGGCCTCGCGGAACGACCTCGGGATCGCGATTATGATCGTTCCAATCGCGAAGGTTTGACAGGCATGACTCCCAAGACTTGATTTCGACAACCGACGAACCGATGACAACGAGTACGATGACAACAAGCACTTTGACCGAGGCGCGAGACAACTTAGCCGAGACTGACATCTTGGGGCCGCTGCCGAGCGAGCTGCGCCGCCACCTGTACTATTCTCTCGGCCACCACGACCACAATGGGTCGTTGGGATACTACTTCCGAGCGCTCGCGCTAGCAATTCGTGATCGTGTTTGCCATCATTGGCGGGCGACGCGGGAAAGATTTGCCGCCACCGAGCAGCGTCGCGTGCACTATTTTTCGCTCGAGTTTCTGTTGGGCCGATCGCTGAATAACGCCATCCAAAATTTGGACTTGGATGAATCGGTGCGCCAAAGCCTGCACCATTACGGATTGCAGCTGGAAGAGATTGCAGAGCAGGAACATGATGCCGGATTGGGTAACGGCGGTCTGGGAAGGCTGGCCGCGTGTTTCCTGGACAGCTGTGCCAACCTCGGTTTGCCGGTAGTCGGATATGGGATTCGCTACGAGTTCGGCATGTTCCATCAACGGATCGAAGGCGGTCGCCAGGTTGAAGCGCCCGACCATTGGCTTCGTGACGGAAACTCATGGGAGATCGAACGCCCTGAAGACACTCGGACGATTCTGATGTATGGACATACCGAGCGTTATCACGATGCCACGGGAACACCCCGCAGTGGTTGGGTCGGCACCCATGACTTGTTAGCCGTTCCATACGATATGCCGATTCCGGGTTACAAAAACGAGACCGTCAACACGCTCAGGCTTTGGAAGGCCGAAGCGACCGATGTGTTTGACTTGCAAGAATTCAATGCCGGCAGTTATCCGGAAGCGGTCGCGGAAAAAAACACGGCTGAGCAGATTTCGATGGTGCTGTACCCGAATGATGCGAGTGAGAACGGCAAGGAACTGCGTCTGAAGCAACAATACTTTTTGGTCTCCGCCAGCCTGCAAGATGTCTTGGCCAAGTGGGTCAAGCAACACGGTGAAGACTTTACGGACTTTGGCAAGTCGAATTGCTTTCAGCTCAACGACACTCATCCAGCGTGTTCGGTTCCGGAGTTAATGCGGTTGTTGATGGACGAGCATCAACTGGACTGGGAAGCGGCGTGGTCCATCACTACACAGTGCATGGCTTACACCAATCACACTTTGCTGCCCGAAGCACTCGAGCGGTGGTCGGTCGGGTTATTTAGTCGCCTGCTGCCGCGGCTGCTTGAGATCATTTACGAAATCAACGAGCGGTTTCTTTGCGAAGTGGCTAAAAAATACCCGGGCAACGTCGAGTTGCAAAAACGAGTCTCATTGATCGAGGAGGGCGACCATCCGCAAATCCGCATGTCGTACCTGTCCATCGTGGGCAGTTTCTCGGTCAATGGTGTTGCCCATTTGCACACCGAGTTGCTGAAAACAGGCTTGTTTGCGGACTTTTATCGCATTTGGCCCGAGAAGTTTAACAACAAAACCAACGGAGTCACGCAACGTCGCTGGCTTTCCCATTGCAACCCGCTGTTGCGCGACCTCTTGAACGAATCGATCGGGACGAACTGGGAAGCCGACTTGGAAGAAATATCGGCGTTGGCCCCGCTGGCCGGGGACGCTGAATTTCGCAAACGCTGGCAGGCGGTAAAGTTGGCCAACAAACAGCGGTTGGCGGAGTATGTTAACGACCGCACCGGAGTCGACTTTGACACCTCCGCTCTTTTTGATGTCCAAGTCAAAAGGATCCACGAGTACAAGCGACAACTGTTGAATGTGTTGCACGTCATTCACCTGTACGATCGTATCCGCCGCGGCGAAACCGCGAACATGGTGCCGCGCTGCGTGTTGATCGGAGGTAAGGCTGCTCCCGGTTATCACCTTGCCAAGTTGATCGTCAAGTTGATCAACAATGTTGCGGATGTCGTCAATGGTGACCCGCTGACGCAAGACTTGCTAAAGGTCGTTTTCCTTCCCAACTACAACGTATCGGCAATGGAGATCATTTGTCCGGGGACGGAGTTGTCGGAACAAATTTCCACGGCCGGCAAAGAAGCGTCGGGCACCGGGAACATGAAGTTCATGATGAACGGAGCGCTGACGATTGGCACGTTGGACGGCGCCAACATTGAGATTCGCGAGAAAGCCGGCGCCGAGAATTTCTTCCTCTTCGGTTTGAACGCCGACGAAGTTAACGAGACCAAGAAACATTACGATCCCAACGCCATCATCGCAGCTGATCCTGACATTCGCCGCGTCATGGAATTATTGGAAGGTGGTCACTTCAACGAGTTGGAACCGGGAATTTTTGATGTGCTGACATCCGGATTGCGAAACGCTCACGATCAATGGCTCACGATCGCTGATCTGCGCAGCTATATCGACGCTCAGTGTCAAGTCGCCGAGACTTATCTTGAGCCAGAAGAATGGAATCGGATGAGTATTCTGAACACCGCCAACAGCGGATGGTTTTCCAGCGACCGCACGATCCAGCAATACGCCGACGAGATTTGGGGCATCAAGCCGCTAGTGGATCGTTGAAACGCAGTTCGCCAGTGCTCCGCCAGGATTTGATCTTTGGATCAACCGCGAAACTTAATCGACGGTTCTTGCGGCAGGAACCGGACGCTGACGAGAGCGTCCCGCTGAGGAAGGAATTTGTGCCTGGTTTTTCTTTGCAATCACCAGCGTTGTCAGCATGAACGTTTTCATTGGTCACAACCAGACGACAACTGCGTAGCAGTGGCAGCGTCTAGCCTGGGGCCAGGATTGCTCGTCTCAGCGAGCATTCCGCAGCCCCAGGAATCGTCATGTCCAAGCCGATTTT
>JBFJVZ010000273.1:0-10941 GCA_041623895.1 Pirellulaceae bacterium | reverse complement strand
TTCCACCGCTATCTTATTTCATGATTATTGAGCAGCAGCTCCTAACTAAGCCGGACACTCTCCAGGTCCTGGCTACGAGATATCTGAAAACGCACTCACGAACTCGGAGAGTTCGTCGACATGAGGTTGAAGAAAGCGGCTTCGATTTTTTTCCCTGGCTGATGTAAGAAACTTTTGCTCAGCGGCCACTAACGGGACGAATCCTTCTCTTCCCCGCGGGTTTGCTGCTAAAGCTAGCGGCTTGCTCGCGCTTATCTTGCATCACGAGGACTTGCTGAAATGTCTCTTCGCAAACGCCAGGCTCGAATTTCTAATCCGCTAAAACGCCGCTCGCTCGTCTGCCAGGTATTAGAACCGCGGCAAGTTCTCAGCGGTATTCCGCTGCTTGATGGCGGGGAGATTACACTCCAGGCAAGCGACGACGACAACGTGATCAGCGCTTGGGCCAATCACGAAACCAACACGCTGACGATCGATGTTGACGGTAACGTTTTTGAATTTCCCAACAATGAAGTTAACCATATCAACATCTTCGCCAACGGCGGCAACGATACCGTCGGGATTCGTGATAGCGTTCGTCAGACGACGACGCTTGGTGGTGGTTTAGGCAACGACATCCTTGTCGGCAGCCAGCAGAGCGACACCATTTCCGGCGGCCTTGGCAGCGACCGAATCTCCGGCCGCGGCGGCAACGACCGGATCAACGGTGGCGGCGGAAACGACGGCATTGATGGCGGTGATGGCTCCGATGCAATTGCCGGTGGCGAGGGTAGCGACTTGATTCGCGGCGGCAGCGGGGACGACCGCATCTTGGGCGACCCCACCGATGCCGGTGATGATGATGCCCCCGATCTGCCGCTCGCGGACGCTGTGCCGGCAGACAGAGGTGAATTGCAGGTGGTTGACGCTGTCGATATCCCAGATCGGGAGCCGGAATTCAACGATGTGATTTTTGGCCAAGACGGCAACGATTACATCCGCGCTGGTCGCGGTAACGATCAAGTCTTTGCAGGACCGGGATCCGACCGCGTCGCCGGAGGCAGCGGCGTCGACTATATCGAGGCCGGTGACGGAAACGATCGCGTGCATGGCGGCGGTGGCGTCGATGTCATCTTCGCCGGTGCCGGAGACGATCACGTACGCGGTGGCCATGGGGGCGACTACCTGATCGGAGGTGCCGGAAACGACAGCATCCGCGGAGATGCCGGTCACGACTGGATCTTCGGTGATGCGACCAACCATTACCCGGACGGTTACACCGATCCAGTCCAATACGCCTTGGACTTTGCCAACACCCACCGCGGCCGCGACCGTATCTCGGGTGGCCGCGGTAACGACATTGTCTTGTCCGGCAATTCTGCTGACCGCGTCAGCGGCAATAGCGGCAACGACATCGTTGTCGGCGGCGGAGGTGACGATGGTTTGTTTGGCGGCAGTGGTGATGACGTGCTGTTAGGTGACTGGCGATTCGAGCCGGCTGCCGATGACACCGACTTGATCGACGCTGTTGCCTCAGGCGACGCAACGACCCGCGAACTGCTTGAAAACGTAGCGGTTGCTCCTGTGGATGATCCCAACGTGGATCGAGTCTCGTTCAACGACCGCATTGCCGGTGGTCAAGGCGCTGACTTTATCCTTGGCATGCAAGGCAACGACCGCATCGCGGGCGGCGCCGGTGACGACTGGCTGCACGGCGGACAAGGACGCGATGCTGTTCGCGGCGGTGCTGGAAACGATACACTGCAAGGTGGTCGTGGCAACGACAACCTGTCCGGTGGCATCGGGAATGACCGCCTGGGCGGCGGTGACGGCAACGACCGTATGTCCGGTGGCGACGGCGATGATATCCTGGCCGGCGGCAACGGCAACGATCGCTTGTTCGGAAACGAGGGCAACGATCTCTTGATCGGCGGCTCCGGAAACGATTTGCTGCTTGGTGGTGCCGGCGAAGATGAAATCCGTGCCCGCGACGGCGAAGTCGATCGAATCTTGACCGATGGACTCGATTTGATCTTTGCCGATGACGATGATGTCATCGTCCTGGTGTAGCCGGCAAGTCGCACCTGTTGTGTTCGCTTTGAATTGACGGGGTGCCGCGATGTTGTGTTCGGTTTGAATTGATGGGAGGGCGAGGCTCCCGCCGAGCCGCTAGCACATTTTCAGATATCTCGTAGGCCTGGGTTTTGTTATGACTCGCGGTGGTTGTAGGCACCGACGTTTTCGTTCGTCACAACCAGACGACAACTGCGTAGCAGTGGCAGCGTAGAGCCTGGGGCCAGGATTGCTCGTCTTAGCGAGCAATCCGCAGCCCCAGGAAACGTCATGTCCAACCCATCCCACATCAATGATGAAATTGCGCTAATGTCAGTTGTTTCAGCTCGGCAGGAGCCTCGCCCTCCCGCTTCGCCTCGCGCTTCCGCTTCGCATCGCCCTCCCGCTTCGCCTCGCGTTTCCGATTCACCTGTCAATTCAAGACCAAAACCGCTCTAGGTTGGCATCTTGCGAGCTGGAATCATTTTGATGATCTGCTCCGTTAGCTCTTCGGTGGCCTTGTAAGAGACGTCGATGCATGTCCAGCCGTGCCTGGTGATCAATTTGCGAATCTCCAACAGCTCCGCAGTGATACTTGCCGGGTCGGCATAGTTGGCGATGCCGAGATGGCTCATTTCATTCATGCGTGTCCGCCGCAGCGATGCCAAGTGGGCTGCGTTCAACATCAACCCGATCACTCGATCGGGATCCAATTTGATCAACTCGTTGGGCACCGGGTGTCCGGGTATCAGTGGCACGTTCGCAGCACAAACTCCTCGCATTGCCAGGTACACACAGGTCACGCTCTTGGATGCCCGGGAGGGACCAACCAAAACAACGTCTGCCTGGTCCAGTTCGTGCATGCGCAAGCCGTCGTCATGAGCCAAGGCGAAATCAACAGCATCCAGGCGATCGAATTGTTCTCGATGTAATTCGTATAACAATCCCGCTTGGCCGCGGGGAGTGATTGCGAGCTGATCGCCGAGCGCACTGAGAGTCGGACCAAGCATATCGACATAGGGAATGCCCCGCTGCCGGGCCTGCTGATCGATCGCGAGTCGCGTCCTGGGATCAACCAGCGTGTGCATCAGCACGGCGCCCAATTTGGCTGCTTCGTTAACGACAGCTTTTGCCTTGCGAGCAGTGCGAACGCCAAAACGCTCGATCACGTTGACTTCACGGCCCGCAAACTGTGCCATCGCCGCAGCCAGCAGATTATGCGACGTGTATCCGGTACCTCCAGAGACCAAGATCACCGTGGGGACATGGCTATCCGCAGCCAGATCAGCGTCTTTCGTAGCCGATCGAGCGCTCTTGGCTGCAGACTTTTTCGCAGTACGTTTGCTGGCCGGAGATCTCACCGTTGGCCCCAGACCATGGGATACAATTCAACCGCCTTCTTGGCAGCAGCCCGATAATACTCGTAGCACTCTTCATCGCGGCCACGGACCGTGCGACAGCCATGCAGTTTGCCGTCGTGGGACGTCATCACGGTCCACTTCGTATGCTCGCGTTGATCGTCACGCTCGATCACAACCCAATCTTCCGTGGCGTGAAATTGTTGAGCCCTCGGTGAGTTGGAGAAATGGACGGTGTAGTGCCGGTCGCCCCGCTGCACTGACATGACCGGTACCTGCGAAACGACTTCCAACTGACCTTCGGATGCAGCCCGACGGTACTGCTCGTCAATATTCAAAAGTTCGTCAATCGGAATGAGGTCGTGCTGTTTCGATTCATCCCAAAATCGCAGCTGGATTTGTCTCGGATCCGCTGAGTGTTCCGACCAGTCCTCGCCCCGTAGCCGTTGCAGCAAGCTGATTTGATGCGTGTGCAGGTATTGCTCAATTGAGTGAGCGATCGCGTGCCCGATCGTGGGAATCGCGATCACGCCGGCAAGGCCGTCTCGGCGATAGATGACATCAACCTGTTCAGGGAGTTTTCTTAGCGTTTCGGCCGCCCGTTCGTAGGCAGTCACCCGAAATTCGCTTGCCCCCTGCTGCTGCAAATGACCTGCGATCTCGGCAAGCATGGAAGCGATCGTGTCGTTTGAAGTCGAGCTTGGGGATTCAACCACCATCGCCTTCAATCCTCCCCTACCGAAAGGAAATCGTGAATCCAAGCGACTGTTGCCATTATAGCAAGTCGTGCGCCGGGTAACGAAATGCTGAGGGCCGCTCATGTTCTGTCAGTCTTGACTGAACCTGTAAATCGGGAGGGCGAGGCGGGCGAGGCTCCGTCCGGGAGGGCGACGCTTCCGCGGAGCCGCAAAGCGTTTTCCGACGCGTCGCCCTCCCAGCGGTTCCTCGCTGACCCAAGATTAGGTCCTCGTTCAGCGCCAATCGCCCTCCCAGCCCAGCGTCCACGGTAGAATCTGGTCAGTCGGCACCAGTTTTGCTCGACTGAATTGCGTTCGCCTAAGCACGACTGTGAGAGACCAATCCAATGCCTGGACTGCTACCCAAAAAAACGATCGTTCCGATCGACTTCAGTGAACTATCGATCAAGGCGCTTGATCACGCGATCGAGATTTCAGATCCGGACGGCGAAGTGCACGCGATCCACGTACTGGCCCCATTAAGTGTGATGGAGCCTGGCTTGATCTATGGAACGGAGTCGGACGATGAACGCATCGCCGGGGCCCTCAAGCACTTGGATGAAACCCTCAAGGACGAAAAGTACGGCCAGGTGATTACCACTGTGGTGGTTGGCGATGCGGGTCATGAAATCGCCGACTACGCCCAAGTGTCGCATGCCGATCTGATCGTGATTCCTTCCCATGGCTACGGAATCATCAAGCATATGCTGTTGGGATCGGTCGCCGAACGCGTCGTCCGCTTGGCTCACTGCCCCGTGCTGGTGCTCCGTCAGTAAGAGTTGCGCGCCGTCGTATCCTTCGACCGCGGGGAGACTGTGAATTTACTGTCGTCTGAGGTTCCGCGGCCGAACGCGCGGAGCGGGTGACGACATTGAGCATTGTCTTCGCTCAAACTTCGCCAGCGATCGCCCGCGCGATATCGATCGAAGAAAGGAAACCAACCAGTTTTCGGTCCATCATCACGGGCAAGTGGTGCACGTTTTCGATCACCATCATTTTTGCCGCCCGCTCCAGACTCACATCGGGCGAGACCGTGACCAGGACTTCGCTCATGATGTTACGCACGGGATCACTGTCAAGGTTGCGCTGCACCATGTCGATCGCCCACAGGCAATCGTCAAAGTGGGGATAGTCACTTTTCAACGTCTGCTCCGTGCTCCGCAACAGCGTCACCAAATCAGTGATGGTGACGATGCCCACGCAATGCTCGGCTTCGTCGACAACCGGCAGCGCGGAAATTCTGTGCTCGTACATCAAATCCAGCACGTCACCAACCGATGTGTCGGGACTGACGCGTTGAATATTGCGCGACATGATTTGCTGAACTTCGATGCCTGTGTCAATCATCGTTTGCTCCTCAGCAAGCAGTGGAACACTCAACGCCTTGCGCGCCTATTCGCACAACATTGTCAATTTCGCACACCCTATCAAGTGACTGCTTCGCGAATCTTTGCAATCATGTTTTTCTCGGTTGCGGAGACTTTTCCGTATCCGAACACGCCTCCGGAGGCTTGTGCTACAGCGTTTGCTTGCTCCAAGACTTCGTCAGCCAGTTGTTTCCACGCGCTCTCGGTTAATGTTTCGCGGACGGCATGGGCATAATGCTTCCAAGTCTCCAGCAAGGAACGATTGGGCCGCTGCTCAAGCCAGCCGTTCAGTATCTGGTAAGCCAGACCATCCTGCTCGATTCCACGCTTGTGGGCCATTTCCATGATCGCTTCACGTTCTTCTTTCGCCATTTCACTGTCGGCCCAGGCAACCATCACTGCTGGTACCAGCGCCAAGGCTACCAGCGTCGTGGCAGTGATCCCTGAATCGACTAGTTCGTCCAACAATGCGGTATCGTTGAATCCCGTTGCGGCAGCAAGCGCCTCCCGCGAACGATCATGCTCCATGGAGCGGCGCAGCTCTTCACGTAGTTTCTCGTCAACGCGGTGAAAGAATTCGTCTTCCAGTGCTCGTTCTCGTTTGGCAAAGCCATCTGACTCCATCTTCGCTTTCCTCTTATTTTCTTCATTGTTGAAGCCGCCGCGATCATCGCGGAACTGCTGGGTAAATGCAATCACCATGCCAATCAGGGCGTAGCGATCCCCCAAATCATGCCGGGAGAATGCCACACTTTGCCCTCGAGGGCAACACGCCATCGTCCAGCCGTGTACGATCGTGATTGACACGAATTTGGAGCCGTATCGTGAAGCACCCGACACTTCCAGTTTTAGCAATGATTTGCTCCCTTAGCTGCGGCACTGCCGGCAGCTTGCTCGGGGCGCAACAACCGGAGGGATTCCCCAACGTTGTCTTGATCATGACCGACAACCACGGTGCCTGGACACTCGGTTGTTATGGCAACCCGGACATCCGGACTCCCAACATCGACGGCCTGGCAAAGGAAGGGACGCTGTTTGAAAGATCGTTCGCCTCCAACCCCGTTTGCTCGCCGACACGAGCCACGTTTTTGACCGGATTGATCCCGTCTCAACACGGTGTGCACTCGTTCCTATCGGGCGGGCACCTCCAAGTTGGACCGGATGCACGCTGTACGCTGGATAACCTGACCTCGCTGCCCGAAGTTTTGAAGGATGCCGGTTACGCCTGCGGCTTGGTCGGCAAATGGCACCTGGGCGACAATCTTCACCCACAGGAAGGACTGGACGAATACTGGATCACAATGCCACATGGCGGCACCAGCACTTTCTATAACGCGGACGTGATCGAGAACAGCAAGATCCGCAAGGAACCAAGATACCTGACGGATCTGTGGACCGAGCACGCGGTAAAGTTTATCGAGCAACAATCAACCGGCGACAAGCCTTTCTTTTTGTTTCTTGCCTACAACGGTCCTTATTCGCTGGGCCGGCTGTTGTTGAAAGACGGCCAGAACCGGCACGCCGCCTACTACGCGGACAAAGAACTCGCCTCGTTCCCGCGTAGTCCGCCGCATCCCTGGCAGCTGAACAACCGCGACTACATTAACAACCCGACTTCGATTCGCCGCGTTGCCAGCGAAGTCAGCGGGGTTGATGACGGAGTCGGTACCGTGATGCAAACGCTGAAACAGCAAGGCCTCGACGAAAACACGATCGTCATCTTTGTTGCCGACCAGGGTTGGGTCGGCGGTCATGGTGGTTTCTTTGGCATGGGTGATCACACCCGGCCGCTGACAGCCCGCGACGGCATGATGCTGATCCCCACGATTTGGCGACACCCAAACAAGATTGTGGCGGGCAAACGCTCGCCACACATGATTGCCAACTATGACTTGATGCCGACGCTGCTGAATTATCTAGGCCTGGCGGAAAAAATACCCGCCGCGCCGCGCTCGCCCGGTCATGACTACTCGCCAATTCTGACCCAGCAGGCAGCGAGCAATGAAGATTCCTCGGCACCGATCTTTTACGAGTTCGAGAATCTGCGGTGCATTCGTACCGAAACGCTGAAGTACGTGCACCGGCATCCCAATGGCCCGCACGAGCTTTACGATCTGGCTGCCGATCCGGACGAATTTGTCAACCTGGTCGGCGATGATCGTTGGCAATCGACTCGTGACGATTTGAAGAAACAACTCGACGACTTTTACGGCAAGTTCGCCGAGCCGAAGTACGACATGTGGAAGGGAGGCACTTCGCAGGTTCGCATTCATGACGGGATCGACGAAGAAATCGCCCAACTGACTGCGGTTGATCCACCGCCGCTGACGGCAGGCTTCACCGTCCCTGAGATTTCTGTACCCCAGGGATTCTCGGTCCAGTTGGCCGCCGGCCCGCCGCTGGTGACGCACCCCACGATGGCATGTTTCGACGATGCCGGGCGTTTGTACGTCTGTAACAACGCGGGCGTGAACATGACGAACCAGGAGTTGGAGGAAAAACTTCCTAATTCGATCGTGATGTTGACGGATCAGGATCGCGACGGACGATTTGATACGTCGACCTTGTTTGCCGACAAGATGACCTTTCCGATGGGCGGCGTGTGGCACGATGGCGCTTTGTACGTGGCCTCGCCTCCCAACATCTGGCGGCTGCGAGATACGGACGACGATGGCGTGGCCGACGAGCGAACCGCGATCGTCAGCAAGTTCGGCTACAACGGCAACGCCGCCAGCATTCACGGCTGCTTTTTTGGCCCCGACGGGCGGATCTATTGGACCGATGGATTTCACGGACACGAATTCACCGATGAATCGGGCAAAGTGACAAGCAGCCGCGAGGGTTCCTACATCTTTTCTTGCCGCAGCGACGGCAACGATGTGCGAATCCATTGTGGCGGCGGCATGGACAACCCGGTCGAAGTCGACTTTACCGACCGCGGCGACATGCTGGGCACGGTCAACATCTTGTACACGCGGCCTCGCGTCGACTGCCTGGTTCATTGGTTGCATGGCGGCGCTTATCCGCACCGCGAAAAAGTTTTGAATGAATTGAAAGTCACCGGTGACTTTCTGGGCCCCGCGCATCGCTTCGGGCACGTCGCCGTTTCCGGGTTGACCCGCTATCGAAGTGGCACGATGGATCATCGCTGGCAAGATAACTTGTTCGCCACGTTCTTTAACCGTGGCAAAGTCGTCCGCCTCAGCCTGCAACCATCCGGTTCTACTTACACTGCGACGCAGCACGAATTCCTTGCTTCTACCAGTCGCGAGTTTCACCCGACCGATGTGCTGGAGGACGCCGATGGCAGCTTGCTGGTGGTCGATACCGGCGGCTGGTTCTATCGAGGTTGCCCGACGTCACAATTCGCAAAGCCCGAGTTGCTGGGAGGAATCTATCGGGTCCGACGCGATGGCATGACGCCACTGGTGGATCCGCGCGGCCTGCGAATCGACTGGCAGCGTCTGAGCAACGCAAACCTGGTCAGGCTTTTCAATGACACCCGATACGCCGTTCGTCAACAGGCGATCAAACACAGCGTCAAACGTGCAGAACCGATGATTGCGACCCTGGCCTCGTCGCTCAAGCGTAGCGACATCCGCGTGCGCAGAAATTGCCTTTGGGCACTCTGCCGCTTGGCGCAAGAGGAATCTACTTCAGTAGCCGCCAACGCGGCGCTAGCACCGGCGTTGTCGGATGCCCGACCGGAGATTCGCCAGGCGGCGTGTCGAGCCTTTGCTACATCGGCCAGTCCTGTTAAGGCGAAGCTGATCGCACCGCTGTTGACGGATCCTGATCCGGGCGTTCGCCGTCAGGCTGCGACAACACTTGGTCAAATTGGTGATATTGCCGTCGTCCCCGACTTGCTTGCTGAGTTGACCGACCAGATTGATCGTTCGCATCAGCACGCAATCATTTACGCGCTGATTGAGATCGGTGAAGTCGATTTCCTCAAGTCGCAAGTTGCCGCCGATACAAGCAGCGCGCAAACATTCGGCGCCTTGATCGCCCTGGACCAAATCGATGGCGACCACCTGACCGCCGGCACGGTTACCGAGTTGTTGGATTCTCCCAACAAGGCTGTTCGCGGCGCGGCGCTGAAGATTTGCTTGAAACACGCTGAGTGGAGCGATGCGATCACCAGCAAACTTGCTTCCTTACTGGATGATCAAAACGATCTGGAATCTCGCTGGGATGTCGTCGAGCCGCTGCTGCCGAGGTACGCATCCAAAGCTTCGCTGGCCAGCCGACTGGGGCGACTGCTGGACGCTAACCAATCCGAAGACGTCCAGCAAGCGATCTTACGAGCCTTGGCACAAGGCAGTTCCCTTCCACTGCACCCAAGTTGGGTCAAGCCGATTCGCAAGCGCCTGCGTTCCGGTCGCCAAGAGCTGATCCAGCAGGCTCTGCAATTGGTATCGGTCCTCGATTCGGATCGCTTCGATACAGCTGTCGAAGTAATCGGGGCAAACCCGTCACTCCCGCCGCTGATTCGTGTGGCAGCACTCAGGACGCTGCAAGGAAAATCGAACCGACTGACTAATGAAATGTTCGAAATGCTGCACGCGATCCTGCTGGACGGCCGCCAGCCTGGCGAAGCCGCCCGCGCCGCCGACATCATTGGCTCTTCAGCACTCAGCGACGACCAGCTGATTCAGCTAACAGCGACCTTCGCCAATGCCTCCCCGGCGCAGCTTCGTGAACTGGTCCGCTGTTATGGCAGCGTCAAGAATGCTGACGTCATTGATGCCTTTGTCGATGCGGTTGGCTCGGCAAAGTCTTTGAACACGCTGGCGGAGAACGAGTTATCGGATGTCGTGAAACGCTTTCCCAAAGAAAAACTTGCCGGGGTCAACGGGCTGCTCGATCGACTGAAACAACACGAACAAGCGAAGCTAATTCGCTTGTCGGAATTGAAGGAGCGAATCTTTGCCGGTGATGCCGAACGTGGACGAACCGTTTTCTTCAGCGAGAAAGCGAAATGCTCCGCCTGCCATCGCGTGGGAGACAAGGGGCAACGAGTGGGTCCCGATTTGACGACGATCGGAGCCAATCGCTCCATACACGATTTACTCGAGTCGATCGTTGTCCCCTCGGCCAGCATCGTTCGCGACTACGAAACCTACAGCGTCTTGACGGTCGACGGCCGCGTCATCAACGGTCTGATCGCAAAAGAAACGACGGCCGAGCTTGTGATTCAACAAGCCAACGGCGAAAAGGTTACGGTCGCTCGCGAAGAAATCGACACCGTCAATACCAATCCCGTATCGATCATGCCCAATGGGCTGGAAGAAGCTCTCAGCGAGACCGACCTGGCCGACGTGATCGCGTATTTAAAGAGTCAAAAATAGCCCAACGTAGTCGTT
The DNA here is from genome assembly GCA_041623895.1 of Pirellulaceae bacterium. Taxonomy (GTDB): domain Bacteria; phylum Planctomycetota; class Planctomycetia; order Pirellulales; family Pirellulaceae; genus JBFJVZ01. Next base: position 82 of record JBFJVZ010000273.1, on the reverse strand, counting down.
CGCGAACGTCGTCGTTCGCTCCGCGAACGATCGGGTGTTCGTCGTCGTTCGCTCCGCGAACGATCGGGTGTTCGTCGTCGTT
>JBFJVZ010000272.1:0-10951 GCA_041623895.1 Pirellulaceae bacterium | reverse complement strand
GATCGTTCGCGGAGCGAACGACGACGATCATAAATTCACAGCCTGGGAGCGAACAACAACGTTCGTGTGCCTGTTGCTTTGGTCGGATCTAATACAAGCTGTCTGCTATTCCCATGATCGCTTCGTCCCAGATCCGCTGGTCATCATCATTGTCGCTGGACGACTGGATTGTCGCTGGGCCAACGACGGCGCCGACTCGTTCGCTCTCGGCGGTGGCGTTCAAGGCGTTCTGTGCCAACAAATTGATGACTCGCAGCGCATCGAGCGCCGTCGCGGAATTATCGCCGGAGACATCCAGGAACAGTGACGCCAGTTGTTCACCACCGGAAGCCAACAGCGGCAGTGACCGCGGGCTGTAAATGCGTAAATCGTTCAAGATCACCAACGCATCAAGTGCCGATACTTTGCCGTCAAAATTAACATCGCCTTTGCTGGCGGGATTCTGCCAAGGAACCTGAGTCAACGCCGGTGCTCCGGGATCAGCGATGATGCCGTTGCTGGACAAATCCGAATCGCCGCGCTGGCCGTCCATGTAGTGAACTTCGATCCGGTCGCCAAAAATTTTGGCACCGGTCTGGCCATCAAACAGGAAGGGATACCAATGCGGATTCGGATCATCCGGCGTGGGGCCAAAGACGTAATAAGAGTTGGCGGATGTCCCGGGCTGCAGTTTGATCGTGACCACGGTCGATACGTCTGACTGGACGCCTTCGACGTTGAAATCGAAAAAGCCGACCGGGAATTCAATATCGGCCGGATTGTCGTCGGGGCTTGGGTTTTCCATTGCCCGCACGTCAACCAGACGCGTTTCCTCCGGCGACACGATGGTGACGAAATGATCTCCATCACCGCGTATCGAGGCGACATGACGTTGTTCGCTGTCAGGGACGCCATCTTGATTGCCGTCACCATCGTTGGGGGCATCGTCCTCGACATCGTCGTCAACGCCGTCCAAGTCATCGTCAGGTTGCACGATCAATTCGATTCGTTTGACATCCGATCCGAATCCGCCGTCACCGTCGCCAACCTTCAGCTGCACCAGCCTGACATCTCGCTCACCGATCTCGGCGACCGTCGAATCAAAAGTAATTCTGCGTGCCAATCGCTGCGTCAAAGCGGGAGTAGCGTGTTCGTTCAGATCGATGATCAGGGAAATCCCATCGCTCGCTTCGCGAATTTCGCCAATCAGAACCGGTTCGCCTTCGCTGATGACCGTGACGTGATGCCCATCGACTTCGATCCCTTCTCCCGTGTGAATCCCGAATGCATCTCCCTCGGCGCCAGTGTTTTCGATCATGCGGACGGTCAAACTTCCACCGCTAAAATCGGGTGAGTCGGCATCGCCGATTTCGATCCGCGGCGCAATGATCACAGGACCTTCGCCGACTTCAAAGATCGTGGCGGAGTCAGCGACGTGAACGACGGGATCGGCATTGGAATGCTCTACGACGATTCTCTTCACGTCGAAGCCTTCGCCGCCATCACCGTCGTTGACAACAAATTTAATGAAGCGGTTACCTGCGGGGACTTCGTCGCGCTCGTTACCAAAGACAACGTGACGGGCAACTCGTTGCACAATTTCCGCGTTCGCTTCAGCGTTGAAAGAAATGACCAGGCGTCCTTCCGCGAAACGAAAATCGGCGACCGTCACCGCCTGTCCTTCGCGCGGGATTTTGATGTCGCTTTCTTCAATCAGCAGTCCTTCCGAGGGCACCAGGCCAACGAAATCTCCATCCCGCCGGCTCTCCTCGACGAAGAACACGACCAGAGTACCTTCGTCAAAATTCTCCGAGTCCGGATCGCCAACTTCAACATGGAGATCGACGCGCACGGTTTCGCCCACAAATGCTGTTGCGCCCTCGGCGAAGTGAACGAGCGGCGGCCTGTTGACATGTTCGATTTCGATACGGCGAATGTCATGCCCTGACCCACCATCGCCATCGTGGACCGTGAATCGAACCAGGCGATCATCGCTGTTCAATTCGTCCGAGTCGTTGCCGTAGGTAATATGACGAGCAACAATCTGGACCGCATTGGCGTCGGCTGCTTCGTTGAATTCAATCACCAACGCGCCTTCGTTGAATCCAAAGTCGGCAACTTTGACAGTTTGATCATCATGGACCAACAACAGGTCGTTGCCTTGAATTACCAGGTGTTCGGAGCCTCGAATGCCCAGCCTGTCACCCTCGCGTCGCGTCTGTTCGGCAAACCCAGCAATCAGTCTGCCGCCATCAAAGTTCGGCGAATCGGGATCGCCGACCTCAACTCTGGGATCTAGATTCACTGGTTCGCTGCCTTCGGTGAACACCGTCGCACCTGCGGAGAACTCAATGACCGGGGCATCATTGGTGGCCGCGGCTTCGATGCGGCGAAGGTCGTGCGCGGTACCACCGTCACCGTCTTTGACCGTGAATCGAACCAGACGATCATCGTTACTGATCGCTTGCAGATCGTTGCCGAATGTAATGTGACGGGCGACTATTTGCACCGCAGCGGAATCGGCATCTTCGTTGAACTCGATTACCAGTGCGCCTTCGGCGTGGCCAAATACAGCGATGTCGACTGTTTGATTTTCGACGACCAAACGCAGGTGATTGCCATCAACGACCAGATGTTCGGAACCGCGGATGTCCAGCCTGTCGCCGTCGCGCCGCGTTTGCTCGGCAAAGTCAGCGATTAACTTGCCGCCGCCAAAATTGGCTGAGTCGGGATCGTCAATCTCAACATGGGCATCAATGATGACTGGGGGGTCGCCCTCGGTGAACAGGGTCACTCCCTCAGAGAATTCGATAATCGGGGGATCATTTTCACTTTCGATTTCGAGCCGGCGGACGTCATGGTCACTGCCGCCGTCACCGTCATTTAACTCAAACCGAATCAAACGTAGCCCAGGCATTGGTTCGGCCGCTGGATTGCCGAAGTGAACGGTCCTGGTAATTAATTCAGCCAAGTCGTGATTTACGTGTTCGTTAAAGTGAAACACGACAACTCGGTCAGCTTCAGGCACGTCGACTTCGCCAATCCGGAGCGGCGGATCAACACTGCGATCGAAGACGTTGCCTTCATCGATCAGGATTCGCTCAGTGCTCCTGACCAACAAGCGATCACCTTCCCTGGCACTCTGTTCGGCAAACGTCACGCGCAGCGACCCGCCGCCGAAATTGGGCGAATCGGGATCGGAAATGCCAACCGACGGCAGCACAGCTACTGGTTCGCTGCCTTCTGCAAAGACAGTCGTGCCGTCTGGGATTTCGATGTTGGGGGGCTGGTTCTGCGGAGCAGGCTCATCGGCGATTTCGACTCTCTTAATGTCGGCAGCTTCACCACCGCTTCCATCAGTCAAAATGAATCGAACCAATCTGGGGTGGCCAGGGGTATCGCCCGCGGTGTTATCAAAGGAGATCGCGCGGGCCAAGGCTTCGACCGCGTCCGCGCCCGAATTCTCGTTCAATTCGACAATAAGCGGCGCGCCGTTTTCTCCTCCCGATACATTCCCAATCACTTGGCTCTCGGCACCAGGGCGAATGAACCGCACCAGTTCACCCGTCCGCTGTATCGATTCGGTATCGCGAATCAGCAGCTGATCGCTCTCACGACCGCTCTCTTCGATGAATCGAGCCGTCAGTCTACCGCCATTCAGGTGATCACTACCCGAAACTACTTCCACGTGTGGATCGACAATGATGGCATCGCCGGCCGGATCAAACTGGGAGGCTCCTTCGGACGTTTCCAAAGCAAGCGACTGAGTGCTGGGCACACCAAAGCGAATCAATCTGGTATCAGCGAACGGCGGTGAAACTTGGTGAGTCGCCAAATCGATTCGCACACGTCGATCGTGAGTTTCGTCCGATGTCGTCGTAAAGGTGATTGCGCGAGCAAGCGCCTGCACCGCTTCGGGTGTGGCCGCTTCGGTGAGATGGCTGACGTTCAAACGAAGGTTGGAGGCTACTTGGAGCTCGCCGATTTTGTGCGAGGTCCCTTCCTTTCTGAAGAAAACATTGTCACCGTCGACTTGGATCGCTTCCGTGTTGGCAATTCCAAATGCGTCGCCTGCTTCAGAGTCCGTCTCATTCATCACGGCGGCCAACAGACCATTTTCAAAGTGGTCGCGGTGGCTGCTGATTTCAATGTGCGGGTCGACAAAAACCGGATCGTGTTCCGCGTTTAAAAAACTCGGCTCATCCGAAGTCTCCAAAACCGCCGGTTGCTGACTCAGGTGCTCGATCTGAGCCGGTGTCAGCGCGCGGCCGTACAGTTGGATCTCATCCAGTGAGCCACGGAATTCCTTGACTGGATCATTGCCAATCCAACCGGAGCCGATGATCAGTTTTCCATCGATTTTGATATCGCCAGTTACCTCGGCGCTGCCAACATCGTCGCCGTTGACGAAGGCGATCATCCGCTCTCCGTTGTACGTACCGGCAATGTGATACCACGTGTTGTTCTCGAACTGAAACGTGCCTTCAGCCAAATGATGGCTGATTTGGCCGTTGTCCAACGTTTGCATACTGAACTTCAATTTGTTCCCAATCGGCTGCAATTGCATGCCTGCGGGCGAGATAGCGAACACGAAGCCGCCCTGATCGACGTCGATCGCTTTGAACCAGGCACTGATCGTGACGGCATCGGTGACGTCAACATTAAAATCGGCTTGCTCCGGCGGGAAGTTTGATGTCACCAGAGCTCGGCCACGATCTGTATCTTCATGATTAACAGATCCCGAGGTCACGACATCATTCCGTGCGGGACCGGCGTCACGAAAATGCGAAAGCGTGACCAGGTCCAACGGCCAGTGACTGATCAGACCCTCGGCGGAGAGTAGATGACGCTGCTCAAGGGATTCAAGCGCCAGCCTTTTTTTATGAACATTGCGACGCACGTTGACGTTCCCAATGGAAAGTACGAATCGGGAAAAGATACCTACGCAAGACGCGGTGTTGATTCGCATCTGAAGACAAACAGACGTCATTTTGATCGAGTGTCGGTCGGTAGATCAAGTGACTAAATCGACCGAACGTCGCGAATCGTTTTCCGCCGCCCTTCACGTTCCCGTCCCGCTGTCAGGGGCGGATTTCAGTTCCCATTATTCCCTGGCTACGGCACTTCCTGGCTACGGCCTCGGGTTAGCAAGCCGGGATGCTCGTCCGTGCTTCGGGGGTAGCCCGTTCAGATCGCCCTTGATCCCAGAATTCGCGCCCGGAGATCCATAAACAGCCGGAACAAGGTGGGAACGAAGATCAACGTGAATACAGTTGAAACCAGCAGTCCGCCCAGCAAGACGCTGCCCAGCCCCCGGTACAATTCGCTGCCGGAACCTGGAAACAAGACCAGCGGACAAAGTCCTAACACGGTAGTCGCCGTCGTCATCAAGATCGGTCGCACGCGCGTGCGAACACTTTCAACAATGGCATCGTTTGGCGGCATGTCGTGGTCGCGGATCAAGTTCAACGCTTGATGGACGATCAAAATCGCGTTGTTAACGACCGTTCCAATCAGAATCACGAAGCCCAACATCGTCAACACGTCCAGCGGCTGAGGTGTCCGGTCTTGCAGTTGCAAGTAGATCCCCAGTGCGCGCAGTCCCAACAAACCGCCAACAGCCCCCAGCGGAACGCTCATGATAATCACCAAGGGATACGTCCAGCTTTCGAACAGGGCCGCCATCAACAAATATGTGATCAACACCGCAAGCACGACATTCCAGCGCAGCGCCAGCCAGGTATCGCGTAATTTGTCTGCCGTTCCTGTTAAGGTGATGCGATAACCGCCACTCAATTGGCCGGACTCACGGAGCGGCTGCACGATTTGCCTGTCGATGAGATTCAACGCCTCTTCCAGCGCGACCTCCGGCGGCGGAGAGACCTCGATGGTGATGGCCCGCTCGCGTTCGCGATGATTCACTTGCTCGGGCCCACTGCCGGGAACAACCTCCGCCAAGGATGAAAGCGGAACGAGTTGCCCGCCGGGGGTCGCCACGGGAATGGCCGGTAAATCTTGAGACTTGCGAATCGATTCCGGATTGCCAATGATCGTCAAGTCAATCTTGTCGCCGCCGATGAAATAGTCGGTTGCATAAGCACCGTCGACCAGCGCATTGACGGTGTAACCCAGAGTCGTTGCATCGACGCCCATCTGTTCAGCTTGAATCAAACGAGGTGAGACGTGATATTCGGGATTGCTGAGGTCCAAACTTGGGACCGGCCGTGCTTGCGCGCCGGGAATCAGGGGATCGCCGCGACCACCCATGATTTGCCCCATCATTTGCCCGCCAATGGCGACCAGTTTTTCGAGTTCAGGCCCCGTGATTTCAATGTCGATCGTGCGTCCTGCTGTTAAACCCTGCTCAAACAGACTCGATTGTTTGGCGACGATGATCGTGCCAGGATCCTTAAAGCGTTGAATCAACGGAATCAACTTGCCGCTGCGCGTGGGGTCGACCGTGCGCACGCCAAGGAATACTGAACGTCCCCGGGCAACGAAAAAGAAGTCGTAGATCGCCGGAAATTCAAGCTGATCCGCTTCCGGGCTATCAGGGTCGACATCCCAATAGGGTTTCAGGTGCGCTTCCACTTTTTCCCCGAGCGCTGTCAACTCGTCCAAATTGTAACCGGGCGGCGGAAGAATAATCCCGAACACCAGATTTCGATTACCGGTGGGAAGATACTCAACTTTTGGCCACATCGCGTAGCTGATACCGATGGCCGCCGCCAGTAGCAGACTCACCAGTCCGATCTGCCGCGGGCGAGAGGCCTGCACCCAGCGATTGAGTTCGACAATTCCATGCACGCAACGCTGGGAAGACCTCTGAATTCGCGAAACAAAAATGGAGGCCATTGCTGGATGCTTTGGCGGGGCATGAGTGACAGATTCGTCGCCGCCCGCTTGCTCACGATTGCCTCGCAACAATCTGGCCGTCGCCGTCGGGATCAGCGTGATGCTGACCAGGAGTGACAGGCCGACGGCCGCGCTGATGGCCAGGGCAATGTCACGGAACAACTGGCCCGCTTCTTCTTCGACAAACAATACCGGCAGAAACACGGCAAGCGTCGTCAAAGTCGACGCCAGCACCGCACCCCAAACTTCCAATGTGCCATCCACGGCAGCCTGATAAGGCGGCTTGCCGTCCTGAAAATGCCGATAGATGTTCTCCAGCACAACGACCGCGTTGTCCACCAGCATTCCAACAGCGAATGCCATTCCCGCCAGGCTAATCACATTTAACGACCGTCCCCAAAGATTCAACATCAGGAAGGTGCCAATGACACTGATCGGAATCGCCAAGCCGACGACCAAGGCACCGCGGGCGAACCAGAATCCCACGCTGATCAGCAGCGCGATGGTGACCACAAAGAACCATGGATTGAGGAACGCGGCGGCAAAAGAAATCGCGGCGATCACCGGGACAAACAGCAGCGTACGCCGCTCCAGATGCAAGAACATGATCAGCACCAGAATCGTCAATGTCCCACCGATGATGATGTTTTGGTTGACGAGTTTGACCGAAGCCCTGATGTATTCCGATTCGTCGTACACCTGAGTCAATTGAAGTTTCTTGGGCCGCAGCACGTCCTGGTTCAATTCCCTGACTGCAACCCGCAGGTCGGCCATAATGTCCAAGACGTTGCTGCCAGTTTCGCGAATCACGTTACAGGCAATTGACGTGTCCCCGAAACGGCGGACCACGCCATCCGGTTTCTTAAATCCAAGTTTGATCTCGGCAACATCGCTGAGCAGCACCGGCGCGCCGTCCAGTATCCGCAGCACCTGGCTGCCAACCTGTTCCGGACTGCGGAACTGGCTGAGTGTCCGCACGACATAGCGACGCTTGCCTTCCCAAAAATCGCCCGCCGATGTGTCTTGATTTTGATCGCGAAGCACACGCCGCACGTCGTCAATCGTCATCTGCCGAGCCGCCAATCGCTCCGGATCGATGATGACCTGCATCTCTTCTTCTAATCCGCCCAACACATTGGAGTTAGAGACTCCGGCAATCCGTTCCAATCTTGCTTCGATCGTGTCTTCGGCAAAACGGCGCATCCCCGGGACGTTTAAGTCCGGCGGCAGCAGCGATTGCAACTCGGGGCATTTCTCTGAAGCCTGGCGAAGTCTCAGCAGTCGCAATCCCGGGTTAGCTGTTCGCAGCACCGGCGCCAGCGGCTCACGAACCGACGGATGTTCGGCAGCGAAAGATTCGATCTCTTCGACGGTTGGCTGCAGAGCACTCAGGATCAGCCAGGCGATTGGCCGATCAGACGCGCTACTGACCGAAATCACCGGCTCGTCGGCGTCTTCGGGATACTCGGGAACTTGCTGCAAGCGGCTGTTGACCTTCAGCAACGCTTCTTCCATGTTTGTGCCAACCAGGAATTCCAGCGTGATGCGTCCCATGGAGTCCATGGACTCGCTGGTCATCTTCCGCACGCCTTCGACGCTCTGCAGTTGTTCCTCCTGCTCTTGAACAATCTCCCGTTCCACTTCTTGGGGACTGGCGCCGGTCCAACGCGTTTCCACGGTTAGCGTCGGCGTTTGCACCTCGGGAATCAATTGCATCGGCATCCGCAACACCGCGATCAGGCCAAACAACACGATCAGCAAGGCGCCGACCGCAATCTTGACCGGATTGCGAACACAAGCTTCGATGGGATGCATGAGCAGGACTTTTTGCCCGGGAAAGATCAGGACAGGGTGTTGCCGCGGCGGCGAGGCAGAAACAGCCTTGGCTTATGTTGGCGGCGGTGGCTGACGCTCAGAAATGACGACCTCTTGTCCGGGCCGCAATCGTTCGTTCCCGCGGGTGACGACAAGATCGTCAACAGCTAACTTGACTGTGCCAAGGGCGCCCACCGCTATCCAACTGCCAATCGCTGCGCCGGTGCGCACCGGAATGAATTCTGCCTTGCCGTCGCTAACCCGGATAACAACTGTATTTTCGCCAAGCCGCAATGCATCTTTGTGGACAAGTAACTGCATGCTCCGCTGATCGGTTGGCAGTGTTGCGTGAGCCATCATGCCGGGCAGCAGTTTGTGCCCCGCGTCCGTGCCGGGATTCGCAACAATCACACGGACAGGAAAGGTGCGCGCACGACGATCGCCAAACGGTACGATTTGGTCGATTCTTCCTGCGAAGGTTTCTTCCGGATGGGCTTCGACGCGAACTTCACAACTGCCCCCGCGGCGTGCGAAGCGAATACTGGCCTCGGGCACATAGACTTCGATTTCAACCGGATCAATCTCCACGACTTCGGCAATCGGGTCTCCTTGCTGGACCCAAGCGCCCGCTTCGGATAACTCGGCCGAAACGAATCCGCGGAACGGGGCACGGATCGTGTACTTTTCCAGACGGTCTCGAAGACCTGCAACGGCCTGCTGGGCAACGGCCACGCGGGCTGCGGCTTGTTCAATCTGTTCGCGTCGAGGACCCTCCTCGCTCATCTTCAGCGAACTCTTTGCGCCTCTAACCGCGGCGGTCGCTGCCAAGGCCGCAGACTTGGCTTCGTCATACTCGTCCTGCGAGACTCCGGCTCCGGTTTTAAACAAACGTTCGATGCGTTTTAATTTGGCCTGCGCGTATTGGGCAGCAGCATCCGCGGCTTCAGCTGTTGCCTTGGCAAGATCGATTTCCTCGGGTCTGGAACCGTTTTCCAACTCATCCAGCTCGGCCTGCGCGAGCGCTAACTGTGCCTTGGCACCGGCGATTTCAATCTCGATCGTTCCCGTGCGAAGCCTCGCCAAAGGTTGGCTTTCATCAACTTGCTGGCCGGCGTTGACCAGATATTCGACGACCCGGCCATCCACAGCGCTGCCAATCGTACTTTGCCGATTCGGATTAACGTTGGCAATGAACTCGTGGTACGAGGCAACTTCACGAGCGATCACGGGGGCTACAACCACCGGTGACGGTCCACGCCCCGGCTGAGCAAACGTGGTGTCGACCAAAATGCTTAACAACAACAGAAAAACGAGACCGGAAAGTTTTGACATGTAGTGCACGCGTTCAGTTGGGGAGCAGCAGTTCTGGCACAAGCCAATAGTATCGTTCCCCAGTTCAGCTTCGGCCAGTTCCACGTCGCAGCTTTCTCTGAAAAAGGCCGCATCCAGGCATGAACATGATGTTAGCAGAACGCCCAGCGTCACCCAATTCTCCGAATTGGATTCATGCCCCGCTAATCGCACTGGAATGACAAACGAAGGCGTCACCGCCGGCCAGCAAGGAATTGCCAAGGCAGATCTTGGCTACATCAACTCAGACCTCAAACACAAACAGCGATTTGTCAAAACGAATTTGCCGGCCATAGATTCCGTTCCCGGCACGCTTACCCGCAGAGATGACCATGCAGACTTCGGCTGCTCTGGGAAGCTTCAGTAACTTGCGAATCCGCGCGGGATCGATTCCCTCCATCGGACAACTGTCGTAGCCGAAAGCTCGCAAGGACAGCATCAAGTTCTCGCAGGCCAAAGCCGTCGACTTGTGTGCCCACACGCGCATATCAGCTTTTCCGGCAGGGCCGCGAGGCATCGGTTTGGCCAGAGCCAGGATGTTAAAGATCAGCTTCTTGATCGGGCCCCACAGGTAAAGCGGTCCTTGGTTGTAAACCAGTGGCACCAGTTTACGGTAATACTGCAGGGCGGACTCGGGAACTTCTACATCGGATGCCTCCAACATCTCCAGCATCATTCGCCGATTGCGGCGCCATGTATCCAGGCGTGCCACGCAGACGACTAACTCTGGGGCGGTAGTTGCCGCAGGTTGTCCCAAACACAATCTGGCAAGTTCTTTTTTCTTGGACTCGGTTCTGACCCAGTAAAACTCCCAAGGCTGCAAGTTTGATGAATTGGGAGCCAACAGCGTCAACTCCAAGCATTCACGCATCACTGCCTCGGGAATCTGCTGCTCGGTGTAGACGCGAGTGCTGCGTCGCGAGCGCACCACTTTTTCAAACTCGTCGGAGTT
>JBFJVZ010000271.1:0-11054 GCA_041623895.1 Pirellulaceae bacterium | reverse complement strand
ACAGGCAGCGGAGTGCTGCTGATGTTAAAGTGATGGCTCCTCCCTCGCTGCAAGAACCACCGATGAAAACACCAAGTCTCTGCATTGTCTCCGCCACCGTCCTTGTGTTGGGCGTTGTTCACACTGCCGCTGCCCAGGACACCGCCGCGGACAAATCGGCGAGCGATTTTGTCTGGCCTGATCTTGCACCCGGAGAAACCGATCGCAACACGGGCGAAGCATTGCCGATGCGGCCACAGGACAATCCGCCGATCACGCGGATCATCAACATCCGTCGGCCCACGGTGGACGTGTATCCAGCGACGGGCAAGCCAAACGGAGCCGCGGTGCTGATCATGCCCGGCGGCGGGTTCGGCCGCGTCGTGCCCGACCTGGAAGGGAGCGAGTCCGCCGCGTGGCTGTGCGATCTAGGCTGCACCTGTTTCGTGCTGAACTATCGAACCAGCGAGGTCACGCCCGAGGACGAACCGAAATGGAAACGGCCACTGCAAGATGGCCAAAGGGCGATGCGTTGGATTCGCGCCCATGCCGACCGCTGGAAATTGGACAAAAACAAAATTGGGTTGTTGGCATTTTCGGCGGGTGGTCAAGTTGGCGCGATGCTGATCACAGCGGATGCAGCAGCTTATCAGAAACTGGATGCCATTGACGATCAATCATTCCGCCCAGACTTCGCCATGCTTGTCTATCCTTGGCGTTGTTACGACGATGCCACCGACGCCTTGTTGCCAGAGATCAAGGTCACGGCTGAAACACCGCCCACATTCCTTGTCCACACCCACGATGACAATTCGACTTCGCTGGGCGCCGTGTTGATCTATGCGGGCTTGAAACGTGCCGGCGTGTCGGGCGAGTTACACGTTTATGAAAATGGCGGACACGGTTACGGATCGCGGCCGCGGCCAAATTCAAACATCGGCACCTGGAAAGACCGAGCCGTCGATTGGTTGGCAAGAAAACTGTAACGCAGCCGCGTCGTATTTCGCTGCCAACGAAGGCTGTGCGAGAGCAACAAGTGTCCAAAGTCGATACAAAACAATACGCTCGCTTTCACTGGCGGCAATTCTCGATCCGCAGTCTTCTCGTGGTGGCTGCCATCGTTGCCGTCACCGTGGGCAGTTGGATGCACAGTGTGCGCAGGCAACGCGCCGCCGTGTTTGTGCTTCGTCTGGGCGGCAGCGTTCAATACGAAGATGGCTTCGTCGGTAGATGGTTGCCCGCATCCATCCGTAATCAATTCAGCGATGACGCGATTTCCAACGTGACGTCGGTTGAGATCCACTACCGGACCATCGATCGACGCATGGTGACACCGTCAACGGATGAATTGGAAAGAGCGATAGCCGCGATTTCCCAACTACCTCAGGCCCAACGCTTGACACTGCACACGTTGAAATTGCAAGACGACGACTTGTCGCGCCTTGACCCGCTGAAGCATCAAATCACAGCACTTTCCATCAATGAACTGTTCCACCACGACTTAACAGGTTCAGGGTTGCAGCACCTGCAGGGCTGGCCAGAATTGCGAAGCCTGCACTTTTTGACTTCGTCCACGGAAATTACAGGCCGATTAGACATTCAATCACTCGCCACCAATCCCTTGCTGGAAAGATTGACGATTGGAACGGGAACGCTGGAGCAGCGATCTTTTGAGGAATTAGCCGCCATCCAGTCGCTAAAGACCCTTTGGCTGTTTAACTGCCGCTTCGAAGGCCAGCACCTGAAACATCTGCAAGCGTTACCGAATTTGGAGACGATCATGTTGCACAACGTTCATCCTGAAGTCAGCGATTTCTCTCCTGACCCGAACATCTCGTCAGAATCCGCCGAAGACAGCAAGCCCCTGTTTCGATATGAGCAAACGCCTGACTGGGGAATGCCACTGCCTCGCAAAGGGTTTCCCGCCGAGAAGTACAAACAGTGGCTTCGCAATATCCTGCCCGGTGTCCAAGTCCACGAGTTTTTTGAAAGTTAAACCCCTTTAGCATGATAGCACGCATTTTTATCACGACACTGATCGCTTTTGTTGTCTGTGTGGCATCGATACAGGCTCAGTCAACAAGACGCCCCAACATTGTCCTGATTCTCGCCGATGATCTGGGTTACGAAACGGTCGGCTGCTACGGCGGGACTTCCTATCCAACCCCGAATCTGGACCAATTGGCCCGCGAAGGCATCCGTTTCGACCATGCGTATGCGATGCCGCTGTGCACCAACACGCGGATCCAACTGATGACGGGCAAGTACAACCATCGGAATTGGAAAGCATTTGGGATCCTGGACCCCAACGCCGACACATTTGCTCACATGTTACGGCTGGCCGGTTACAAAACTTGCATCGCCGGAAAATGGCAATTGACCAGCTACGATCCGCCCGATTTTCCCGGGGCGCAGCTGCGGCGGAATACGGGCATGCGAGTCGAAGACGCCGGCTACGATGCGTATTCGCTGTGGCATACCGGCCACACCGAAGTCAAAGGATCACGCTATGCCGATCCAGTGATCTACGAAAACGGCAAGCTCCGCGATGATACCACAGGCAAGTATGGTCCCGATCTGTGGGTTCAGTTCATCGGCGACTTCATGAAACGGCACCGCGACGAACCGTTTTTTGTTTATTACCCGATGGCGTTGCCGCATAACCCGATGGTGCCGACCCCCGACAGTCCGCAGTGGAAAGATCCCGCGCGGCGGCACAGCGACGAAACTCCTTTCGCCGCCGACATGATCCGCTACACCGACAAGATTGTCGGCCAAATCACAAAACAACTCGACGACTTGGGAATCCGCGAGAACACAGTGCTGTTGTTTTTCAGTGACAACGGCACCAACGCGCGGGTTGCATCGATGATGGGCGATCGGCTCGTTCGCGGCGAAAAAGGGAAGGCCACCGACTTGGGAATTCGCGTGCCCTGCATTGCTTCCTGGAAAGGCACGACCCCGGCGGGACATGTCTCCGAGAGCCTGATCGACTCGGTTGATTTTCTGCCCACCCTGTTGGAACTGGCCGGCGCCGGCGAGCAATTGAAAGAGCCGATCGACGGCATCAGTTTTGCCGGAGAGTTGTCGGGCGGGGCAAAGTCACCGCGGCCGTGGGTCTATATCCACCAGGATCCTCGACCGGGCTGGGACAAGGACCGTTTCTCGCTGATTCGTCTGGCACGCGATAAAGATTACAAACTGTACGAAGACGGTCGCCTGTATCACACCAGCGTGGATCGATTCGAGGAATCACCGATCTTCATTGAACAAGACGACGACGCCTCGCGTGCCGCACGAGTGAAACTACAAAGCGTTCTTGATTCCATGAAGCCCTATCCCATCTTCAATCCAGCGGTGATGCCGCGGACCAATCCCAGTGACACATTTGAAAACTACGAATTTCACGATCAAGGAGGCTACATCGTCGCTGAAGCCGAGATGTTGCCGACCCCGCGGGATGAATCCTGGTTGGCCGAGACACACGTGCCCGATTACACGGGCTCCCATTACCTGCGCGCGATCCGCGACCAGGACAGCGCGCCTTCCAAAGGCATGACACCGATTCATTTCAACGCAAACACCGCCGGCTCCTGGTCCCTGGCCTTTCGTTGCCGCAGCGATCATCCGGACGAAACGTCCGAACCAGAGTTCTGGGTCAAAGTCAGCGACGGACCGTGGCTGATCGGTCACTTCCGTGATGCGACTGCGGGAAAGTGGGCATGGACGGCAGAGCTACGCAACGTCAACAAAGAGATTATCCCGGCCACTTTCCAATTCAAAGAGAAACGCAATGACGTTTGGATTGCACCACGATCAGCCAACTTAAAGATCGATCGCGTCGTGGCGTTCCAAGCGGATCAGGCAGCGGTCGCACGCGATATCAAGACGCCGGTTTCGCCCTTCCACCCTTGGGCAAGCCCGTGACATGCGAATAAATAACCAAGTTGGAAAACAAGCCACCGTTGGTCAGCGAGTCGATCTGCTATTTTCGGTACAGCATCTGGAAGGTGAAGATTCCCGAGGAATGGCCGTCGCTGAAGGCGATGCTGTACGCGTAGGATCCGACGGGCTGCATCGATTCGATTCTCAGCGGTTGAGCTTCCGCGGGGCTCAAGACCGGCAGCCCGGTCGGAGGTTTTTCGGTCGCCTGTGTTTCGGCTTGTCGCTGATCGCGACAGCTGGCACAGGGGCACGACTTCCTCAGTTCCGCCACGGTCCAGCGGCTCGTCGCACCATTGCTCCAAGTGATTTCGATGGCGGCATCACCGTCTCGCGATAAAGCCGTCGGAATCACGTTTGTGTCTGGGTCCGGTGTTGCTTCGTTCACTCTTCACCCCGGCGATTGATCAGGCGTTTGGCTTTGGCTTGGAATCGAGGCAACGAGTCGGTCGGCACGATGGTCACGTCGACTCTCATTCCCAGGCGATCACGCAACAGTGTTTTCAGGACTTCTGATTTGGACTCGCTAAGTTCTGCCTCGATCGCCAATTGATCCATTTCGTTCTTCTGCGTGGCAATCATCCGGAATTCGGCGGTCGCATCGACCTCGCGAACGATCGCTTCGATGCTGCTGGGAAAGACGTTCACGCCGCGAATCACCATCATGTCATCGGCACGACCCAGCACGCCCCCGTCCAGCCACAAGAACTTGCAGTCATAGCCGTGGTCACGGTAACCGCGGACGATGTCTCCGGTACGGTATCGAATTGCCGGCCCGCCCAAACGGCCCAAGTTGGTCAAGACTAACTCGGCAGGTTCACCGTCCGGAACCGGCGCGCCGCCAGGATGTTCGTCGTCAAAATGCAAAAGTTCCGCGATGAACTCTGTCTCGATCACATGCAGACCTTTGCCGTCGGCGCTGCCGAAGCCCCAGGCGCCGATTTCACTGGCTCCACTGTGATCAACCACGCGAGCGTCCCAGACTTGTTCGATTCTGCTGCGGGTGGAGGGGACCGAGCCGCCCGGTTCGCCGGCAACGATGATGCGACGCACCGCGGTTGACCGTAAATCGATGTCTTGCTGTTGGGCAACCGCAGCGAGATGCAGTGCGTACGTCGGCGTGCAGCAGACGATCGAGCATTGGTGGTCGCAGATCATTTTCAGCCTTGCTTCGCTGGACATGCCACCACCGGGGATCACAGTTGCGCCGCGCTGGACCAGCGCATCGTTGGCGGTCCAGAAGCCAATGAATGGTCCGAACGAAAAAGCCATCATCGCAATATCGCTGGCGGTCACTTCTGCGGCATCCAGCACATACTGCCAGCATTCCAGCCACCAGGCCCAATCTTCGGGTGTGTCCAATACCGGCAGCGGCCAACCACTGGTTCCGCTGGTCTGATGAAAGCGGGTGTATCGATGTTGGGGCAGACCAAAGATACGAGCAGGTTTGCCCGGCACATCGGGTAACAGATCCACCTTCGTTAGCAGCGGAATTTGCGAAAGCTGATCCAATGACAAGAGCGGCAAAGACAAAGAAGAAACGCGATCGGCATAAAAAGGCTGATTGCGGACAATCGACAGCAGTTCGTTCAGTCGGGACAACTGTTGGGACTGGATCGCTGAGCGATCGATCGATTGCAATTCTTTTTGTCTAACCCTATCCACGATTTGATCGCCGATATTTTTGCGCTACCGAAAATATGAATTTACCGTGAAGTTCAACACAAAGCTTACTTCAGCGTACCACACATGTGGTGTTTAGAAATCTTGCTGCGATTGCAAAAAACTTGATCGTTAACTTCGTTTGTTAGCTGCGATTTCGAAAAACTCACCTCTCACTCCAAGGTGTTCCGCCTGCTGGTTCTTGCCAAGATGCTGCAAAACCGGAATACGAAGGATCGATGAATGATCGATGAATACTGCGCAGCAGCAGGCGATTGCCATTGAACCGTAAGGGTTTCTTGTTGAAATAGCCGGCTCAGACAGATGCTGAATTTCAAACTTTGTCGGCATCTTGCCGGTTCGCGTAAGGGAACGGCAACGCGAACAGAACGAAGCGACAATCGAAAGAACAGGAAGCAAATGAACAGCTGGAAGCGACGTGGTTTTACGCTGATTGAAATGTTGGTCGTGATCGCGATGATCGGGCTGCTCGCCGCGATGTTGCTACCGGCCGTTTCCAAGGCCCGAGAGGCGGCTCGCGGCGCGCAGTGCCAAAGTAACTTGAAGAATTTCGGTACAACGCTTATTTCGCGGTCAACATCCGCTCCTCGGGGAGCACTTTGCAGCGGTAGCTTCGATTTTGAACGTGATGGCGTGCCCACCGAGATAGGTTGGGTCTCCGACCTTGTTGACCGCGGTGTCGTGGTTAGCGAGATGCGCTGCCCCAGCAGTCCGGCAACGACATCCAAGGCGATTTGGCAATTGTTGTCGTTGCCGTTGGCTGAATTCGTATCCAGCCCTTGTTTTGATCGCGAAGGCAGTACGCCTTACACGAGTGAAACCGGCACCCTGGTGCTGAATATCTCGCGGCGAATCTCAGCGACCGGTGCGGCCGCGGATTCTGAGGCGCGGGCCCAACTAATCGATCAATACGTGCTGCAACAGGGCTACAACACGAACTATGCGGCTTCCTGGTTTTTGTTGCGGACAGAGTTCCTGTTGGACAGAGACGGCAACCTGGATTTAGACGATCCTCGCTGTGAATCTCCGCCAGGATCGGGTTTCGATGCAAACGGGCGTTGGTTAAGGGATCCGCGCGGCCGACACGTTACTCGTGGGCCGCTAACGTCGAATTACCTGGATAGCTCCACTGCACCGCTCAACACTGTTCCGCTGCTGTGTGACGCCGCGTCCACGCGGGGGCTGACCACTGCGATCGGCGATTTGAGCAGCGGTTCTTATTCTGCCACACCAATCGTCGGAGTTCCGATCGGCAATCGGTTGCAAATTGACACCAGTGATCCACTGGATGGCAACCCCGATGCAGCAAATCCTCACTACCTGAAAGTTCCGAGTTTTGCCTCGCCAACGCCTCGCACTGGCTCCACTGGCTGGTTGAAGACTTGGAACCACGACACGCGTCAAGATTATCGCGGCATTTCCCCACATCATCTCGGGGTTGCGTACGTGGTCATGGCTGATGGTTCGGTGCAGAGTCTTTACGATCAAAATCTGGACGGATTTATCAACAACGGCTTCGACATGCGACCAGCAGCGCCGCCGCTTTGGCTGTCAGAGGAACTGGAAGTAGAGACCCTCTCCTTAGCCAGCTTTTATTCACTGACGTCGAAGGGTTCAACGAATTGACTGAAATTGCCAATTTCCATGATGTCCGTACCGAGATGAGTTACAGCAAATCGTCACGGTTCAGTCGAGAAAGGAGAAACATCACTGCAAGAATCCTAAAGTCAAGCCAACGAACCGCAGGCGATCTTTGAATCTGCTTGCCAATGAATCGTGGCTTCGCAGCAAGCCGAAGTCGCAAATGTCGACACTGTTGTCAAAGCGGCAACGTGTCTGGAACAGATCCAGAAAAGGAAGCAAGTGACGAACAGCCGACCGAATTGCCTGACAGCACAGATCGGTATCCGCCACTCACTCCACGCAACTGTCCATTGTGGGCATCGCGACGCTGCGATGTCCACCAGATTCACAAAGGAAATCAATATGTCGCGTATGCGAAAATCAGGCTTTACGCTGATCGAACTCTTGGTGGTGATTGCCATCATCGCCTTGCTGGCTGCTTTGCTGCTGCCGGCTATCACTAAGGCACGTGAGGCTGCTCGCGCAGCACAGTGCCAGGCCAACTTAAAGAACATTGGCGTTGCCCTCTTTAAATACAGCAATCGCAGTTCCAGCGGTGCCTACTGCAGCGGTGCTAGCGACTTCCGTCGCGACGGCTGCATGGACACCTGGGGCTGGGTTGCCGATATCGTCAACATTGGCGACGGCAACATGAACGAGTCGCTGGACCCCTCCAACCCCTTGAAGGGCTCCGAAAAACTGAACGACTTGCTTGGCGGCGAAACCAACGACGGTAGAGAAGGTGCACCGGCGAGCCGCATCGTCGACGGCATCTGCGGCCAGGACAGCTGGAAAGGTGTGCGAGGCAGTTCCAGTACAGGAATCTTCGCTTCCACCGATCCGCTGACCGGTGAGCGAGCTGAATTGATCTCGCGTTACTTCTTGACCGGTGGATTCAACACCAACTACGCCGCCGGTTATCACCTGGTGCGTGGCATGGTCAAAACCGATTTGGGAAGCGCGTCCTCCACAGACCTGTACACCGTGCTTGGCTTGAGCTTCAAAGGCTTGGAGGGTTCGACCGGTCCGCTTTCGGCATCGGTCATGGACCGTAGTCGAATCAGCAGCAGCAATGTTGGCTTCATCGGTTGTGCCGGTGCTGGCGACATTGACGAAGCGATCATGAAGGCGACACTGGGTCACGGCCCGTCTGTCACGATCACGGGTGACGCAGATGTGACCGGCGTGCCCCATTCAGCCGTCATCTTCGGTCGCGGTAACGATGACTCGATCACCCACATTCAACAGGGCGAACTGCTGACGGAAGCCTTCAATGATGGTCCCGCGTACGTTGACGATGGTCAGGGTGCCGTCAGGCTGATGGAAAAGGGAGCTTTCTTAGGCGCCCAACTCGAATGCGAACGCGGTGAAGCCACCACGGCCGGCTGCCCCGCGCCCTTCGGGCAGAGAACAGCCGACTTGACGTTCGTGCCGGCACCTGCCGCCTTGGGTGACGAAAACGGGATCTACTTGCAAGATACGCGTGACTGGTACGCGATTCACCAAGGTAGCGTGAACCTGCTGATGGCCGACGGCAGCGTCAAGCAATTCTATGACAACAATGCCGACGGATATCTGAATCCCGGCTTTGCCGTCAGCGACGATGCCGATCCCTTGAAAAGCGGTTATGTCGGTGACAACATCGAAATGCAACCAGACCAGTTCTTTGGCGGCATCTTCATCAACGACATGTTCTTCAAAGGCGTCTTTGAAGACTGAATGGGATCGACGATTAGCGATATGAATACTTGCTAATCGATGTGTATTGATTCATCCTTCGCAGCCGCCCGGCGGTTGCGAGGGATTATCCGTTCGCCAATAGCCTCTATTTTGAAAACTGATCGTGAACCGTCTGACAAAAGTATTGATGTTTGGTTTGCTGGCGATCGTTGCTTTCGCTGCCCTCGCGGTGCTGCTGACAACAACGGTTACTTACCATCCGTTCGGCGTCCCCGAAGGACTGCGTGAAAAATACCACAACAAGGTGGCCGAATTGGAAAGGCATTCAAAACTTGCCTCGCAGGCAAACGAAATCACTCGACCTGCCGTCGTCATGAACGAGAAGACATTCGACTTTGGAATGGTTGATCCTCATGCCACCATTTCGCACAGCTTCATCGTACGCAACCAAGGCGAATTACCGCTGCAATTAAGCGTCCGCGAAACCAGTTGTAAGTGCACGGTTGGTGAATTGCAAAATAACTTGGTTGTGCCGGGCGATCAAACCACGATCACCATGACTTGGAACACCGGCTACCAGGCGGATGAGTACGAACAAACGGCCCTGGTTGCGACCAACGATCCACTCAATTCAGAAATTGAGCTGAAGGTCAAAGGCGTAGTGCGGGCAGAATGCATCGCGCCCGAAAACATCGGACTAAAGACAGCGGATCCGGGCAAACCCGCCGAGTCCGATTTTGTGGTGTACAGCCAACTCTGGGACGACTTTGAGGTGGCCGCGATTGAAACACAATTGAAGGGGTTTCAATGGACAGCCGAACCCGTCGCGCCGGATGATATTTCTTTGCTGGACACGGAAGCAATGTCGGCGTGGCGCGTCAGGGTCTCCTCATCCGGAAATCCTCGTGGCCGCTTTTCCGGCAAAATGAAATTGACAATCAATCCCTTTGATGGCTCCCAACCCGTCACGCGCGAAGTCACGGCGTACGGCAAAGTACGTGCGCCGATCAGTTTTATCAGCCCCGATATTCACCGCACCACCGGATTGGATATCGGCACGCTGATCGCCGGAAAAGAGTACCTGTTTCACCTTGTCGTGCGTAGCCGCAGTGAGCCGCAGCGAGACATTGAAGTGCTGGGCGTCAAGCCCGATGAGCTGGACGCCTCGATTCAGCCTCTGGGCCAACCGGGTAGCTACAAGCTGACGTTGCGAGTCCCCAAGGATTGTCCCATGGTCGCTTTCAATGCCAATCACAAGCATGGCTATGTCGAGGTCGGCGACCCTGACGACAAAGCGTTTTCCAACTGGTTTCCCGTCTTGGGCGCGGTCATCGACTTGGATGATTAGGCGAACTCCAAGGCAACCACTGCTTTGTTGACGACTTTTGAATCAATCGGACCACTTAAAAAAATTCACGTGAGAATAAATGAAGATGGGAGCTGAGGGATTAACGGCGTCCACCGCGTCCAAGGCTGCTGCCCGGTGTGGTGCCTGCGGCCACGTTTCCAGTGAACAAGCAAAGTTCTGCGCCAGCTGCGGGCAGTCATTATTCGAAGCATGTGGTGGCTGCGGCAAACCGGTACTACTGGATCAAAAGTTTTGCGGGCTCTGTGGCTGCAACCTTGAGCAGGAATTGCAAAAACGGTGTGACGCAATCCAAGGTTGGATGGCAGAGGCAGTGGAGTGCACAAAAAAACATGCCTATAATCAGGCGATCATGTTATTGAATCGGGCCGCTGATCCACCCGACTATCGGTTCTCGGAACTGGCCTCGCAGGCGAAGCTTGCTGTCGAAAAAGTCAGGGCG
Organism: Pirellulaceae bacterium; assembly: GCA_041623895.1. Lineage (GTDB taxonomy): Bacteria > Planctomycetota > Planctomycetia > Pirellulales > Pirellulaceae > JBFJVZ01. The sequence goes on along the minus strand of JBFJVZ010000271.1, from coordinate 339 downwards.
CTCCGCCAACGCGCCGTCGACTCAGCCGATGCTCTACAGCGGCAAGCAAAAGCCGCTTTTGAAAGCGATGAAAAGACCCAAGCGGCCCGCTATGTCCAGCAGATTCCCGAGCCGTTGCGAAGTGATGAATCGAAACAAATCTTGGCCAACTCAATCGCTTTTCTAAACCAGGAATCCTCGCTCGTTGCCGACTTGCAGAACAGTATCAAAGACAGGGATTGGATTTTGGCGGGTAGTCTGCTTGGGCAAGCGATTGCCTTGTCGCCCGACGACCCGCAGTACAAGACACTGGGAACACAGGTCAGCAATAAACTTTACAAACTGTCAGAAAAGTATTTT
>JBFJVZ010000270.1:0-11058 GCA_041623895.1 Pirellulaceae bacterium | reverse complement strand
GCTGGCGGGTGCATCGACCGCTATCTCGAATCTTTCGCCCGAACTCGCGTCGGTGTCTCGAACTCTAGGAAACCGACGCGCCGTAGCGATCATCCCCAGCCGGCTCCGGTTTCATCGACCGGAGCATCGAAGCGGGCTGGCGGCTTGTGCCAGCAAACGTTCGTTTGAAGCCGCATTTTGCTCCCGAAGACGATATTCCGTTATTGCCCGCTATTGAAATCCCGTTTTGCCGTTCGGGAAAACAAAACGCCGTCAAACGTTGAAATCGGGAATTGATGAACAAGACACAGTTACCCCCGCAGCAACGACGCGAACAACACTCCAACCGCAGCCAAGCTTAGCAGGATCGACGCGCCAAGGGCCTCGGAGTTCTGCCGAATTCCGCTACGCGGAATGGTTCACGGCGTTGCCCGGAGCGGGGTAACACACCGCAGCCCGTTACTGTGACTGCGCGCGATACCACATGCGGCGAATTGCGGTTTTTATTCGCTTGGCCAGTGGATCGGTCCGATAACCGATTGCCACTTGAGTGCGCATGCCCGCGGCAACTTCGGCGGCAATCTCACGATCCAGTCTGATGCGAAGCGGAAAATGCGGGTCGATCAAGCGGACGGCGTCCTGCTCGCTTGCATCCTGATCTTGCTGGTGGGACGAACGCACTGCCAGCGGGCCGCCTTCCAGTGCCGATAACGCCGGCGCGGGCAAACGATAAGTCGCTCGTGGCTCTATCCGCTCGATCACGCCCTGAATCCTGGCAAAATGCGCCAGCCGAATCGGTACCACCGTGCCAACTTGTTGACGGATCTCGGCAACGTCCTGTTGATGCACAACGGCCAGCATCTCTTTTTCGCTTGGCTCGGCAATGTGCAGCAGGGAGTCACCTTCGCGAACGTAGCTGCCGACCAGTTGGGACAATTGCCTGGCCACGATCCGTCCTGCCCGCGGTGCGGTCAAACGCAAACCGTCGACTTGCCGGCGAAGCTGCTTGATCTGATCGACCAGTGATTCCTGTTGCTCCTTCAAGACCAATTGAGCCGACGCGTCGTGCTGGTCGACCGCTTGCCGAAGTCGAATCAAGTTTTGCTCCAAGGCGACTTCCAGACGCTCCAACTGATGAGTTAATTCGGGATTCCGAAGCTCGATCAGCAGGTCACCCTCGCCCACCAGCGACTCGTTGCCAACGTGGACTGTTTCGACGAAGCCATCGGCGCGACTTCTGACCAGTGTCTCAGGCAGAAACCTGGCAATCGCGGGAACTCGGACTGCCGTAGGGATTGGCATCCAGAAAACCGTTCCGAACCCCAGCAACAACATCACGGAACCGACCACACTAGCGCGCATTAATCGAGCCGGCTCCAAGCGAAAAGTTTGTCTGCAGAATCGCCACAACTGCAACAGCGGACTGCCAAGCCACAAGCTGACACCCAGAAATGCGATGGCGATTCCCGCGCCCGCGAACATGGTCGATGCGGCGATAGCGAGCGACAGGCAGATCACGACTTTCCAGATCAGGGCGCTGACGCCGTAGACTCGGATCAGGCCCAACCGCCAGCCGCTGTAATGGCTGCCGCCGGAAGCGAGACCGAAGACAAGTCGCTTGGCCTGGCGGCGTATTTCTGCCGCTGCTTCGAGGTACAGATTCGGGATTTGCACCAGGTCCGCGAGGATAAAGTAGCCATCAAACCGCATCAGCGCATTGGCGTTGAACAAAATGGTCGAGACACCTGCGGTGAAGATCAGGTTGTACAGCAACTGCTGGGTTAGCGGCGATTGAGCGTCCGCCCAAAACAGAACCGCGACGGCCGCGATGATCAGTTCGATGAACATTCCCGCTGATGAAACGGCGATCCGTTTCCAACGATTGGACATCCGCCAGCAACTGGTGACATCCACGTAGGCCAGCGGCGCAAACAAGATCAGCACCAGACCGAATTCGTGCACTTCAGCACCGTGCCGGCGGCAGCAGACCGCGTGGCCCAATTCATGGACAACTTTCAGAATGACCCAACAGAGCAACAGCCATAGCCAATTGTTGGGACTAAAAGCATCGGAGCCGGAGGCGACGAATCGCGGCCAATTGGCATACAGCGAAACGATGCCAACAAGCATCAAGACAACTCCGATCAGGACAGCAAGTGGCGAAAAACACCAACGCAGTCGATCGGCGATCAGATGCAGCCGGCGACCGTCGCGACTGACTGGCAGCTTGATCCAAAACGGATTCAACTTATGAAGCGGTGACCCGCTGGAAGCAGCGCGATTGGGCCGCTGCGGATCACGAGTCGGCGGATCCGCGCCGTCGATGTAAGCCAACTCGGTCTTCAACAGCCAGCGCTGGATCGAGGCGGCTTGATTGGCTGTGGGAGCACGGTTGCCCAACTTGGCGGCTGCCAATCCGCAGGCCTGCGGGACGGTCGTGTTGCCGTCCAGCAGGGAGATAAACACGTATTCTTCGTAGCCAACGCGAAAGAATCGATGCAGCTTGGGAATCTCCAGCCGATAAACGAGTTCACCGCGTTCGCGAACGGGCCAGACAACAACGTCGGCGGCCAACCGCACCTTGGTCTGAGTCAACTCGACAGCATTGGGATCGCGGCGGGCCATCAGTTTGTCACCACCCCAAAGTATGACGCAGGGCAAAGTAGGCTTTGTGGAACAGGTTCCAGCCCAGCGGGTGCCGATCACTTTGCACCCAGGAACGTCCGCGCATGCCGGGTCTCAGCACGTTTTCTTCATCTTCAATGTAGACTTCGCCGATGAACACATTGTCATGATCACGCAGTTCGGCTTTGGGGTGAATGTGCTTGAGAACTCCGTGCAGGTTTCGGTCGGGCAGCGCGTGCAAATAGAACTCGACTTCCATCCCCTTTCGCACGTAGGCCAAGTCTTCTTCGGCAATGGCGATTTCCACGATCATCTCGCCCAGCGGCGCGATCTCAAACAAGGTTTCACCCTTGGTCAGGGGCGTGCCTTCAGCCGTTTCCAAGTCTCCATCGACAACGACACCGGAAAGCGGGCTGCGTATCTCTAAGTGGTCACGTTGATACTGCAGCAGTTCGGTTTCAAGTTGAATCCGCCGCGCTTCCAGACGTGCGATATTGCTGCCCGCAAAATCGTGCTCGACCACCAATCCTTTTGTTTCTTGCTCGGCCCGCTTCAAGTCAGCACGTAAGCCTGCTAATTGGTATTCGATTTCACGCGAATTGATGCGGGCCAGCGTGTCCTCTTTTTCCACAACATCACCTGGCCGCACCAGCACTTTCTCCAACGGCCCATCGAAAGGCGCCGCAACAAAACGGCGATGAACGGGCTGAAGCTCACAATTGGCCGGCACGTTGTAGCCGACGGGAATCAACATCAGCACTGACAGGAATGCGGCGATTAGAGCAGCAGCATGGCGATGCCTGCCGGCGACAGGTTCAATGACCGATCGCAAGATGCGTTCCCAATGCCTGGGCTGCATGCTTTGAAAATGTGCTAGTTTTTGCGACAGCGCCGGGCCCATGACAGCCAACAGGTTGCGGGTATGATCGAGGGAAGCAGGATCCGGGTCGATCGCCATGACCGCTCCGCGAGGATTGCCGTTTCGATCACCAAGCGGCACGCCGATGAATGATGAGGCGGCGGCCGCTTCGCAGTATTGCCGGGTCGCCAACAAAGCATGACGGTTTGCATGATCGGTGCAGGGCAGTTCGGCGATGCTGCCGCGTGCGGCGATCTCTTCGCCCGCGGCGGTCGCGAGTACGACATCAGCTGTCGATGTGCTGTCACTATCGGCGACGATGCGGACGTCGGCCGTTGCCTGATCGCGCCAGGCGATCTGCACGCGCCGTGCAACCGTCAAACCTGCGATCAACCGTGCTGCCTGCACAGCGACGGCGTCAAAGTCGCGGCAGCCATCCAATTCGGTTTGCAACTCCAGCGCGGCAGAAAGCAGTTTGCCGCGAGTTTCGCCTAGATCTGCCTGCCGGCGTGCTTTTTCAAAAGCTTCCAGCGAAACGAGAGCGGGCCCGCCGGCGGCAGGTACTTGATTGGTGTCGACAATGATCGACGGATCAAGCATCAAAGATCTCCGCACTATCAGCGGACCGCCGGCATGCGGTGTTGACTGATTTGTTCCTTGGCATCGACGGCGGTCATGTCCCACACACATGCAGCGCCGCTTTGAATCTTTCCGTTCTGGTTTGGAATTCGGATTTTGACCTCAACCGATTCGGTTTGCGGCTGGGCGGTTGGTGAGATGAATTCGATGATTCCTCGGCACTCCGTTTTGTCAACTCCCACTGCCAGTGTGACCTGCTGTCGTACCTTTAGGTCAGCGGCGACGTTCAAGGGCACGGCGAAAACGGCCTTCAGCGTGTCCAACTGCACGACATGCATCACGATCGCATCGGTAGGCGAAACAAACTCGCCGGCCTCTTTGTCGATGGCCACGACAAATCCGTTGATGGGTGATTTGATTTGACGATGCTGTAACTGTGCACGGATGCGTTCAAATTCCAATCGCCGAACTTCCAGTTCCTCGCGAACCGACTGCAATTGGCCTTGGGCCTGGATGAGTTCATTTTCGGCTCGATCGGCTTCGCGTTGAGTTGCACTGCCACGCTCGCGGAGCGAACGATAACTCTCGAATTGTTTTTGTTTTGCTTTTACGGCCGATTCGGCAGAGCGGAGAGTGCCACGTGCATCCTTTGCTGCCCGAGCGACTTCCAGAGACGCGATCAGAACTGAATCGTTCATGCGTGCCAATAGCTGCGATTGCATGACGGCATCGCCTTGATCGACCAGCAATTCTTGCAACGTCCCAATTTCCGGCGCGGATACGGCGATTTGGCGATAAGGCTCTGTAAAGCCTTCGATTTCCGTAGCACCAGCGACGGATGACAACATTGCGATCGTGCCTGTGACTAGCAAGAAAACACTTGCCAAGGTTGATGTTCTGTTTTTCACGGCATTGATTCCCTTCGTAAAAAGCGCCGGGGGACGGTCACGTGTTGTAATTCACATTTGCCAACAACCGCTTAGGTTGTCGCTTGGATCCAGTAAAGATTCGTTTTCGCGATCCATATGCAGCATTTGCCAGCGGATGGATGTTGCTTTGGACTGCATTTCTGCTTGTGCCCGCGTGACCTGCTTGGCAAGCGAGCAGTGAAAGTCACCGTGCTTGTCCGATCGTTTGATGGCCCGCGCTATCCAAGGTGCACTCTGGCGGAAGAGTTGATCGTCCGGTGAGAGGTAGAACCGCGCCGACCCCGGGTCGCCGCACCTTGCACATCGTCCAATCAACTGCCGATCGACGCGAGCCAGAGCATGGTGTTCAGCCACGATGACATGCAATCCACCGAGTTCACTTACCGCCGGATCGAGTTTGATGTCCGTGCCGCGGCCAGCCAGGTTTGTGGCGACTGTGATCGCGGCCGGCTGACCAGCGCGGGCGATGATGGCGGCTTCTTCGGCATCTTGAACGCCGTTGAGTAACTGAAAGGGAAGACCGCGGCGTCGAAGTTCACTAGCGATCGTCTGACTTTGCGCAATGTTCAGAGTCCCAATCAGAACGGCACGCCCGCAGCGATGAAGGGTCTCCGTTTCGTCCGCGATCAGCTCGAATTTAGCTTGCACACTCTGGCAAAGTTGCATCGGTTCGAGGCGGCGGCGGGACGGCATCCGCAACGGTATCTGGCACACCGCCAATCCGTAAACGGATCGAAATTCCTTTTCGCAACCCCTGGCTGTCCCTGTCATCCCGCCGAGGGTTTTGTAGTGGCGATAGAACCTTTGGCGTGTGATCTTGGCGAGTGATGAATTCTCCGGCGTGATCGGCAGGTTTTCGGCTGCCAAGACCGCCTGATGCAAGCCGTCTGACCAGGAACGGTCAGCGAAAATTCGCCCCGTCGATTCATCGACAATCTGTACTTCCTGGTCCTTGACCACGTAGTGAACGTCGCGGTGAAAGAGATGCTCTGCCCGCAGGGCCAACACGACATACTCATGCCACGGGCGGCGCAACTGGCAATGCGCGGCCAGCAAATCATTTTCGTAGACCGTGCCCAGTCCGCGATCGGTCAATTCGATCGATCGATGACTGTGATTGATGTGATAGTCAGCTTCGCAGACGAGCTGTTTGGCTAAGATCCGTGCTTGAATATGAATCTCCGCGTCCGCCGCGTCGCCTTGGCTGCTGGCGCTAAGGATCAGTGGCGAGGCGGCATCGTCGATCAGCACGTGGTCGATTTCGTCGACAATGGCGGCATGCAGCGGGCGTTGTCGCAATCGGGCTTCGGGAGCATTGCCGCAGATGCGATCGTAGGAAGCCGTGCCGATTTGTTGCGATTCGGTCTGACTGAACGTCAATTGATCGCGCAAGAAGTCGAAGCCGAAAGCGTGTCCCGTCCCGTACGTAATATCGGCCCGATACGCTGCTTGCGTTTGCTCTGTCGTTGCTTCGTTGGTCAGCAAGCCAGTCGTCAATCCCAGTCGCGAGAAGACCGGCGACAGCTGCTGGAAGTCTCGACCGGCCAGGTACGCGTTTGTCGTCGCAACGTGCACACCGCGACCGTGCAGTGACTGGACATAAGCTGGCAGGACCCCGGCCAACGTTTTGCCTTCACCGGTTTGCATTTCCGCCACGGCGCCGCAACTAATCACAATTCCCGCGTGCAACTGAGCTTCAAATAACCGCAGCCCCAGTGTCTGCCGGACCGATTCGATGACGGCACCCGCGGCAAGAGACAATAATTTCGCGTCGGCGACATCAGATTGCTGACGAGCCAGCAGGCAAAGCCTTTCCGTGTGGGCTTGCAGTGCGGCGGGCTGACAGTGGCGCAGCGCGATGGCAATTCGCTGCGACTGCTGAATGATTTGTGTGATCCAGCCGTCTTGGTTGAGTTTATGCTGTGTCTTGCTCGCCGCTGCGGAGCGATCGGCGGCATCGCGGAAAAGCGAACTCCAAGCAATCATTGTTGAGGTGCCTCCAGGGAGGCTCCTTGCTGGCCGCCATCGTGATCCAGCATGGCTGGTGCGGGCCCGATTGCCGACGCCGGATTGGCAGGTGCCAGCGAGTCAAATCGCAGCAGAATGCCCATCGCTTTGCGGAGTTGGACCCACGACATGGCATAAGCCGTCTGGGCCGCAACAAAATCGCGTTCTTCATCAGCCAACCGTTCTTGTGCGTCCAGCAAGTCTTCGATCAGCAGAATTGCCGATTCATTGGGATCGGGCAGATGATCCCAGCGATCTTGCAGGTACAAGACCTCGTTGCCGGCCGCTTCGACCGCCTGGTTCCTGGTGACCATTTCGGTGAACGTGGTTTTGGTTTCACGAACGGCGATCTCGACTTCGGTGAATGTTACCTCGGTGGCCTGGTGGAATTCATAGATCGCCCGCGAGAACTCCCAGCGATTTCGGTTGAGCCGCGCCTTGCTGGCCCGATTGCCGATCGGCAACTCATAGGCAAAGCCGACGTAGTAACTGGGCCGTCCCTCGTCAAATTGATTGACCCAGGCACCCAGAATGTCACGGTCTCCTCGCACGCCTGCCACATAACCTCCCAATATCCAATCCAGTCGCGGCAGCAATTGATTGCGGGCCACGCCCACCCTGGCGCTCACTGCCTGGACACGACGGATTGCCTCGGAGATATCTGGCCGATAATCCAGCGCCGTGATGATCGAATCCTTTGTGGATACGTCAACCTCGATCGTAAGCGGCCGGTCTTGTGGTGTTAGTTCAAACTGCCCGGCATGGATCAATTCGGGGCTACCGGTCAACAGCCGCAGCTTCGATTGCGCGTTTCGTATTCGCGTAATTGCACGTGCCAAATCTGATTTCCGGCTTTTGACTGCGGATAGGGCGCGCAAGATTTGACGTTGCTGTGAGTCGACTTCGTTGCGCGCCTGCAAGACCTGGTACAGATGTTCGGCGCCTTGCAGCAATCGTTCGCGCTGCAACCATTCGGCGCGCGCCTGATATAACTCCCAATACGCCCTGGTGACGTCGATCAAATGGTCTTCCAGATCTGCTCGGACCTGGCTGTTGGTCACTTGCAGGTCCAGTTGAGCAAGTAAGATGCGAATGTTGTTCACCGCGCGGCCGCCGTCGCGTTGCAGTGGCTGTGTGAAGTTGACTTCCAATCGCGCAGTGCCTTGAGGATTCGGGTCTAAAAAACCGTTGTTTTCCTGAAATCCACCGCGCTGAACCATTTCCAGTTCGCCACCAAGCCGCGTCTTTTTTCGGAGCCCTCCAGCCGAAGAATACGTTTCGTCGCGGAATCGTGCGTCGCCGGTCTGCAGAATGCTGTTTCGTGGCTCGCTGATGTCAGCAAACTTGTTTTCCAAAAACATCATCGAATCGAATTCGGCATCCGCTATCACAATGTCGGATTGTCGAATCCGCGGTTCGGTAAGTACCGATTTGACGTAGGGAGACGATGACAGCGCAATGTGCGTCAAGGTTGCCACGTCGACAGGAATCGACCGCTTTGCCAGACCGAGTGGCGTTGCCAGCGATTCATCCCACCACATGTCCATCTGGGCGATCGCATCGACGCGTGGCGCCTGCTTGGTTTCTTTGGTCATTCCCAGGGCACGGCCGCGGTATTGATCAAGCCGATTGCCACAAGGTCCGTGCGTCACGGGCGCTGGAATCCACGGTAAGTCAACGGCCACCGTCAATGCGGGGATCTTGGTGTCAGCGTTTGCGGGCGTCGGCGTTTGATGATTGCCAGCAGCGGCGCCCGCGTGTAACCCACTGACGACCGTTTGCAGAGCAAGTTCGATTCCGTGGGGCGTAGCTGTGATTGGCCGTGGGGTCTGTGCGTGCGCCCACCGCACCGGCGCCGTCAACAGAATTGCAACAGCCAGCAGCCAAGTAACACGAAGCGTGTTGCCCGGACTGCCATCATCATTCGATATTCGGATTCTTGCTGCCATAGAGATCAGCAGGCTCGGGCGCTCGTGCTTACACTTCGCCAAACCCGCAAAATTTAACCATTCGGTTCAATCTGCCCAAAATTGAAACATCTGTCCGCTCAGTTGATTCAAACGTCCAAACGCGTCGACGCGTGAATTCCGGAATGTTTCGTCTGCTCCCCTACAATCGGCACAGGTGTTGAATCAAATGCACAGCGTTGGGGGTGAATGACGGTGGAGCCGTTGCCTGTTGCCTTCACAAGCGGTGCGATACGACTAACCCGAACCGCCCGGCAATGCTTCCTGCGTTACCTGTCTTAACAACAACGACACGTGCGCCTCCGATTACCTAAGGTTCAGCTGGACAACTCCTGTTTGGGGCAGGCGTTGTCGGAACTAAATCTTCTCCACGACTTTGACTTGCGGTCGAGGCGGCGAGAAATGGGGCGAATCGGTCCGCTGCCTTTCGGTGTGGCCGAATCTTGATGGGGCATCATGTCAAGAAGTCAACAGAACAGGTGGGCGCGGTGGCGAATCGCTGCTGACGAAGCGATATCGCGCATGCAGCGAGCGATGCTCGCGGCGCCGGGATCACGCATCTGTGATCGACGGCATCCAACACCGCACGTCGATGACTTAGAACCGCGGATCCTGTTTAGCGCCACACCGATCGATCCGGGCAGTTTGCTCGCTGGCGATCAGGCAGCGATGGTCGTCGAAGTCGATTCATCGACGCTGCCCGATTCTGATCTGCCAACCATTGAAACGCTGGCTCAAGTCGCGGACAGCAAGCAATCGACTGATGAAATCATCATCATCGATTCAGCGGTCCCGGATCTGCAGCAATTGTTGGATGACCTGCAAACGTCAATTGGGCACGACGACGTGTTCGTTCTGGACGCCTCACGAGACGGAATCGACCAAATCACCGAGATCCTTGATGCGCGAAGCGAAGTTTCTTCGCTGCATATCGTGTCTCATGCGCAGCAAGGGTCTGTGAAGCTGGGCAATGTCTGGCTTGGCCAGTCAAACGTGATCGGCTATGCCGGACAAATCGCGTCATGGCAAACGCGACTGACAGCCGATGCGGACATCCTGTTTTACGGTTGCGATTTAGCGGGCAGCAGCAGCGGCCAAACAATGTTGGAATCGATTCGTGCACTTTCAGCCGCGGACGTCGCGGCCAGCATCGATGATACCGGCCATACGAATTATGGCGGCGATTGGGAGCTCGAGTACAGCGCCGGAGCGATCGAATCCAATCTCATTTTCAGCAGTCAGCTTCAACAGAATTGGCAACACAAACTCGCCACCATCACCGTCGATACGTTTGACGATATCATCGACGGCGGCGATGGTCTGACATCGCTGCGTGAAGCGATCTCGATTACCAACGCAGGCGGTGGCGGCGACACGATTGAGTTGGCTGCCGGCGATTACACGCTAACGATTGATAGCCTCCATGTCTTCCAGGATGTTACTATCAACGGTGCCAATGCACGCACGTCCCTGATTGATGCAGCGGGGCTTAGCAAAAGAGCGTTTCATCTTCACGACACCAGCGTCGTCACCATATCAGGTGTGACGATTCAGGGCGGCAACGAAAGCAATGGCGGTGGAATCTTTGTCGACGACACCAGTACCCTGAATCTTGCTAACGCGACGCTCACCAACAACACCAGCGACAAAGGTGGAGCCATCTATGTCCGTGGCACCGCGAATCTCGATAGCGTACTGCTGCACAACAACTCGGCCGTTGATGGCGGTGCGATTCACTTTCATGGAGCCGTGGATGGTTCGCTAACCAACGTCACGATCAGCGGCAACACTGCCAGCAACTCTGGCGGAGGTTTGTGGACGGATTCGACTGTCTCGGTGATCAATTCGACCATCACCTTAAACGACGCCACTGACGCCGGAGGCATTCACAACAAAGCTGGCACCGTCAACATTTCCAATACGATTGTGGCCGGCAACACGGCGACCAACGCTGATCAAGATGTGCTGGGAAGTTTCAACAGCAATGGGTTTAACCTGATCGAAGTGGTTGGCTCTGCTGCCGGCTTTGGCGGCGACATGCTCGCTGTCAGCGCGAATCTGGACGGGCTTGCCAACAACGGTGGTCAAACCGACACGCACGCGCTTCTTGCCG
>JBFJVZ010000269.1:0-11066 GCA_041623895.1 Pirellulaceae bacterium | reverse complement strand
CCGCCGTAGGACTCGTAATCGGGTTTGGTTTCGTACTGCTGAAGAAACGAAAAATCCAATTTGAAGCGAATGTTTCGACCTTGCTTCTCTGCTTCGATGAACGAACCGGCAATACCGTACTCCACCAGGTAGGCCAACAGTTGCCCGTTCTGATAGGCGTCCAAGGCGATTTCAGGCGTCGGTTGAAAGCCCGGACCGCGAACGCCCGATTGGATTTGAAACCGGCCCAGGCCCGGTATCCAAACCGTTCTCAACAGCCACCAGGGCCAATAATGGCTGCCGTCGCTCCACGGTTCCATCCGCGGTTTGTGCCGGATCGGGACAGTGGTGTTGGCAAACGGAAACAGGCGATTGAAGACACTGGCGACGGCGAAAAAGAAAGTGACCAGCCGCGTGATGATTCCGAACGAGTGGACCTTCAGCGTCAGCGCCTCGTCCAAACAGGGAACACTGATCGGATGCGTCAGATTTCGAGGATGCCCGAGGTAGTACGGCATCACCTTCAATGGTTTCAGCTTGTCTTCTTTGCCCTTGTAGACAACGCTCAGTCGTTCCGGCCTGGGAGCTCGCAGGCCGCCGGCAATCAGCAGATAAAAGAAAGGCCAGGTAGCGTTGGTCAAGAACGCCCGCAGGACACCCCAAGTTTTGGGAAAGCAATAAAAGGCAACGGCCACCGCGGCCACGAATCCCAATGACAACCACAACCACGGTACCCGCATCAGGCCGCTGGCGAAAGACGACGTCGCGTCTCGTCCGGCATATTGAATCGCGTAGTACAAAAGCCCGACCGAGGTGATTCCGAGCAAATGAAAGAGCGTGCTCTGCTGCGGTGTCTCGGCACCAACCAAAATCGAAACGTACAGAGTGACAGCGGCTGCGGTCAGCAGCCAAACGACCAACGAACCTCCAGGCACCGCCGGTGAAAGCCAAACCAATGCCAGCTGCCCGATCAATCCCAACAAGAAAACGAGGGATCCCAACGACATCGGTCCCCGCAGTAACACGGCGACGGCCAACAAGCCCGTCAATGCCCCCGAGAGGCTGACAATCCAAAACAGGCTTAGTGATCCGCCAAAGCTAATCAGGCAATAGGCCAGATAGGTGGAGGCAAAGACAAATACCAAGACCAAGGCGCGCCACCACTGGACGATGCGGCCGCCGGGAGACAGAAACAACAGGTAGGGCCGCCCGCTGGCGATCAACCAGAGTTCATATACAACACCGATGCCACTGCCGATGGCCGTGAACAAAAATGGGGCGCGGCTCCAAAATGGCAATCCCGTCGAACACAGCAATGCCGCCAGCGAGGTGAGTAGAAACGCAAACAGGCTGAACACCGAAAGCCAGGGACCATTGCCTTTGAATTCGGGAAGTTCCGGCAAGGTGAATTTTTCAATCCCCGGAGGAAGAATCTCAGTTGTCGAACTCATCGCTGCTGTATCCAAAGGTGCCCAAGATCACGCCTCGATGTGCGTGGCTGCGGACCCATCGCCGCAGCAAGCGATTATGACTGCCGCCGGACGCCATATCAAAAAGGATTTCGCTGTCAGCAGCGGAAATCCAATAAGAGTAAGATTTGCGAGCGTGGGTCGAGCAATCACAACGCCAAGACATTACCGACGATCGAGTCCATGATTATGAACCTGAACGATCGAATCATCGTCGTGCTGGTTTTGACCTTGATTTGGAACCACTGGTCCTCTTTTTCTCTGGCGGATGAGCGGCGATATGCTTTTATTGTCGCCGGTGATACACAGTACGTCGCAGAAAAATCACGCCAGCCCACTCGGCTTGATCCCTATTCCGAGCAGGCTAGCCAACGCTTCCTGAATTTGATCCACGATTTGCCCGGTTCGCGGATACCGGACAACCTGGGTGGCGGGATTGTCAGCAAAGACATACTGGGAGTCATCATCACGGGTGACTTGATCGACAGCGCTGACAAGACCGGCGGTCCCTACTACGCCATGCAGAAGTTTGAGTGGACGCGATTCAAAGCCGACTTCGGGCTGAATGGTAAAGGAGGGAAAATTTTGTTTCCCGTGTACGAATTGCATGGTAATCACGACGGACCACAAGGTGACACGTTCATTATCGACGAGATCATTGCGCGCAATCGCAAACGCAACGGTGTTGTCAACGTGTCGAGCAATGGTCTGCATTACTCGTGGGATTGGGGGCCGTTGCATTGCGTCAATGCCGGCATCTTTGTCGGCCTGGGCGACGTTCGCCGCGACGATCACCACTATGCATCACGAGCGAGCTTGGAGTTTCTGCGCGAAGATCTGGCAACCCATGTTGGCGGCAGCGGCCGTCCCGTGATTATTTCGTTTCACTTGCATCCGAACTGTCCGGAGTATGATTGGTCGCGGGAGGACTTAACCGAGTTCTGGTTGGAAACGCAGAAGTACAACGTGGTTGCCTTATTCCACGGTCACACGCACGGTTCACCGCCCAGCCGCATGGTCTGGGATGGCGAGCAGTTTGGAACAGAACTCAGTGCCGGTGTTGACGTGTTTAATCCGGATGACGCAGCCGCTGCCAAAACAGATACCAGGAATCCGAATCAAGGCGTCGGATTGCGACACGGTTTTCTTTATGTGGAGTTAGTCGATAAGCCTGGAACAGAGGACGATCAATTCGTGGTGCGGAGCTATGCCAGCACGGACAACTGGGCCAGCCACGATTGGCATTCCCAATGGTCCAAGCGGATTCCCGTTCCCGGCGGGTAAACGAAACATTGCCAGGCAAGATTCGCGGGCAACTATTTCTCGCCAGCCAGGGTTTCGGCGATATTGACGAGATGATCACGGATGCGTCGGTATGCTGCGACCTCGCGATTGTAGGCGACGATCGAACGTGCTTCGATTTGCTCCTCGGGTGTCTTGGCAAGCAGCCGCTTATACAGGGATTTGGCAAACTTGGTGATGGCTTCCCCCCGCGGCATCACTTCGGTGGCGACGGACATGGTTTCCCAGTGTTCGTAGTAGTTGCTGACCTCGTCCAAGTAATCGGCGACCATTTCGTGCAGTTCCGACAACTCCGCTTGCTGATCGTCTGGCAGTCGCAATTCATGACGGCGGAGATGTCGATGTGCTTTCAATACGCTGGTAATGCAATCGCTGATTGATTCGTATTCGTCGGCCATCCGCAATTGGCGGCGGGCCTCCGCAAAGACATCGTGGGGAACGTTGCCGACAAGCAGATTGGACATGAACGTCACGATCTCACTCTGGATGGCATCCTGCTGCTCCTCCATCTCCAAAATCTGCTTCATCAGTTTGTCATCCAGCGTGTCGCGGCGGAGAAGTTCCTGCAGCAAATCCATCATCTGCTTGCAGTTCTTCACCATCCGCAATACCTCGACCCGCGACTGCTCGACGGCGACAACGGGCGATTCCAGCATCCGGATATCAAGATTGGTCAGATGTTCCTGTTCCTCCGCCAAACTTGTCTGATCAGGGATCAATCGCCGCAATAGCGAGGCCATGTAGCCGGCCAGCGGCAAGAACACGATCGTGTTGGTCACATTGAACCCCGTGTGTACCGTCGCGATGCCGGCCGTGATTTCGGCAGCGGAGACCACTCCCAGCGACATGTCAGCATGCGGGTCCCCCGCGAGCAAGTAACGAACGAGCATCAGGTAAGCGGGGAAGACGGCCGTAATCCAGGCAACCCCCAAGACGTTGAACATGATGTGGAAATAAGCCGCGCGTTTGGCGTTGGTGTTGGATCCGAATGAGGCCAGCCAAGCCGTGATCGTCGTTCCAATATTCTCGCCAAGCACCAAAGCCGCTGCCGTCTCAAACTCGATCACACCAATTTGCGCCAAACCAATCGTGATCCCCAAAGTCGCTGAGGACGACTGCACGATGAATGTCAGCACGCATCCCACCATGGCGCACTTCAAGACGCCCAAATACGTTGCCGCATCAAAAGCCTTGAACCAGGCCTCGAATTCCGGCAGTTCTTTGATGACCGCGAATCCGTCTTTCATCAATTCCAAGCCCAGGAACACGAGCCCCAGGCCCATGATGGCCAGCGCCGTGTAGCGCAGCCGATCACGTTTTGCAAACAAGTAAAAAAATGCCGCTGCTCCGGCGATCGGCAAACCGTATTTTCCAATCTTCAACACCAGGATCCAGCCCGTAATCGTCGTGCCGATGTTGGCGCCCATGATCACGCCGACCGCTTGAGTCAGGGTCATGAATCCACTGTTGACAAAACCGACCACCATGACGGTCGTGATCGAGCTCGATTGAACGAGCATCGTCACCAACAAGCCAACCCCGGTGGCCATCACGCGGTTGTCCGTGACAATGCCGATCATCCGCCGCAGCCGGTTGCCGGCGATGGCCTGCAAGCCTTCCGATAGATTCTTCATCCCCAGCAGAAAAATTCCCAATCCACCCAGGACTGTCAGGATCAGCTTCCAATAATCGGGCTCCCAAATTTCGACATAAAATTTTGTATCGACGTAATCACCTGAGGGCGCCGTCGCGCGAATCAGGACTTCGCGTTGCTTGGCGGTTCGCGATTTCCATTTCAGCCGCAGCATCTGGCCCACAATTTCGGCCTCAGCAACATCCTTTTTGCTGCGCAGCACTTCGATCTTCAGCGGTCCGCCCCCAATCTCGGTTGCTGAGAATACGTCGCTCAGATCGATCAGCGTGTCGGGCGAACCAACAAATGCCTTCTGGTCGGGAATCAGCTTGATGGTCAAGCCGTTGTCGCTGGCAACACCCGGCTCCGACTGCTCGTTGTCGCTCTCGGGCAACCGTGTTGGAGAGGTGTTCATTGCGTTAGCTGTCTTCACCAGCCCGTTGATTTCGCCAAGCGTTCCCCAGCACGTGGGGACGGCCAGTGACATCAGCAATGCCATCAAAATCAGGAACACCCGCTTTCGACTCGATAGGGCGTTTGCTTGTTGGCAAAGCAGCCTTGCCCCGCCGTCGGGAGGGTTCTCGATCTCAGTTTTGCTCATTCGATGGCTCGGACGCGATTGCATGAAACGTGAGTGGTACGACTACCGCAACTGTGGAAAACACTGCGATTGAGTGTGCCAACCGTGTTAAGGTGTGGTGCAGATTAGGTTAAGATATTGAGAATCCTACACTCTCTATGGGCCGCCGTGTTGCTCGCCGAAGTCACTACCAACTCCTTGCAGCTGACTTCCATTGTGATGGGACTGGTCGGCGGATTGGCTTTATTCCTATTCGGCCTGGATCAGATGTCCGACGCCCTCAAGCTGATCGCGGGTGACGGCATGAAGAACGTGCTCGCCAAGCTGACGACGAACCGGTTCACCGGGGTCTTGGCGGGGGCATTTGTGACGGCAATTGTCCAGTCTTCTTCCGTGACGACGGTGCTGGTGGTGGGATTCATCTCTGCCGGCCTGATGTCACTGACCCAGTCGATGGGCGTCATCATGGGGGCGAACATTGGCACCACGATCACCGCTCAGCTGATCGCATTCAAGATCACGCATTACTCGTTGATATTGGTAGCGACCGGCTTCTTCACGCTCTTCTGCTCAAAGCACGAAAAAGTCCGACATTATGGTCACGTGATCATGGGGTTGGGCTTGATTTTTTTCGGGATGCAATTGATGAGCGACGGTACGGCTCCGTTGCGGTCGTATCAGCCGTTCATGCAGATGATGCAGCACATGGATGATCCGATGTGGTCGATCCTGTTAGCTGCCGGCTTCACGGCACTTGTGCAAAGTTCATCGGCAACGACCGGGTTGGTCATCACCTTGGCAGGGCAAGGTTTCATTTCGCTTGACGCAGGCATCGCGCTGATTCTTGGCGCTAACATCGGAACCTGTGTGACCGCCGCACTTGCATCCATCGGTAAGCCGCGTGAGGCCGTGCGTGCCGCCGTCGTGCACGTGTTATTCAACATCGCGGGGGTGGTAATCTGGTTTGCTTTCATTCCCCAACTTGCTGTTTTCGTAAGTTGGTTTTCTCCGGCTAGTCCGGAGCTGAGCGGTGCGGCGCGGCTGGCGGCCGAAACGCCACGACAGATTGCGAACGCGCACACGGTGTTCAACGTTGCCAATACTTTGCTGCTGATCTGGTTCACGGCGCCGTTGGCGTGGCTCGTCCAATGGCTTGTGCCGGAGCGCACCGAAGTGCAAGTCGAGGTGGCTCAGCCAAAGTATCTGGATCCGATTTTGCTGCAAACACCGTCGCTGGCAATGGACATCGTCCGTATGGAGCTGGGCCGGCTGGGAGCCGCCGCGCTGCATATGATGCGCGGCGCACTACATACCGTGATTCACGGATCCCGACAGCAGATCGACGCACTCGAAGATTTGGACAACAACGTGGACGCCTTGCACGGTGCCGTCGTCACTTATCTGGGACGGCTCTCACGGGAGAATCTTTCCGATCGTCAATCAAGGCAACTTCACAATTACCTGGCGGCCGCGAATTACATTGAAAGTATCGGGGACATGATCGAAACCAATCTCGTGGACGCCGGACGGAATCGTTTAAGACTGAATTTGCAAATCAGCAAACAGACCGAGGATGTGCTGTCCGC
This sequence comes from Pirellulaceae bacterium, assembly GCA_041623895.1. GTDB lineage: Bacteria > Planctomycetota > Planctomycetia > Pirellulales > Pirellulaceae > JBFJVZ01. Next base: position 4,517 of record JBFJVZ010000269.1, on the reverse strand, counting down.
ACTGAACACGGAAGTGACACGGGCCACCGAAAGAGCGATACGCGCAATCGTTTCCAAAGACATCGAGAGCGCCCGGGAGGTTGCCGAGGCAAAACAAAAAATCAACCAACTGGCAGCCCAAGCGCAGGATCATCTGTCCAGACGGCTGGCGGCCGATGCACCGAACAGGCTGGCAATGTTCCGCTTGGAATCAGAGATCATGGAATACCTCAAACGCATGTATTACTTTGCCAAGCGAATTGCCAAGCTGACCAGTGAGATTGACGTGGAATTGGTCAACGAGCCCATAGAGGCCAGCGAACAGAGAGAAGAGGTCGCCGTCTAGCGGCCGATGCTCAAGAACGATTCAAGCCTGGGGAGGAAGAAACGCCTTGTCAAAATCGAAATCGAAGAAGAAAGATTCCAAGCAGGACCCCGCGGATCTTGCCGCCAGCAACGGCAAACCGCCAACAGCGGGTGCTCTGCAAGAAGACGCGGAAGCTCAGAAAACAGAGAAACTTTCGCTGCAATTCTATGAAAAAGAATTGAAAAGACTGCATATCGAGTTGGTCAAGTTCCAGGAATGGGTCCGACATGCGAAGCTGCGCGTGGTGATCATCTTTGAAGGTCGCGACGCGGCCGGTAAGGGCGGCGCTATCAAACGAATCACGGAGCCGTTGAATCCTCGCTACTGCCGCATCGTCGCTTTGGATACGCCCACCGAACGTGAGCAAACCCAATGGTATTTCCAACGCTATGTAGCACATCTTCCCGCAGCCGGAGAGATCGTGCTGTTCGACCGCAGTTGGTACAACCGCGCGGGTATTGAACGCGTGATGGAATTCTGTGACGAGAATGAATACATCGAGTTCACAAGGTCATGTCCCGAGTTCGAACGGATGCTGGTTCGATCGGGGATCATTCTGATCAAGTACTGGTTTTCGATCAGCAACGAAGAACAGCAGCGACGCTTCGAGAGCCGCTTGAATACCCCCACCAAGCGTTGGAAGTTGAGCCCGATGGATCTGGAATCGATTGCCAGGTGGGAAGACTACTCGCGTGCCAAAGATGAGATGTTTGCCTTTTCTGACATTCCCGAGGCACCGTGGCACGTGGTCCATGGCGACGACAAAAAGCGTGCCAGACTGAACTGCATCAGTCACTTGCTCAGTTTGATCCCCTATGACTCCGTTCCCCGCGAGCCGCTAGAATTACCCGATCGTCCGCCTGAGACGAATGACTACACGCGTCCGCCGATGACCCATCAGCGTTTCGTGCCCAACCGCTACTGAACAGCAAGTTTACCGCTTGCCAGATCGCCGAAGACAGCAATTCTCCCGCGGCGAAGCGATCGGGACAGAATCGAAAGCCCAGCCCAGCTACGCGGTGCGCGCCAACACCAGGCCAGCCGTCCACGCTAAGATCACGATCACGATAGCGGCAACTCCCGCCCAGCTTTGTAATTTGCTGTCGGCCAGCCAACGATGCGGAAATCGGCATCCCAACCAACCGATCAGCAAGCCGGCCAGGAAACCCGTCACGTGGGCGGCAACGTCAGTACGCTCGCCGCCAACACCGGTGTAGGCCAGTAACAGAACTCCACCAATCAGCGGACTCCACCGTTTCAAACGTCGTTCCGGTTCCGCTTTCCACCAGCGCAGCGAGCATGAGACGATCACACCCAACGCGGCGAAGACAGCAGTCGATGCTCCGATCGACGTATGAGCCGCTGGTTGCACCAACGCGTTGATGAAGTTGCCCAAGGCGCCGCCAATGACGATTGCCAGCCAGGCAACGCCGCCCCCCAAGGACTGTCCGGCAAGCAAACCAAACACCGCACCGAATGCCAGATTCGCGATGATGTGACCTGCGTCCAGGTGCAGCGTCAGCGCCGTGATCGTCCGCCACCACTGGCCCGCCATGACCTGGCCCGCTTGCATTTGGCCGATCGCCATCAAATCCCAACGCGTGTTCATGATGGCGATCAGCAGGATGACTATCGCATACAGCACGACACCCGTCGCCGCGCCGGCGTAGACGGGGATCACTTTGGTTTGTCGGTTCGGCCGATCGTGGTTTTCCCGTCGGTAGTCGTCCAACTCTGCGGCAGCGGTTTCCAGGTCCTCGCCGCGGACGATCAGCAACCAACTGCCGTGTTGATGAACGACATTGGAAGCAATCCCAACTGCATCCAACACCAGTTGCGACTCCATGCAGTGACGACGCTGATTCGTCTCTAGTACGGTTTGATAATCGGGCTGCGGTTGTTCCATCACCCTATGCTCGACGATACCTGCTTGTCTGGCAATCCATCTTGAGATTTTCCCGATCTTGCTGCCAGCCCAAGGCAGCGACAGCGGATCGATCTGAAATCTGAAATCAAGCGTTGGCTTTGGCGTTGGTCTCTACGAGTCCCAGGCTTTTCCAACTTTTTCCTTCGACATTTCTTGTTGGATATTCTGCGGTTTCCTTGCGTAACAGAAGAACATCCAATCTCGAACAAGTGATGTCGAATCGCGAAGTAGTGGGCCACAAGAAACCGGGATGAAATCAATTGCACAATTTGAAATCTGAAATCTTAAGATCTCAAATCAGGTATTGCCTTCGGCCTATTCCACCAGCTTGATGCACAACACTTCTTTGTCGTCGCGAATGTAACCGCGGCCATTTGCGATGGAAAGCGATTGCCGCGTTTTGCCAAACAGCTTTACCCGGCCCAATTCGCGATATCCCTCCGCAGACGCCGGGGCCAGAACCAATTCTCCCTTCATCGTCGTGATCCAAAGTTTGCCGTCGGCCAGCGTCAAGTTTCCTTTACCGAAGCGTGTTTCCTGCCAGACCGGTTCGCCCGTTTTGGCTTTGATGCAACTGAGATGAGAAATCGGGCCGGCGCTGCCCACATTATCGAATCCATACAAGTAATCACCGACCACGACCGACGTCTGCCACTCGTTACGCATCACGCTCTTCGCGTTGACTGATGCCCAACGTTCTGAAACCTGGATTTCGTTACCTTGCTTGGTCACATCCAGCAGCACGCAGCCATGGTTTTCGCCCGCGGAAATGAAGACCCCGCCGTCGATCGTGATGGGGGTTGCCGTGTTGCAATCGTACGGCGTCTTGAAGGGATACGTCCACAACACCCGGCCGTCGGTTGGATCGAGCCCCAGAACGCCCGAGCCAACGAAACAGACAACCTGCTTGACGCCATCAATTTCCAATAAGGTTGGCGAAGAGTAACCTGCGGCACCGCCGCCTGCCGACCAAATTTGCGTTCCCTTTTTGGTGTCGTATGCATTGACGGCCGCATCTTCGCCGCCCACGTGCACAATCACGCGACCATCGATCACCAGTGGAGACGCCGACATGCCGTACTCGGACGGTTTCGCCCGATTCAATTGAGCGACGTTGGATTGCCAGATTATTTTTCCCGACTTCAAATCAGCCGCGACCAACACACCTTCGCCCGTGTAGGCATAAACCATTCCTGCCGCGATGGTCGGCGTGGCACGAGGCCCATCGCCCATCGAGTTCTTGTACAGCGGTGCCACGGGCGTCGACCACCGCGTCTGGCCCGTCTTTGCATCGAGTGCAACCAGCAACTGCTGCTCAGTCGAATTCCACATCGTGATCGCGTAACCGTCAGCAATCGCCACCGCTGACATGCCCACGCCCCCCGGCACTCGCCAGAGGACTTCCAGCGATGGATCATCCAGCGAATCGATCAGCCCCGTTTCCGACGACGTTCCATTGCGATCGGGCCCCAAAAACTGAGGCCAATCTGCAGCCCGGGCGGAGCAGGTCAGCAGACAACCAGCAGTCAACAGTCTCCATAGCAACGCGGCAAGAAGAGCGGGCGTCTGTTTCATGGTCGATTCCACCAAGAGTGTTGTTTCCAGCGGGAACAGATCTTATCAGGCCGGCCTGATCCTAGCGAATTACGCTGATGTTCTGGACAATCTTGAGCAGCGATTGGGCACATTGCTCGGCCAGCCAATCAGGGTTCCGCGCCTCGATCACATATTGGCGATTGGCTTCCCGTTGGGTCCGGTAAGCGGACCAGTTTTCCAAGACTCGTGAGATTTGTACCTCGAGGTCGGAAAAGTCGGGTTCACAGGCCACGTAGTGCCGCTCGTCCAACGGCAAAAGTGAGTCGATAAAATCAGTTTTCGGCTTGATCAGCACACAGCCAGCTGCCAACGCTTCGTAATCGCGATGACAGGTCTCGCCCCAGCCCCAAGGCGACACGCAGATCCGCGCCTGACGGAGCAAGTAATGATAGATGTCCGGCGGCAAAACTCGTCCCCGAGTAATGAAACACCGCAGGTTCCTCATCTCCGTCAACCGTCGCAGCGCGGCACGCCGATGCCAACTGATCAACGGGCAACTGTAGTTGACCGTGATCGCGCAAAAGACATCCAGGCTTCTGCCTTTGCCAAAGTCCACATCGTCCTTGCCTTGCCAGCCACAAGCATCAAAGGCCCAAAAACCGGGTCCCAACACCAGCTTTTCATATTCGCGCTTACCCAGTGCTGTTG
>JBFJVZ010000268.1:0-11073 GCA_041623895.1 Pirellulaceae bacterium | reverse complement strand
TTATCGATCAAGCAAATGAATTTTCGACCCAGCAACGGCTCTCACACGCCCCGCTGGAATGCGGAACACATGATGGGCCGCGAGCTGTTGTTCTTTTCCCAGATCTTCCACGCTCAAGAACCGGCCATCTCCGTCATCGACTTGAATCCAAAACAGATGCCGCCGGATTATGTGGCCAGGCATTCCGATTGGACGGGTTCAGAAGAGGCAAAGCAAATGGAGCGAGTGTCGGCATTCACGCGGCGATTCGCATATCTGTTGAACGATCTGCCGCTCGACCAAAAAGCCCCCGGCAGCAGTTGGACTCCCCGTAAACTACTGCTTCAGATGGAGCGTCACTACAACGAGCACACCGCCAACGTGAAAAAGAAGTTCGAGCTGGACGATTGGCCGAATGAGTAGAGCTGCGATTTGCATTTAAACATCGCTTGGCACCTTCGATGCGAATTCGGATGCTTGAATGGGGACACAGAACAGCTCGATGGCTTCAGCTGCAGCAGTACCAAGAAGCTCGCAGGAAGCCGTGTCGTCGGTTCGCGGTTTTAGCCGAGCGAGTACAATGATCTTAATGTTCAGGCTGATCCCGGCTCTGATCAACGCGACCGGTACGGAGCACGGATATGCAATCCATCGTCAAGCTACGCAGCCTACTCCTGCTTGCACTAGGGGCGGCATTAGGCACGACAGCCTATGCGCAGCCGGGCGACGACGCCAACCCGTTCAAGAAAGTCGGTCCCTCTGTTCCCAAGCCGGTAAATCCGTTCCAACCCTTGCCGGGGCAAAACCCAACCAGCGAGAATGATCTGGCCGCGAGGGCCCAGCGGGCAAAAGCGGCCTTAGAAAAAAATTTTCCCAGCATCCGCGCTACAAACGCGATCGAAAGGGAAAGAACTGATCCGCCGCCGTACCGCACATGGACTGACACCGACGGACACCGCATCGACGCGCGTTTGGCCGGTGTCTTCGCCGGCATCGCCAACCTGGTAACCGCCAGCGGTCAGACTTTCCGGGCACCGCTTTCGCGGCTCAGCAAACAAGACCAGGCGTACTTAGACAGTGTCCGCGAGGCGGCGTCGGTCAAACGGCGGCGCTCCCTTTCACCTGCAGATCCCCAGACAACTTCGGTCACACAACTTGAAACTCTTGGCGCCGCGATCGACCAGATGCGCCGTCAAGTTGGCTATCCCTTCGCCTTCACCGTCGACCGGGCTGGCAAGCCGCTGCTCAGTTGGCGTGTCCACCTGCTGCGCCATGTTGGCGGTGCCGAGCTTTACTCACTGTTCCGAAGGGACGAACCGTGGGATAGCCCGCACAACCTGCAACTGCTGCCCTTCATGCCGTCCATGTACGAGTCAACCGGATCAACTGCCGGACCGGGCAAGACGAAGTTCCTGGCAGTTCGAGGGCCCCGATCCGTCATCACGGTCGCGAAAGCTTCGCTCGGTTCCCGCGGCCGGACAGAGATCAAACGTGTCCGCGCCGATGATATCACTGACGGCCTGGAAAACACCGCGTTGGTGGTCGAAGTTCCTGACGAGCAAGCGATCGAGTGGACTCGGCCCGATGATTGGGATTATTCCCAGCCCGACATGATCCAACAGCTACTCAGCGCGCACCCCGCAGGATTCTATTCGGTGCTGGCTGATGGAAGTGTCGCTTTTATCTCCAATCAGAACGCAATCGACACTTTGAAACGGTTGTTCGACCGGGCTGACGGACGGACATTGGATCTGAAGTGGCCAAAATATGACTGAAGCAACCACTTGAATCAACAAATCGATCGACAGTCATGCAACGAATCTTCGTCAACTTGTTAACACTATCATTTGTCCTGGCGATCTGCTGTTGCGCACCGCCGGTGGTTGCCGACGACGTAGCTGGCAGGTCGCGGACCTCGCTCTCGGCCGAGGGCTGGAGCGTCGATACGGGGGACCCGTCGTGGAAGCAGGAGTATGCAAAGCGAATCCGACTGGTGAAGGATGACGGTCGCGTTCAGATCGAAACCAAAGCGCCTGGTGTGCCGGTGCCCGTCCGCCGCGAGATCCCAACGCTAGGCGACATTTTGGTGACGATGGAAATCGAGCTTCCGCCCCTGGAAACCATCCCGAACGCCAAATCAGATAGCGGCCAAATCGTGGTGCGAGTCCAGTCAATCGCGACGGCCAGCCGTGAAATCTCGGTCGCGATTCCACCAGCGGTGAACGGCAAGACAACCAGGCATCGCGTTCTGATTCGCCGCCAAATGGATGAGACCACGATCTCCAGCACCGGCATCGCGCAAAAACGAATCATCTCCGGTCCGATTCGTGTGGAACTGGAATTGATTGGCCGCACGCTGTTCTGGGTTACCTTCGAGCTGGAGGGCGGGGCCAAGAGCGCGGTCGCAGCGATGTCATCGACCAAGAACAGTCCTTCAGGCTCTGCAGACACAACAAACCGGACCGTCGAAGTGCCCTTGCCCGGACCGGTTGACCAAATAGAACCGGCCGACAATGGCCGGTTTCTGCTGATGCATTCACCGCAGATTGGCAAACTGATCGTCTTTGATACCGAAGCGAAAAAAATCTCCCACATTGAAACCGTCGGCGGATCGATTCTTCTCGCGGGTGGAAAGGCGCACGCCGTCGTCATCGACAAGCAGTCCAAAGTGATCAGCCGCTATCAGATCGATCCGTTCAAAAGAGAACAGAGTGTCCCGATCCCTGACGGCATCAACGTGTTGGGGCTGACGATGGGAATGGGATCGACGGGGCCGATCTTGATGGCAAGTAATGAGACGCCCCGCGATCGAACGGCCGAACTCACGTTTCTGGATCTGCCGACGTTGGCTCCGCTGGTAGCAACGGTCGAACCGGAGCCAATGATCCGATGGTCACCTGGTAACACCATGCTCCGTTCATCGGCGGACGGCAGCAGCTTCGGCATCTCCAATGGTGGAGCAACCTTGATCTCAAAACGTGGCGACAAGTACGAGGCCATCACACGGTCTGGTCTGTACCGCCTGATCCCCGGTCCGCTTGGCAATCAGATCTACTCCAACGAAGGCGTTTTGGGCGGCCAATTGAATTCGATCGGTCTGGTCAACCGCAGCGGTTACACCTGGTGTTTTCCGGCAACACGAGGTCCATTCTATGTCAGTCTGCAGCCGCTCAGTCGGATACCTTCCAATCGAGAACTTCGCGTCGAGTTGCGACTTCCCCAACGCGGCATGTCAGTGGCCGTCCTGGATGACTTGAGAATATCACGAACCAGCGATCCGAATCCGATGCCGCTGGACCGCCGAGTGATTTATCATCCGCCCGCCAAGGCAATCATCATGCTGGCTGATTCACATGACCGTCTGTTGATTCGCGACATTGATCCGTATCAGCACCTGCGTGACAGCGGCGACGACTATTTGCTCGTCGTGTCTCAGCCGCCCTCATCGGTCGCGGCGGGAACTCGCTACCAATACCAAATCGAGGCGATCAGCAATCACCCACCCGTCAAATTCGCGCTGACGTCAAGTCCGGCCGGCATGGCAATTTCTGCCACCGGTCAAATCAGCTGGCAGATTCCCAACCAAGCTGCGGGTTTACGGGAGCATGTGATCGTGACTTTAACCAGTGCCAGCGGCGAGAGCATATTCCACACGTTTCCGCTGCAGGTTGATGGCACTGCCATGTTAGCCGATGCGGAACCGGTCGAGCCAGCCCCGCCCCAGGTTGAAGAACAGACGATCAAACTGCCCGCTACCTTCGATCAGATTGCTGTTGGCGGCGGTGGCCGGATGCTGTTGTTGACACTTCCGTCGATTCAGAAACTGGCGGTGATTGACCTTGCCGCTGGAAAGATTGCCAAATTTCTGAGTCTCCCCGAACGGGCGTTGGTGGCGGCCGGCCAGGACAAGTTCGTGATCGTCATCCCAGACCAGAAACTGATCCAGCGCTGGGATCTGCAATCGTTAGCCCGAGAGTTGACAACCGCACTTGATGCCGATCTGGAAGCCGATGTGATCGCGATGGGATCAGCGTCCCAAGGTCCGATCTTGATTGGTGGTGGATCTTCGCATCAGAGCAAATTCAAATTGCTGGATCTTGATCAACTTCGACCGTTGACAATGACGATGAAAAAGATTCACGGCAACATTGCCTTCAGCGTCGATCGCTCATCGGGCGTGCGAGCTGCGGCTGATGGTTCAATGTTCTCGAGCTGGCGCACATCTGGCTCGCCATCCGGGCTGTTTTTATTGAGCATCGATGGCTCGACCGCGAATTCCAGTTACATACACACAAGCGTGGGCTATATCGCGCCGGGACCTGATGGTTCGCGGATTTACACCGCCGCCGGGATCTACTCGCCAGATCTTCAGCTCAAGGGTCAACGCGCGAACAGCGACTATCCGATTCCCGCCACCAGCGGTAATTATTACTTGCGCGTCCGGTGTCTCGATCGCAATGTTCCCGACGAGAAAGACAAAAGTCCGTTCGCTTCCATCTTCGTCGTCGGCAATGCGGCGCCCCTGGTCACGCTGCCGGATGTCAAGGTCAGCAGCCGGCAATCGCGGTTTATGTCGCGCGACATCAACGACCTCGATCAGCGAATCTTGTTCTTGCCCGGCGAGAACCTGTTCGCCACACTTCCTGCCTCCAACGATACCATCGTGCTGAGAACCTGCAATATCGAGGCCGAATTGAAACGAAGCGAGATCGACTATCTTTTCGTGACCTCGCAGCCGCCCAAGAAAGTGAAACCGGGCGCACAACTTGTCTACAAGATCGACGTGATGTCAAACAAAGGCGCCGTACGATTCAAACTCGAATCGGGCCCTCCCGGCATGACAGTCGACGAAGGCGGACGCATCCGCTGGAAGGTTGGGCCCGTAGAATCCAATCCAGTGCCGGTCATGGTCGTGATTAGCGATGCTTCGCAGCAAGAGATTTTTCATACCTTTCGGCTCGACGTGTTCCAGGAGCGATCAAGTGAGCCGGCGTCAAAGCCGGGCATTCCGCTCTCGCCGCTACGCATTTGGACTGACGCGACGGGCAAGTTCACCGTGCAAGCCAGCCTGATGCGTTGCCAAGACGACAAGGTATATCTACGCACCCTGGAGGGCGAAGAGCTGATGATCGATTTGAAACAGCTATCCGATAAAGACCAAGAAGCCGTGCGTCAACTTACGGGGCGGATTGACTGAGAAATGTAGACACGATCTATAAAATCACTTCAGTATCCACTTGATGTTCTCAGGGTCCGTTACATCTTTTGTTGTGGTTTCTGCCTTGATGATGAACACGGCGTTGACCTTTTGAGTCAATGCCGGCAGCTGATCGCCTTCGCCGGCAACTCGCAGCCGATTAATCGACCCCAGCAACATCGGCAGGTCACCATACTTGACCGCTCCGGGAACAAAATTGGCATCGGAGTAAGATTTGACCGATGCAAAGCGAAAACCTTGCGTATCGACCAGGGAACGATAGACCTTGTCACTCGACATGGCGATGGCAGCGACACCCCACGGCGCCGCGCCGCCGGTCACCAGGACATGCACATTCACGTCAGCAGTCTTGTTTGCCAGTGCGATCACCGACAGTAAATCGCCCACACGTTCGGCGGTGAGCGTGGGGTTATAACCGAACGTGAACGCGGAGTAGGAACGCGCGTCATTAATCAGCCGTTGCTCGGTCACAGGCTGGTCTGAGTCATTGAATTCGCCCTGGCCCAGCAAATCAGGCAAGAGCACCTTGGTGTTCCTGGTGACCAGCGCCCGCAGTGTTGCCGTTGGATTTCCGCTGGCATCGAAAGCGGTTTTCTTGCCGCCGCCGTCGGTCCAAACGATGATTTTCTTGATCTCTCCGGGAGCTGTCGAACTGACCGACAACAGGGGCAATTCTGTCTTTCGTGACGAATCACGCAGCAGACCTTTGCGGATAACAAGATCGTCCATTTGAACCTCAGCGGTGTCTTCCAACTGAATGTCGTCTGGTTTTGGCATCGCGATGTCAAACAGCACCAGCCAGGCGCTGGCGAGTTCAAAGAATTGATCGTGTTTCTCGTTCGATTCGAAGACGTTTGTTTGAAATCGCTTTCTCGTCTGCTCAGCAAACCATTGGCAGATTTTGCGTTCGTGTGCTGGCCCCACATCCGTGGGCGCGGGGTGTTCGTCGTTCCAGACTTTGGATTCTTCCTCGGTCAGCGGCTCAAAGTCTTGTTCGACAACCGGATCGTCCAGGCCCAGATCCAAATGCCGGTTCATCCACTGGTACATCGTGGCCCGAGTGACGTAGTTGTAGTTGTGTTTAAAGTGCAACATCGGGCGACAATAGACGTCTTCTTCATTACCCAGCATGGCATACAACCAGCGCAGTTCTGGATACCCATCCTTCATCATGTCGCGCGTCCAGTCGTCGGCGGCAGTCATTGCTTGCGGCCTGGGGGCGAAAAGCGCGGCCAGTTCAACATTGCCCGTGCCCACGCGCAGATAATTACAGTTCTCGCAATAACAGCCGCCCTGCATCGAAGTGGAAACCATTCCATTTGGAAAAGAGACTTTGATACGATCGTCGATCGCGCCCAGCAGGATCGACTGCGTGCCGCCGCCACTACCGCCGGTCACCGCGAGCCGTTGCGGATCGACATCGGGCAACGAGGCCAGAAAGTCCAGCGCGCGAATTGCATTCCAAGTTTGCAGTCCCATGATCGATTGCAGTCGCAAGTCGGCATCGATGCTGTAAAAGACCCAGCCATCATCGCTTTGATTTTCCTCCGCACGCGGATCTTTGTGACGATGCGCAACTTCACGAGAGATTTGGATCGAGTCAGCGTAACCGAGCATGTCGAAAATGAATGTCACGCATCCCATGCGGGCAAGTTGTGCACAGCGCGCCAGTTTTGGCATTCGCCCGGAGCCTTCAAAATGCTCCCCGCCATTGGCGAGTTGACGCTTGATCTCGGCGTCGGAGTGACGCTGCATGCGACCGCCATGGCCGTGAGGTGAAAGCACGCCGGGGCGTGGCGAATCCGATGACTTGTCGGGCCGGAACAAAAGACCGGTCACAAAATGTCCAGGCAAGCTTTGAAAATAAACTCTTTCCACCGTGAATCCTGGCCGCGACACTTTGCCATGGATGACAGCGTCCAGCGGAGTCTTCTCCGGCAGCGGCCAGAGCCCCGTTGCCACCAGAACTCGGCGCCTCAATTGCTCTGCCCGAACATGCCAGTCGGCCACGTTATCGGGCACGACAAACGGGAAATGCCCATTCAGCGTTTTCAGTTCGCCCAAGCGGGCATCCTGGGGAACCTTGCCGTCGGCCAACACGCGTGGCGGTTTTGCGTCAACCAGCGTTGCGGGCCCTACAAGCCAAATAATCAACAGCCAGCTAAGTCGATTCTTCACGCTACACCTCTCGGGGACTGTAGATTTTCAAACCAGCAGCGACAATTCTAGTGAGTTAGCGTTGCGACGTGGGAACACTTCAAATGCTTGAGCACGACCTTACGGTGCGATGACAAGAATTCTGGTAACTGGCGCTAACGGTTTTGTCGGCTCCAATCTGGTGCGGATGGGGCTTGCCAGGGGATTTGAGGTTGGCTGCCTGGTCCGGGAGCAGTCCAAAATTGACCAAATCGAGGGCCTGGATGTCGAAGTGATTCGATACAACGGCTTTGAAGATTTCGATGCGATCCGTCGCTCCATCCGCGACGCTTCCTACGTCTTTCACGTCGCCGGTGCAGTCAAGGCGATATCTCCGAGAACGCTATACAATGTAAATGCGCGAGGAACGCATGCGTTGTTGCGGTCGTGTGCCAGTACGGAATCGCCTCCAACGGTTGTGTTGACCTCCTCGCTTGCCGCCGCAGGGCCTTCCGAGCGCAACCACCTCCGCACCGAAAGCGATCCGCCCCAGCCGGTTTCTCAGTACGGCCGCAGCAAACTAGCCGGCGAGCGTGCGGCGCGACGGTGGGCCGACGAGCTTCCCATCTCAATCGTGCGACCTGCAATCGTGTTGGGACCCGCAGACGCAGTCGGGCTCGCTATGTTTCGCTCCGTAAGCGGACCTCGTTTACACCTCGTTCCCGGGTATCGGCCGACTCGGTATTCGCTGGTGCATGTTAACGACCTTTGTGATTTGATGCTGCGAGCCGCCCAGGCCGGTCGACGCATCACACGCGACGACGACGAATCCAGCCGAGCGCAAGGTTGCTACTTCGGTTCCTGCAACGAACATCCAACCTATGCCAAACTCGGGACGATGCTACGTAAAGCCGTTGGACGACGCTTCAGTTTGAATCTGCCCATTCCCAAGGCCAGTGTCTGGGCCATCGCGATTGGCGGAGAAGCGATGTCCCGTATCACCAAGCGACCTCTATTTTTGAAGTTAGATAAGGCCCGTGAAATCACCGCGGGTTCATGGGCGTGTTCCTGCCAGGCCGCGATCGACCAATTGGGATATCGACCAAGTGCACCACTTCAGCAGCGGCTAAACGAGACGGCAAACTGGTATCGGGAAGCTGGCTGGCTCTAGGATCTGCGCCCGCAAATATGAGCCGCGGGCCGTGAGGTACCGGGCAGCGCATGAGGCCCGGCCACTCACCTGTCGCGGCTCACTCATTTTGAAAGCCCGGTCATGGGGTTCGCACTACCTTTCGCGGAAGTGGTTTCTCCGCCAAACTCTTTGCATGCAACCAATCGACTCAAAAATCTTTCCCTACAAATCCGCAGAATTCATCGTCGGCGGCCATGCCCTGCGGTACTTGGACGAAGGATCAGGCTGGCAAACACTCCTGTGTGTCCACGGCAATCCGACATGGAGCTTCTACTATCGAAGCATCATCGATCATTTTCGCGGATCTCATCGGATCATCGCGGTCGATCATCTGGGCTGTGGCAGAAGCGACAAACCGAGTCGAAAAGAGTTCGCCTACACGCTGGATGCTCACCGTGACAACCTGGTTGGCTTGATCGACGCACTCGATCTGCAGCGTGTCACCTTAATCGCCCACGATTGGGGCGGCGCGATCGGATTGGCCTCGCTGCTGATGCGAAAAGACCGCTTCCAACGCATTGTCCTGCTAAACACGGGTGCTTTTCCTCCGCCCTACGTTCCCTGGCGGATTGCCGCATGTCGAATTCCGGTCCTGGGGACCATTGGCGTCCGAGGTTTGAACTTGTTCGCTCGCCTGGCAATCACGATGGCGATGTCACGCCAGCGAATGGACAAGAAAGTCGCGCGAGGTTTGTTGGCGCCGTACGACAGTTGGACGAACCGCGTGGGAATCGATTCTTTCGTACGCGACATTCCGATGTCAAAAAGCCATCCCACCTATGCGGCACTGGCACAGCTCGAGTCCGAATTAACGTCGCTGTCGGATCTTCCTGCCTTGCTGGTCTGGGGCATGAAAGATTGGTGTTTTCGTCCCGAATGTTTACGACGTTTTCAACAGGTCTGGCCAAACGCGAATACGGTCGCGGTTGAAGACGCCGGACACTATGTCATTGAAGACGCTCCTGGTGAGACCATTGATGCGATCTCAGAATTTCTTTCCGCCCATCAAGCCGATGTCTGAATCTTTGCTGCATCTCCGCGGGCTGGCTGGTTCTGTGTCGGACGGTGTGCGGTGGGCGTGCGTGCTGGAGGCGACTGCGCCGAAAGCGGGCAACGTTTATCCAGGCCGTGATTTTGAAGATCTTTGTTACGGCGACTTCATTCAAGCCGCAGAGATTGCTGCGAAACGGCTCGGAGATCCAAGGCATTCCTTTGCTCAGAGTATCCACGGCGCCGCACTGGAAACGAAGTCCGTAACGGGTACGAACGTCAATCTTGGAATGTTGCTGCTATTGGGGCCGCTGGTCGCAGCCGACCGATCGCGACCGTGTCATTCACCGAACGACTGGCTTGCGGAGATTCACCAGCAGTTGGTGCTCAGTGCAGACGACAGCCGATTGATCTTTCAAGCGATCGCAGCGTCGTCGGCCGGCGGACTTGGCAAGGTTCCCGAAATGGACGTCCAAGACTCACAAGCTCACGATGATATTGTCGCCGCCATGCGGCTGGCCCAAGGACGTGACCGAATCGCACGGCAATATGCCGACGGATTTCGAGATCTGTTAAACAATGTCTTGCCGGTGGTGTACGATTCGATTATCCAATTTCGGGATCTATTCCGCGGCATTGCCGCCGCCCACATCCTGCTGTTGGCTCAGACGCCGGATTCGCTGATCGCGAGAAAATGTGGCGATACCGTTGCCGAGGAAGTCCGTCAGGCTGCCGCAAGAGTCAATGTCAGCGATCTCGGCAGCTGTTTAGAATTCGATGAAAGTCTTCGCGGCGACAATCATCAACTGAATCCTGGAACAACGGCGGACTTGATTGCTGCGGCGTTGTACATCCTTTTGCGAACCCAGTAGCCCTTACAGAATCGATGAACCAAGCCACCTATCGCGTCGATGTGAGCAAAGAGCAATTTGTTTTTTCGGCCGCCCATTTCATTACCTTTGCCAGTGATATTTGTGAACGGATTCATGGACACAACTACGGCGTCCGCGCCAGTGTGGAAGGGCCTTTGGATGAAAATCGTTACGTTGTCGACTTCATCGCACTGCGAGACGCCGTGCTCGCGGAGACACAGCAACTGGATCATCATGTTGTTTTGCCGCGCGATCACGCAGAGATCAAAGTTACCAGTGACGACCGTGAGACGACAGCAACTTTCCGCGACCGCCGGTGGGTGTTTCCGAATGAGGACTGCGTGATCTTGCCGGTGGTCAACACAACCGCCGAAGAGATGGCCCGAGTGATTGCCGAGCGGGTGATCGAGCGAACCAAGGAAAAATTCGGCAGTGCGCTCACCTGGATCGAAGTTGCCGTCGACGAGAATAACGGCCAGTGGGGCATCTGCCGTTTACCTTGGCCATCGTGATCCCCCCAGTAACTTGCCGGACCGACCTTGGCGGAGGCTGTGGGTTTATTGTCCTCCGACGCTCCGCGTCGGAACGGGAAAACAGAGCGTTCATTCGCGTAGCGGCTGTGAATTCATTCGCCGGCTGCGAAAGTACGTCGTCGTTTGCTCCGCAAACGAACGCTTAAGGGAACA
>JBFJVZ010000267.1:0-11084 GCA_041623895.1 Pirellulaceae bacterium | reverse complement strand
TCCGCGGGAGCGTCGCCCTCCCGGGGGAAGTGTCGCAAAGCGCTTTGCGGCTCCGCGGGAGCGTCGCCCTCCCGGGGGAAGCGTCGGAATACGCTTGGCTCCGCGGGAGCGTCGCCCTCCCAGGGGAAGCGATTGGATCGGAAATCGACAGCATCAACTGAGGATTCCGTTGACCACGTTGCCGTACACATCGGTCAGCCGAAAATCACGCCCGGCGTAGCGGTAGGTCAGTTGCTTGTGGTCGATGCCCAGGAGATACAAGATCGTCGCGTGCAGATCGTGCATGTGGACGCGATCTTTGCGGGCGTAGTAGCCATAGTCGTCGGTTTCGCCATAAGCAAATCCGGTTTTGATACCGCCACCGCTAAGCACGACTGAAAAGCCTTGCGGATTGTGGTCACGGCCGTTTTTGCCTTGCACAACCGGGGTGCGGCCGAATTCGCCGCCCCACACCAGCAAAGTTTCCTCCCACAGGCCGCGATGTTTCAAGTCACGGATCAGGGCGGCAATCGGCAAATCCGTGGCCAATGCGTTCTTGGCGTGACCGTCTTTTAAATTGCTGTGTTGATCCCAAACTTGCCCGCTGCTGACGGTGATGAACCGCACACCGGCTTCGGCCAATCGACGGGCCAGCAAGCATCCGCGGCCGTAGGAGTCGGTGGCTTTCTCGCCAATCCCGTAGGCCTGTTGCGTGATCGCGGTTTCACGATCCAGATCGAACACTTCCGGCGCGGCCAGCCGCATTCGCGAAGCAAGGTCGACCGCTTCGATCGCACCTTCGATTTCGCGATCCGGTCCGCTGGCTTGCAGATGCCGCCGATTCAATTTTTGGATCAGATCAAAACGTTCTTTGATCGTCTCGCCGCCGACAGGACCATCCAGATTCGGGATCTTGCCATCACCGAACTTACCGTTGCTGCCGATCACCGTGGCCTGGTGCATGGCCGGCAAGAACGCGGCACCATAGTTCCGCGGGCCACCGTGTGCCGTTGCCGGTGAAATAGCGACATGCGCCGGCAAATCGGGATGACCACTGCCAAGTGCGTAACTGATCCAAGCACCAACGCTGGGGCGAACCAGGTTATCACTGCCGGTGTTGACCATGCCCACCGCCTGACCATGCGACTGGCCACGAGTGTGCATGCTGCGGATCACACACAGCGAATCCGCCTCAGCAGCCATGTTGGGCAATAGCTCACTGACCCAAAGTCCAGAGTCGCCGTGGCGGGCAAACTTCCAGGGGCCGTCCAAAAGTTTCGGCACCGCATCGATGTTCGGCGGCAAAGCAAACGGCAATTCTTTACCGTCGTCGCGGGTCAGCAGCGGTTTGTAATCAAAGGTGTCGACATGACTCGGGCCGCCGTGCATGAACAGGAAAATGACTCGTTTGACACGCTGCGGCAGCTGTAACGAGCCGGCCGCAGGCGCTGCGAAAGCGTGCCGCGACGGGGCAAACGCTGAAACGGCCAGCGAACCGAGGGCAAAGCTGCTGACCGAGCCAAATTGTCGTCGGGAGAATGTTTGCTTTTTCATGAGTGTTGTTTTTGATTGGGAGGGCGAGGCTCCTGCCACGCCGCATTTTGAAATTCATCGCCAAGCCGCATCCTGAACGGACGTGCGGCTCAGCGGGAGCTTCGCCCTCCCGGTCATTGCGAGCTAATCTGTCGATCCCAAATTTCTAATCCAATAGCCTGAACTCGGTGCTGGCGAAGATTGCGGCAATGTATTCTCGCCACGCTTCGTTTGACTCTTCGCGGTCTTGAAAAAACTCTTTTGCAATCGCGCGATCCTGTTGGTGGGGATCTCGCTGCACCGTTTCCAGGTAAACGTTTTGCAAACGTGTTTCAAAGCCAGTGCCGGATGCCAGGATTCGATCGGCGGCCGCCTTCGCCCACTCGTTGACTTCTTTGCTATTGATCAGCACAAGTGCTTGCGACGGCACGTTTGTCTTTGATCTGCGGCCAACCAACAGATCGGGGTCGGCAACATCCAACATGACCATCAAAGGCGGCATGTAGCCTCGAACCACGGGCATGTAAAGCGAGCGATACGGCTCACCCACACCCCTGAAATCCGCCGATCCCGAGGCGTCGTTCTTGGATACCAGCGTACCACGACCCTGCATGGGATCGTAACGCGGCCGGCGGTCGATCATGCCGGCAACCGTCAACATGGTTTCGCGAATCGATTCAGCAGGCAAGCGTTTTCGATGGGCGCGCCATAAGAGTCGATTCTCCGGGTCGACCGAAATGGACGCTTTGGAGTACTCCGACGATCGCCCGTAGGCGTGGCTGTTGACGATTTCCCGGATCAGCGGTTTCAGTTGCCAGCCGTTGCGAACGAAACGAGTTGCCAGCGCATCAAGCAGTTCCGGGTGCGTCGGCCGTTCACCTTGGGATCCAAGATTGTCGACAGTGCGAACAATTCCTTCGCCCATCAAATGCATCCAAACGCGATTGACAAACACGCGGGCCACTAGCGGATTGTCCGGATCGGTCAGCCAATCGGCCAACTCCAGGCGGCCACTACCCATCGGGTTATCGATGGACGAATGACCTGGACTAACCACTTGCAGAAAGCCGCGAGGAATGACATCACCCAGATTCTTGACTTCGCCGCGGATGTGAACGCAGCTATCGGCGACGCCGCTGCCATCGCGGTCGCGCGGTGCCATCGCTTCGGGAAGCGGCCGCGGTGAGGCTGCTTTTAGGTCCTTGATTTGCTGTTTGAGCTCATCGACTTTTGCCTGAGCTAGCTCGAGTTTCGCGTCCTGCTTGTCATCCGGTTTGTCACCCGGCTGGGGAGTGGCCGAATCGTGATTGGACAGAAACTGCACTGCGTCGGCGATCACATAGCCGCTGGTGCCTTCGTTGCTGATCGTGATCACGGCGTCCTTGTCCGAGGAGAACTTGTATTTTCCCAGCGAGCTCCACATCGGCTGGATCTTGAATTGCCGTTGATCCGCGCTGACTTCAACAGGGCCATCGGCCGTTTCAATCGTGATCGGAACGGCGGACGCGCGATTGGAACCCGGGGAGTGAGAAATACGGACTTCGTATTCTCCATTTTCCGGTAGCCGCGTGGCGAAACGGATCGAGGCTGTGCCTTTGTTTTTGTTGTCATCGTGAACGTAACCAGCACCGACAAAATCTTTGTAATAGACAGACGGTTTCCAGGGACCGGTTTTTTTTGCCTGGGCATCGTCAACCACAATTCCCGGCAGTGGGCTGGCGTCTTTTTCTTGGGCGGACTTCAGTGCCTTTTCGGCGGATTTCAGCTGCTGCTGCAGAGACGACAACTGTTCGGAGTGTTGTTTGACAGCCGCCAAGTGTTCGTCGGACGTGGGAAGCTGGATGCGATTCCACGTGCTCACGTACTTCTGGCTTTCGCCATTCAGTGTTTGAGTACTTTTGAAGATCCCAGCTAAGGCGTAATAGTCTTCGGTCGGCACGGGATCAAACTTGTGATCGTGGCATCGCGCACAACCGAGAGTCAGTCCCAGGAAGGCTCGTCCCACCGTGTCGATTTGCTCATCGACAACATCCAATTCCAGTTTCGGCTTATCGCGTTCGCTGAGCATCTTGGGACCGAGCATCAGAAACGTCGTCGCGACCACATTGTCCAGTCGCTCCTGGTCGGACTCCGCAGCCATCAAGTCACCGGCGACCTGCTGGCGGACCATCTGATCAAACGGACGGTCGGCTGCGAAAGAACGAATCAAATAATCGCGGTACCGCCAGGCCTCGTGATAAGTGGCGTTGAAGTCGCTGCCGTTGCTGTCGGCATAGCGGGCAACGTCCATCCAGTGGCGCGCCCAATGCTCAGCGTACGCCGGCGATGCCAGCATCGAATCAACGATGCGTCGCCAATGTCCCGGCGTCGGATCGGCAAGCCAGCGTCCCAGCAGCTCTTGATCGGGCGGCAAGCCCGTCAGGTCATAGGCAAGCCGTCTGAGTCCTGCCGCGGGCGTGGCAAGTCGATTGGGCGCGATACCGGCTTCGTCAAGTTTTGCGAATAGATAGGGATCGATCATCGAACGCACGTCGCCTGATCGCGTTGGCGGCGACGTGAACTGCATGGGTCGAAAGGCCCAAAACTGACGACCGGCTTCGATGTCAATTTCACGACTCGGCAGCGGCTGAGCGGGCGTGTTTGTCCGCGGGTCGGTCGCGCCGGCATTGATCCACTGCTCGAAATCGCGGATGACATTGTCCGCTAAAGGTTCATCCGGAGGCATCTCTGCTGATTCATAACGGATCGCCGAGATCAAAACACTCGCCTCCGCATCGCCCGGTTTGATCGCCGGTCCGCTATCGCCGCCGGTCATCATGCCGCCGGCAGAATCCAGAACCAGCGATCCACCAATCTCTTCCGCGTCGGACGAATGACATTGGTAACAATGTTTGACCAGCACCGGTCGGATTCTCTTTTCAAAGAATTCCACGGATTCCGGTTTGTCGGCTGCCTCCGCGACCATGCTCAGCAGGCAAATCGTCAGCGACAAGCAAAGCAAATTTCGCGGCATGAAAGCAACCGAAGGAGGGTCTGGCCGGATGCCTGGTGTTCTGCTCCAGCATCGTCTTAACTTATCGGGACTCGCCCGGTATTTGGCCCGCATCGTGAGTCACCCAAAGTGGTGATGACATTCCGCCGCGGCTTACCCCAATTCTTGGACGAACCACAGCACTAGGGTAACACAGATGGCCAAAAACTGCACAATGATCTGAGGACTCCCTCGCCGGGGTCTCCGGGCGGCCGAGAGCGGAAGCGTGGGGCTGCGAGAGGCCGCCGGAATCACGCGCCAACGTGGAGTTAATGATCGATGCGAGTTCTCGTCTTGACCGGGGCTGGGATTTCGGCCGAATCCGGAATTCCGACCTTTCGTGGCTCAGACGGGCTTTGGGAGGGTTATCGGCCCGAGGAGGTGGCGACACCGGGAGCATTCCAGCGCGATCCGGCACTGGTCCAGCGTTTTTACAACGAACGTCGCCGTCGGCTTTTGGATGAAAATATTCAGCCCAACGCGGCTCATCACGCATTGGCTGAATTCGAGCGTCAGCATGATGACTCGTTCCTGCTGGTCACGCAAAACATCGACGATCTTCATCAGCGTGCCGGCAGCAAGAGGATCTTGGCGATGCATGGTGAACTTTTAAAAGCCCGTTGCGTTGATACGGGCGCACTGTTCGATTGGACCGAAGACTTGTCGCTGGACACAGCCCATCCAAACGACCCCACCAAGTTGGGAAGATTGAGGCCGCATGTCGTTTGGTTTGGCGAAATGCCAATCGGGCTGGAGATCATCGACGCGGCGGCGCGAAAAGCAGACTTATTCGTCGCCATCGGAACTTCGGCTGTCGTCTATCCGGCTGCCGGAATCGTCCAGGCAACTCGGCCCGATTGCCGGCGCGTCGAAATCAACTTGGACGACACGCCGCAATCCCGTGTCTTTGACACAACCATCCGCGGCAAAGCGTCGGTGGAGGTTCCAAAGTTTCTTCAGTCGCTGCTGTAGCGCCGATTCATCCGCAGTGATGTTGATCGGATACCGCGCTACTTTCCGTGACGTCTGGCCATTTGCGGACGAGGCCGAAAGATCTTCTTGGCTGGAGTTGGTTGGACCGGCACCACCTCGTCGGTGTAAGTCGGCTCGCCGATGATCCGCACGCCGTCTTCGTGGATGATGCCTTCGTGAATGATGTCGCCTTCAACAACATCTCCTGCACATGCATCACAGCCGCATCCGGAACTGTCGCAACCACCGGGTAGGACACATTCATCACAAGACGGACAGGCGGGATTGCGATAACCCCACAAAGTCCCGATGCCGGCAAACAGCGGCCGGCAGCTGCCGCAAGATTGACCGTTGTAGTTTCCGCAAGTGTCGCAGGGATCGCAGCAGTCCGCTGGATGGTTGATCCATGGATCGACATAAAGCTCGCCGCAGCCGCTGCACTCATCGCAGCCGCCACCGCCACCAACCGTGACCGGTCCACAACCGGGGCAACCAAAGTTCTTGCACATCGCTGCGCAGCCAGAGAAAGTGACAATTGCGAAGGCAGCAAAAAGGCTCACGGTGATTTTGCTAGCTGTGGCCATGACGATGGATCCTGTGTAACCAATATGGGAGGGACAGAATCGATATCGTCCGCCTGACCGGCAAAGTTGAATTTTTTTGCGCAATCGTCAAAGCTTGACAAACCGGGGTGGTTGCAGAGGCCGGGAGGGCAGTTGCAGAAGCCGGGAGGGGGGTTGCAGAGGCCGGGAGGGCGAAGCTCCGGCTGAGCCGCGGTTGAAACAGCTTCTTGACGAGCGCGACGACGGCATGCCCCGGCAGCTCGATTTCGCCGCTTAGCCCAGCAATGCCGCTGCCACCGTGTCCGCGAACAGAACGCCGCGATTCGTCAGACGCATTCGTCGCTCTGATTCCCTCAGCAGCCCGTCATCCAAACACTGCTCGATCGCCCCGCCACACAGCTGCCGCAGATCGACCCCGGCTTCATTTGATAGCAGATCCAGGTCGATTCCTTCGATCATGCGAATGCCAAAAGCCGCACGTTCGCGCGCGTACTGAGTTGTTGTGATCGCATCGGTTTCAGCAACCGGGCTGCGGCCCGCTTCCATTCGACTCAGATAGGTCGTTGTGCTGCGGTGATTGACTTCGCGACGACCGTCCACAAAACGGGCTGCGCCGGGACCGGCTGCGTACCAGCCACAACCATGCCAGTAAGCCAGGTTGTGTTGGCATTGGTAGCCCGGTTTGGCAAAGTTAGAAATCTCGTAGTGTTCCAGTCCGGCCTCTTCGCAGGCTTGAAGCGTGTGTTGGTACATAGCGAGTTCCACCGATTCATCGATTGCTTGCAGTTGCCCGTGCAGTCGGCGGTTCCAATAGGAAGTTCCTTTCTCGAATGTCAGTGCATAAGTCGACAAATGCATGATCGGTAACGTCAAGGCGGTTTCCAGGTCGCGCCGCCAGTCCTCCAGCGACTCACCGGGCGCGGCAAAGATCAAATCGATGGAGACGTTTTCGATCCGGCTGGCAACCATTTCGATCGCCTCACAAGCCGCCGCGGGGCTATGGCTGCGTTCCAGTGTTTTCAGCTTTTGATCGGTGAACGATTGCACGCCTAAACTGATTCGGTTCACACCGTGGTCGCTTAGTACGTCCAGGGTCTGTTCGTCGATATCCTCTGGATTTGCTTCCAGCGAGAATTCAAGACCGCTTTGCAAGTCAAATCGAGACTTCAGCACGATCATCAAACGGTTCAATTGATCCGCTGACAGCTGCGTCGGCGTCCCGCCGCCAATGAACAGAGTTTGGATTTTGGGCCGGCCCAAATTGGATAATTCCAGATCAACTGCTGTCAGGAACCGATCGATCAAATCGTCTCGCCCGGCAACCACGCTGAAGTTGCAATATCCACATCGGTGACGACAAAAGGGAACGTGGACGTAGGCCGCCCGGGGTGTCGGCCAACCATCCGGCGGGGCATCCCATGGCGGAGGTGCCGGATCGTGACTCGGTTCGGGTCGAGACGACGTCACAGCCACAGTTTCAACCGCCCATCCAGCATTCCAGGGAGCGCTTTATTGACGATACGATCGGCTTGCGTTGCGTTGTATCGCGTGCTCAAGTGCCCGGCGATCACCAGCTGGTTGTTGAATTTGTCAGCTCGCTCGCGGTAATCGTCCACATGCATGTGACCGTGCTTGTGGATCTTTTCCTTGCGATGCTGGGGAGCGACGAATGTCATTTCGCTGATCAAGATCTGTGAGTCGTAAAAAACTGGATTGTTGTCCAATCCGCGCGGCGCGGTGTCTCCAGTATAGGCGACGATGGGGACACGAGTTTCGCGAGTTACTTCGGTGCCGGAAAGACGCAGATCCCGAATCTGGTCCCCCGACAAGTCTAGATACTCGGGCTTCAGCTTATGTCGTCGTTGGTGGACAACGAAGCCCAACGAATCGATCGTATGTTGAGTCGGTAAAGCCGTAACGACATATTCGCGACCGATCTGTGTCTCATCCCCCGGCAACAGTCCAATCAATTCACAGGGCATGGCTCCACGATCCAAGCGGCGAAACATTTGCAGCATGTCCCAAGCGTGATCCACCGACGCATCCGGCAAGTAAACCACGGGCGGTTCCATCTTCATCATTCGTCGCCGCGAAACGTAAGCGGGCAACGCTGCGATGTGATCCAAATGAGTATGGCTGATGAACATCGTTGGCGTGCCCATGAAATCCCAAGGCTGGATTCCAGCATCAAACAACAGCTTTAGCTCGTTGATCCTCCAGCAGGTTTGCACCGCGGCGCGCGAATAACCTTCGATGGTCAATCCATCGTGATGATGTGACAGGATCGGTACGTTTTCGAGCATCAAGTCCTGAGCGGAAGATCAGAGCAGAGGTTGCGGGGCGACGATCAAATTAACGAGGGTGACCGGGAATGTCGCCCGAAAAATCGCCGTCCATGCCGTAGTTGTCAACCTCGTTGACGTTCAAATCATCCGAATAGTTCGCTGTTCGAACAATGTAGATGTCGCCGTTGGTGTCCTGTTCGAGCGCGGCACCATGGTGACGCGACAGTTCCAACGTGGCCAAGAACCAGCCGATCAAAGAGGACTTGTGTGCCCCAGGTTCAATCAAATCTATCAGCGGAATTCGATCGGACGCGGACAGGGACTTATGAATCTTCTGCATGTAAACATGGATTGGCGTTTCATCATAAATCACTTCGGTTTGCGGCGGCCCGCCCGCTTCACGCATGATTCGCCCAAAAGCGCTGACCAGGTCCCAGATTTCCAAATCGACAATCGGCTGGTCTCCCGGATCGACGCGACGGCTGGGCAAATCGTCCGACATCCGTTCGTAGCGTTGCTGCCACCGCGTGCCCATTTCGTCCAGCACAGCGGCCGCGTCGCGGATCTCCTTGTATTGCAGCAATCGCTCGACCAACTCCGACTGCGGATCGGCGATTTGTTCTTCTTCGTCCTCGTCCTCGATCTTGGGCAACGCCGCCTGGCTTTTCATTTCCACCAAAATGCTGGCCAATTCGATAAAGTCGCCCACATCGCCCAGGTCCAACTCCTTCAAGACGTCCAGATACTCCAGGTACTGATCGACAACTTTTGCCAGCGACGTGTCCAACAAGCTGACCTCTTGGCGACGTACCAAATACAGCAGCAGGTCGAGTGGGCCACGGTAGGCCGGTAATTCGATGCGGAAACCCATGACAACTAAATCGCTGGAGTGGCTGGCGATACTTTCTGTCGCGGAAATCGGGAGACTTCCGCAATATTCGAGCTTTAGGCGGATCCAAACGCTGACTGTGTCGCCGCGCATCGGAATGCCTTCGCATTCTGCGGCCGCCGGCACCCCTAACGTCCGCAACAACTCCCTCATCCTATACCCGCGGAGCGGTCGACAATCGGGAAGTGAACTTGCTGGCGTCCGGGGTTCTCTATCGTCAGTGGCGACGGAAGCACCATGATGCTGTTTTTACGGCAGAATCAGCAATGCCGTAAATCGCAGCCCTTGTTGGTTTTTCGCCTCAAAATTATCATGCCACGCTCCAAATCGGCCTCACAGCCCCGTTTTTCCAATTTCCCTGACCTCTGATGCCAAACCCGAATCATCGACACGTTCTCTCCGCACTTGTCCAGAACGTCCCCGGGGTGCTCGCCCATATCTCCGGGATGCTTGCCTCACGCGGCTACAACATCGACTCTCTTGCGGTCGGTGAAACGGAGAATCCGCATTTGTCGCGGATGACGTTTGTCGTCGTCGGGGATGATCGTGTGTTGGAGCAGGTACGAAAACAACTGGAAAAGATCGTTACCGTTGTCCGTGTTTTGGACGTCAGTAGCCGCGATTTCGTCGAGCGAGATTTGCTCTTGATGAGAGTCAAAGCCGCTGCCGGTACGGCGCGAGCGGAGATCCGCGAGTTGGTCGACATTTTTCGTGGCAAGATCGTTGATGTCGGGCCGGACGAAGTCATGGTCGAAATCAGCGGTCGCGAAAACAAGGTGCAAGCCTTCATTGAAAGAGTGCGTCCCTACGGAATCAGCGAGCTGGTGCGAACAGGGCGGATCGCGATGGTACGCAGCGCTCACCGGTCGACGGACGAAAGCGAATCGGTAACGTCGGCATCGGCCTGATTAGCACTCGCCCACCTCCACTTTTGAACTCCGACGTTTCGCGGCGGACGCACACCTTCCCTACCTCACACCACACAAGTCAGACAAAACATGGCAGCCACAATTTACTACGAAAACGATGCTGACCTTTCCCACTTGAAAGGCAAGAAGGTCGCGATTCTGGGTTACGGATCGCAGGGACACGCGCAAGCGCAGAATCTTCGTGATAGCGGCTGCGATGTCGTGATTGGCCAACGCCCCGGAAGTGCTAATTATGATCTGGCCGTTTCCCACGGGTTCCAGCCAATGTCGATCGCCGATGCAACTTCGGCAGCTGATGTCGTCAATCTTTTGTTGCCTGACGAGGTCCAAGCCGACATTTTTCGTAACGAGATTCGCGACAACTTGACGCCCGGCAACATCTTGATGTGCTCGCACGGCTTCAATATCCACTTTCAGCAGATCGAACCGCCCGCAGGCATCGACACCCTGTTGGTGGCACCCAAAGGCCCCGGCCACCTGGTCCGCAGCGAATATGAAAAAGGTGGCGGCGTGCCCTGCTTGATTGCCATGGGCGAGGGAGCGGCCGAGTCGACCAAACAAATTGGACTTGCCTACGCCAAAGGCATCGGGGGAACCCGTGGTGGCGTGATTCAAACATCGTTCGCCGAAGAAACCGAAACCGACCTGTTCGGCGAACAAGTCGTTTTGTGCGGCGGAGTCAGCGAACTGGTCAAAGCCGGTTTCGACACGCTGGTCGATGCGGGCTATCAACCCGAAATGGCATACTTCGAGTGCATGCATGAGCTGAAGCTGATCGTTGACCTGTTGTATCAAGGCGGCCTGAGTTACATGCGATACAGCATCAGTAATACGGCCGAGTACGGCGACTACAGCAGCGGGCCGCGGATCATCACCGACGAAACCAAAGCGGAAATGAAGAAG
>JBFJVZ010000266.1:0-11087 GCA_041623895.1 Pirellulaceae bacterium | reverse complement strand
TTCTGGATGTCAGAGACAGAAGTCACGCGGGGAACCTGGACAACCGCCATCACTTACCATTCGGATTTGCGCGCGCCCTGGACGGAGGGTTTTCGTCAGTCGAACCGCGGGAATGGCACCAAATTTCCGGTCGTTAATCTCACACGGCGAGTTGCCTCGGAGTTCTGTAAAAAGTACACCTCGATCGAGCGTTCGGCAGGCCGCTTGCCCGAGAATTGGCGTTATCGGCTGCCAACAGAGGCGGAGTGGCAGTACGCCTGCCGTGCAGGCACGAAAACCGCCTGGTCGATGCCGGACGTTTCACACCTTGGCTACCATGCGTGGTACGCAGAGAACACGAAGAACGCGCGCCACGAGCAGCGGGTGCGCCAGAAGGCGCCGAACAACTGGGGCCTGTACGACATGCACGGGAACGTTCACGAATGGGTCTCGGATCGGGCGAGCCCTTCGCTCACGGCAGGCATCGATCCGCGGCGGCCGGCAAAAAAGGATGACAACGGAATTTATGTGGGGGGCGCTTGGGATTCTCCAGCGACCGAACTTCGATCGTCGTTCCGCAAAGCGGCTCCCCACGACGGCCAATTTCCAACGGTCGGTTTTCGCATGGTACTCAGTCTGGTCGATGAATGAGGATGCGGCTGACCGATTGACGTTGTGTGTCAACCCGGCCAGCGCGTTGCGTTGAAGTCCGTCAATGTTGCTCCACACGGTGCACTTGGCAGCGTAGCGCATGCTCGTTTCGTTACTTCAATATCAATGAAAACCACAACAATCACTTTGCTGAAGAAGACCTATGGCCAACCGATTCGCGTTGACGGATGAAGAGTTAATCTTGGTGAGGGCAAATCACACGCCCTGGTAGTGATGGAATCCACCATCGGATTTCGTGAAGAGACGCTGGCGGCTTTTTGGAGAGTGATCCGCATCAGGCCGATTTCTTTTGGCTGGACCGGATTCGGTATACAATTTTCGTCGAAGATACCCACAAAGCGGCCTTCGTTTAGCGTGAGTGACGAAATAATGCTCCGGACTGCTGCCGTTTGGTTGTTGATCGCCCTTAGCGCTGCAAACAATGCCACCGCGCAAACACCTCAAGTTTCCAAACTCTGGCGTCCTGGTCAGAACGATGAGCCGGGAAAGTACGTCTGCGTCGCGTTTAGTCCGGACGGCACTGCTTATGCGGCTGCCAAACAGATCGCCGGTCAAAACAATGTCGTTTTGATTCGGGACGTAATAACGCACGCCCAATTGCAACGATTTCAGATCGCCCATCCGATCCGCGTCCAAGCCATCTCCTTCACTCCAGATAACGAGTCGATTGTTTGCGTCGGGCCGGGCGGCATCAGTCGCTGGAATGTGAGAACGGGGAAAAACCAATCGGAGATTTCGATCGATGCCATCGCTGACGCCCGCAGCATTGTCATCAGTCCCGATAGTTCGGCGTTTGCAGCGGACAACAAGATTTTTGATACAGGGACAGGCGAAATGCGTTTTCAATTAGACGCTGCCCTCAGTGCTCCTGCGTTTAGTCCCGATGGCTATCAGCTCGCCGTGGTTGTAGCAACGGAGGACAAACCAAACATTTCAGTTTTTGATGCAACCACTGGAAAGAAGAGCCACTCTATCGACAATACTGGTTACACGTTTGGCGACTGCGGAATGACTTACACTGCCGATCGCAAAGGGATCATCGCGGTGACAGATTTTCGTCGCTTGGTAAGGTACGACGCACGGTTTGGCGAGTGGATTTGGAACGGCGAGAATGTTCCTCGCGAATCCGCGCTCTTGGCATCGACACCTGACGGAACAAAACTCATTTCCGCCGCCAAGAATTCTGTTCAGATTTGGGATACGGAAAACGCCAAACTGACCGGTGGCGTTGCGGCTCGTGGCGAGTTGGTTGGGCTTGCCGTGACCGACAATTCCATTGCTTGTGTCTCTGACGATGGCAGTCTGTTCATTTGGGATATGACGGGTTTGCAGACGGAAACACAGCTCACAAGACAACAAATCAAGCAGGAGATCGCGCGAGTGAAGGGGGATCAGCAAGCGGCGATTTCATGGTTAAAGGATCATCGCGTAAAAGTTCAGACGGAATCAGACGAGGTGGTCTACGTTGGTTTGTTTAGCACCTATTACTCGCGATCCAAGGTGACCGATGAATGGTTGGGAATTCTTGTCAATTTTCCGCAGCTGGAGCAATTGAACCTGCACAACGCCCACATCACCGCTAACGGCGTGAAGCAGCTTGCCCCGCTCAGCAACTTGCAAGACCTTACGCTCAGTGGGACCAAAGTGACGGATTTGGGGATTCACAAATTGGCACCACTCAAGTCCCTGCAAAGCTTGGATTTGGAGAGAACCCACGTGACGGACGCCGCTATGAAAATGCTGGCGAAGCATCAGTCGTTGCAGGAGCTTGATTTGGGATTTACCCATGTAACGGATGCCGGACTCAAGGAACTTGCGACGCTTGACAACCTTCGCGAACTCACCCTCAGCGGGAACAAGATTACCGACGAAGGCTTGAAGCACCTCGCACGACTCAAGTCGCTCGAAGGACTTTGGCTTTGGAGGACAGCCGTTACGGACGAAGGCATGAAACACGTTGCTCAGATAAAACAACTCAAAAGTTTTTCGCTCGGTGGGTCACAAATTACGAACGTGGGTCTCAAGCAAATTGCCAAGTGCAAAAACCTGCGGTTTCTCGGTGCCAGTGGGTTGCAGATCACATTCGACGTGGAAGAACTGGCACAGCTCAAGAATCTGACTTATCTGGACCTGCAAGGAACAGGGATATCTGATCAAGGGCTCCAGCACATCGGTCAGCTTCGTATCCTGACCCGATTAAACCTGATCAACACACCGATCACTGACAACGGGCTTGAGTGGTTGTCGGAACTTAAAAACCTGAAGAATTTGTTTCTGCGTGGATCCAAAGTGACCGATGAGGGCGTGCAGCGACTAAAACGTGCCTTGCCGAATTGTAACGTCGATCGACGTTGGTTGGGGTGATCGCCTGCGCCTTCTCGTTATCTGTAACGATAGGAGGATATGAATCAATTTGCCAACAAGGCGAAGCTTGAGAATGAAGCCAGTGCCGAACAAAGCAACTTTGTTTGACGCTTGGCTCGTTCAAGCGCAATCGTTCACTCGATAAGTGATCGGCTCACCTCGCAGTTGGGCAACAACTGCTGGAACTCTTCCACACCCTCCGCCGTGATCTTGGTTCCCGCGATCGAAACTTCCTGCAGCTTGGGGCAGTTAGCCAAGTGCAGCAGACCGGCGTCGGTGACATCAGTTCCTTGTAGAGTGATCTCGCGCAAGTCCTTCAGCCCTGACAGTTTTTCGGCAACGGCGTTGGTGGCGGACGTGTCTTGCAGGTTCAGCATCTGCAGTTCTTTGTACGCGGCCACATGCATCAACCCGATCTCGCTAACTTTATAACCTCGTAGATCGAGGCTCACCAAGCTCAGGGCTGAGAGGGTTTTCAAGCCCTCATCGGTAATTGAGGTGAAATCAACACGAAGTCGCTTTAGCGATTTCATGGCCGCCAAATGCTCCAGCCCCCGGTCAGTGATTTTTGTTCCCGACAAAGCTAACGACTCGATGCCTTGATGTTGCTTTAGTAGCTTTAGACCAGCGTCGGTGATTTGTGTTGACCCCAGACTCAGCGAACGCAGTGACGGCATCGCTGCAAATTGCACCATCGACAGATCGGTAATCTTGGCGTTCAGCAAGCTCAGGCTGCGCAGGCTCTTGCTGTCTGCCAGTGGACGCAGGTCGCGATCGCGGATAATCCCCGGGTAGTTGCCAAGGTTCAGTTCTTCCAGGTGTTTGAGCGTGGCGACAGTCTCAAGCCCGTCGCGTCTGACGCGCGAATAATGGAGCGCCAGTGAACGCAGTTCGGGGAACGCTGTCACGTACTTCATATCCGCGTCGGTCACTCCCGAATCCCACATTTTGAAAAGGTAAATCCTAGTCACCGGACGACCGGGCAAACTGTCGTCGCAGCCGAGACTACTGCGACCAATTGTTTGCACCCAGCGCATCGCGGCGAGTTGATCTTCGTTGAGTTCTAGCTCGTGGAACCAGTCCGGGTAGATACCTTCAAATTCGCCGCGACGAGGTTCCAGCAGCAGCGCTCGAATGAACTGGCCCTGCTTGGGGATCGCCGTGTGTCCGCTTTCGGCAGGAACTTTTGGCGCGGTCGGTTTCCGTTGAAAGCATGCGGCCCAGACCACGTTCCCACCGCCGCGCAGGTAACCGCGTTCCCGGTTCTCCACGCGAATCTTCACTTTGAACTTGTTGAATTCGTCGGTTTCAGTGCTGACGACTTCTTCCACCGTCCCCCAAACGACGAGCTTTGCATCATTGGGCGTATTCGGTTTGCGTTCCGCCAGCGTGGGGGCACAGTGAACGACAATCACGAAAACGAAACATAAGACTCGAGTTTTTCCGATCATCGTTTTCGGTCCGACAAAGAGCGCGCAGGTGGTGCGTTAAACAATGGATCTAAGTATTCGTATGTGTAATCAACCGTGTACCCCTTCGCTCTGAGAGCTGCCGACACGCTGCTTTGTCTTATCGCCTCGAAAGCCTCCATTCCAAGCCATCCGAATACGAATCCGCAAATCGTCACGAGCACCAACAGCCAACGCAAACTGAACTCAAACCGGCGTCGAAGAACCGCGGCCAATACAAACCAGGGGAGCAGAAGAACCAGGCTCACTGCGAGAATCGCCGCAGCAATCAGCACTGTGCACCCCTTATATTCATTAAAGGGAAACCAGACGAAATGCTCCGAGAGAAACAGCACGCCAAGAACGACCAGCAACCCAGCCAAATACCGATCAGGCATGAGACGCAAGTGGGAATGCGGTGTTTTCGTCGTGGGACGAATGTTCACGTTTCTTCAGGTGTCTTGCTAAAGCCGGCTTACGAAGTGAAGGTATCTCGGCAACCGCATCGTTCCGATCTTTTTTCCATCACGAGTGTATTCTTGGACTTCGCTCTGTCCGCAACCGTGGATCGAAATCAAGTAGTTGCCGTTCGCAAGTCGCTGGATGCGCTCAATGAATTCGCCCTTGGCAAAGATCCCCACCGGCTTGCGATTCTCGTCCAATTCCATGACATCATCGGCTCGGGCAATCAACAGGTGGCCGTTGTCCGCGAATTCAAAGTACCAGTTGCTTGATCCATAGGTCGATTCGTCGCGCACCCTCGTGACACGCATTCGTTGGCCGTTAGCGCTGACTTCGGTCAACTTCCGGAAGCATGGCCCATCGTTCACCGCCGTTGGATAACCCTCGACCGTCGTGTCTCCATACTGCGTCAGAACAAAACCACCTTTTGGATTGCCGCGCACATGGTCGCAACTGCCCGATGGAAAAAGTTGTCTGCGTTTTCCTTCCGCGTCCAGAATGTGAACGCCGATCAATGTGCGTCCATCTCTCAAACGCTCGAACGTCTTCACGCGGCCAGCTTCATATTCCCAGACAACCGCCCCGGTTCTGGTCAGCTCGACCACGCGGCGGTCCCAGTCACGCAGCGTTGCCGATTCGCCTAGTAAGATGTTTCCGTTGGCAAGCCTTTGCACGCAATTTGGATCGCTACGCAACATCGGTCGGATTTCAAGTTCCCAAACAATCTCGCCGTCTAAATCCAACTCCACGACATCGGTGTCGTTGTAGGCGAATGTAATACCATGTGAGATTTGGTCGGGAGTCACTCGTCGTGAGTTGTCTTTCCACCACGCCATCCATACCTGACGGGCTTTCAAACGAGATTCCCTGTCTCCGGCGAGCGTTAACGCCGGCCCGTTACCGGTGATGTGATGCAAGAGCTTTTCAAGGTACGCCGCCTGTGCGTTTGAAACTTTCGGGATCAGGTCGATGAGCGTGGGAATCGCTACCTTGTTTTTCTGGTCAATCAGCCCCATCGCGATCTGCCACTTGACCGTCAGGTCTTCGTCGTCCAGCAAAGCTACGGCAGCCTCAGCCTGCAGACCTCGTGATCGAAGCAGACTGCGAATGGTCAATCCGCGAACGATTGGGTCATTTGCCTTTGTTGCCGCGAGCAAACTCGGATCAGGCATTCCATCCTGTACCGAAATCTCGGCAAGCGATTCAATCAACGTCTCTTCAACTCGCTTGTCGAGTTGTGCAATCATCGGCGCGAGGCGGATCAGTTCTCTTGTGATGCCGTCTGGTTTCCGGTTCGTCAGCAGACGGATCGCCGCTTCGACGACTCGTGGTTTCGATGCTTCATGCTCGCGAACCAAGACATCTTTAACGTCTTTGACAAACTCTGGCTGATGGGCGTAACAGCTCTTCTCGTTAGTTCCAAGGTAGGGCCATTTGTCACCGTCGAGTCCTTTGGCCGCAAGTCGCTGCAGAACACGGTATCGCTCCCGGTGATCGCTGGACGATTTACGCATTGGTTTCAGCCACTCCTCAAGCGGAGCCTCCCAAGGTGGGAGTTTGGGATCCGCCAGGAATCGCCACAACTCGTCTGGCGAAGTGCCAATGTTGTTCTGTTGCAACAGTTGCTGATCAGGTTTCGGAAGATACGAAACTTTGCCTTTTGTCGAGTTGGTTTCTCCAACGCTCAAATGCGACAGTGGCTGGTCAGCGGCTGACGGTGGCGCCATGGCTAACGTGCCGATGACAACAGACAACAAACACCACCTCTCCACTCGACTAATGGCGTACGACACCGCTGTGGACTTTCGGTTAAACAGGGCTACTTTCGCTATGGGATCGCTTGCAGAGTTGGTCGCGGTTCGCTTCATTAGTTTTTCCTGATTCATTCAAACGCTTGGCCACCGCTGTGTAACTGGGGGAGCAGGTCCAGATTCTTGATGTCAAAAAACGTGTGGTCAGTCCAAGGTGTAACGATTCGGAACATCTTCGTAGCAGTTGATTTTAAAGAACGGTGTCTAGCAACGAATCATCATTCTATGGATAACGATGATGAGCTCGGTCACCCCCGTTGGAGCGTTATTTTGGCAAGGTATACGGCACCGCCGCGGTTGTAGCTGACCCACACGTGTCCGTTGTGTGTGGCAAGTCCGATTGGCAGGTCTTCCGCACCAAGCGGTTCATGGTCATCGATACCCAATTGCTCTCGGCGAAGATCACCAAAGCTCAGTAATTCGGTTAACTTGCCGGTGGCCATGTCCAAACTGCAGAGTGAAGTACGGATTGGTTCCGACCTGATTTCTACGGCGGCAACAAACCCTATTTCCGGTACGGAAATAACGCGCGGCGACCAAATCGCCATATTCGTTTGTGTCCAGGTCCATTTTTTGTAGGGCGGTTCCGCTGTGCCGATGTACGCCAGTGCGTAGTTACCCCTTTTGACATCTTTGACCCTGGTCTTTCGTCCGCCGCCGTACATCGGCGTCAAGCAACAAAGGCGATTGGCATCATCGAAAAACAAAGCGGCGCGCTCCGGATCCGATCCATTGAAGTTGAAGTACTCGTAGATTTCACGCATCCCCTTGCCATCTTCTGTCGCCAGGATTTTCATCGCTAGCGATTCCCCACAAGGGCCGCCATATCCGTATGCGTATCCCTGGCCGCCGTTCCAGGCAATCTCACTCCATTGTAAGACTTCATTCAGCGGTCCCTCGTAACTCCACTCGGTTCCGTTGTTCGATGACCACCCCGCCATCCGTCTCGTGTCAAATTCGCGAGTGCCAAACTTGGCGTCGATCGCGCGAATCGACAAGCGATTCTCCGACTCGATCGAAAATCTGGGGGTGTCGTCCAAACGGAGCCCTCTGAATTCTCCCGGGTGACGTCGAACAAGATAACGATCCTTATCCCGCTGACGAATCGTCGCGACCGTGTTCCACGCTGATCCATCCTTGGACGACATGATGCGAATACAGCTTTCTGAAGAACCCTTCGTCCAGCGTTCAAGAAATGTCAAAAACAACTGATCATTGAACGCGACGAGGTCCGTCGATGATCTCGTGTCCTCCCGCTGTTTGATCACTTGCGTGGACACGATCTTTGCCGTGACTGAACTGTCTGTGGGAGTTTGTTGAGGATTCTGTTTCGGCTTCTGCGCGAATCCCGTGGCGGACAACGCGATAATAACGGTCACCAAGAGTGCATGTGTTGAGTGCATGAATCTTTTCCTTCATCATGATCTTCTTCGATCGCAAACTTCATCATCCATATTCAATGGCCCAGCAGATGCTTGCTCAAGTCTAAATCCCGGATGCGATGATGAGGTTTCTCACTATAGGTCACCGGACAGTGAATTGAACTTTGCGTCAGGCAGCACACAGCTTAAAGATTCAAGTAGATCCAGTCCACGCGAGCGATCTCTTCCAACAATCCATAATCGCCAAAGTACTTGATCCGATCACCAACCGTGGTTTCGAGTGCACTGTTGCTTCAGGTGCCGCAAGCTTCAGTTTATTCTGCTGCCCCTGCCTCCGCCGAGTCGGTGCTATTCTTTTCGTCTTTTGCCCAAATCGGTTTTGCGTCGGATATATCCACCGTGAAGTTAGCCGACACCGGCTGGTCGTCTGCCAACAGGCACGCTGATTCTACATCACTCGGTGAGAGTTCTCGCGACAACACACTTGAGTCGTTCTCATCAACGGATGCGTGAAAGTAGTAGATGTTCGGTTTCCGTTTTTCAAGGTCGGCGAGGACTGGCTCGCTGAAGGCAACTTTTGCCGATGTTCCATCCGCAAAGTTGATTTGCAGCCCATTGGCCATTGGTCCGTCAGCAATCCAGCCCACATCAACTACCCAACCATCGGCGTAGTAGTTCGCGAACATCTTTGGCTTCCAAATCCTTGGCCGCTGAAGCGTTGATTGCGTCGACTGTCTAATTGCGAGGATCAAATCTTCGTTCATCGATACGATTTTTCCATCCACGAGCTTCTTCGTTGCAATCCTTTCCAACGTTGAGGCCTTTCTCGCATAAAACTCGTTCGTTTTGTAGAAGCGAATACCAAGTGGAATCGCCACGAGAATTGCGGTAACGGCGACCACCGAAATCAGAATGAGTCTACGTTGCATGTTTGTCTTACGTCTGCGAAGCGGTTGAGTTTGGCGTCTTACCTTTACTCCCGACGAACGGCTCATAAACCTGATCAGGGTACGACCTTCCTATCTTGGCAAGGAATCAGCAAAATCATCATTCCTGGGATGGCGGTGGAATGCCCCCGTTTTTGATCCAGGTGTTATGTCAGCAGCAGTGTGGTGGTTATCTGGGTTGGCATCCGCAGCATGGCATTTGGTTTCCTTTGAGTGCGATTGTCAGTATTTATCGAGCGTGCTGGCAGTGTGTGCTTCGACTGGACCGGCACGGAACGTCAACGCAACTCCTTAGGTTCGACCTTCCAGACTTGCATTTCGTTCTCGTTGCAAGTCCAGATATTCGATCCAATCACCCTGGCAATTCCGACTGGCTCTGTTCGCCACAGTTCTTTACCGTCGGCTAGCGAGTGAGCGATCGCAGGCCCATTGTGCAACACCACCCAGTCCCTGTCCCCAAAGTAGACAAGCTGGTTGCCCGGCTGTGTCCAGATTGGTTTGGCCTGGCCGACTTTCCAGCAGCTCGTTTCTTCCCGAGTGCAAATGATGAAATAGCCGCCATCAGGAGCAACATGAACATTGCTGATCCAATCTCGACGCATCAAGGTTGCAACTTGCGGGGTGTCCGCTGCCAGCGACACCAGGTAAATCAGCTTCCTTCCATAGGAATACGGTCCCTTGTCCCCGGGCATCTTGTTGTCCGCGACGACCAACACATGCGAGTCGTCCACCCAACTTGCTTCCCGGGCATGTCCCTCCAAGGCAATCCGCCGGATTTCGGCGAACCCATCAACGGAACGAATCACGAGCTGGCTGCGCCAGACCTCCGCGTTTCGATCGTTATTCTCCAGCGTGACCAGTTGGTTGTTTTTGGTCCAGTGCGCATAACTGTAAATGTCATGCCTAAGCGGTCCAGCAGCCAATTTGCCCGTGCCGGATTCCCAGATGGTCAAATACTTGGGGGATTTCGCGAACAACCATTTTCCATCTGAGGAAAACTCCATGCCATAAACGATACCGGGTTGCTCGATCGCCTTCGTGATTGGCTTGCGAGTCTGAATGTCCCAAAACTGCAAGTGGTCCAACTCGCTACGAGTCACCATGACCTTGCCATCGGGACTGACCGCGGGACCAATGGTGGTATCCTCCCGAAGTTCATGTGGAAGATAGTCGCCCGAGACGGCATGACTGCCTGTATCCCAAAACCGCACGCCATCACCCCAATGAACCTGGTATGCCAGCGTGCTGTTGGGGACAAAGCCAAAAGTGGTTGAGTCCGGTAGTTGCGTACGCTTCGGATTCTCCTGGTCAAGTCTCCACAAGTAAGCGCCGACACGATCTGTCACGTCCTGACCGCGACTGATGAGATAGTTTCGTGAGATGACAGATTTCTGATCCATGCTGACAGCAACACGTGCGTATTGAAAGTCATCTTTTTCTGTCGTTGGCACACTCAGCAGTTTGCGGAATCGAAACGGGCTGACTGTCTTCGTTGTCGTCAATTTCGCACTTCGTAGCCCGATGGAAATCGTCGTTTGCAGCAATGTGTTGTCTTTCGTTCTCCTATAGACCACGATCGGGCCGGTGAAACTCGTTAGTTCAACGCCCTGGTTGGCCGCATAATCACCGATGGTACCTTCGACGCGAACGCGGTCGCCCACGATGAGTTTTGGGACGTCCGATTCAGCGTTGGCAAGTGAGACCCGGATCGTACTCAAACGTGTTACCGGAATCTTCAGGCTGAACTGGTCGCCACCATCGTCGTAACGGGGCACGATTTCCAGAAACTGCTTGTCGTCACTCGCCTTCATCACCTGTGATTGTGCGACCTCGAACTCCCAATTGACCGATTGCCCTTTCAAGGCTTCATTGACACTCCATTGGACCGTTCCGCTCTTCGGTTTCAGATCAGCAAAACCGTTAAAAAACTGAACACTGTTGTTGTCAGCAAAGGGATGCAGGACGGGGATGGCCCAGGAATCAGTGCCGCGCAGAATCCCGTCAACCAGATACTGACGGTCC
>JBFJVZ010000265.1:0-11103 GCA_041623895.1 Pirellulaceae bacterium | reverse complement strand
TTTTCATTCGACATTTCTTGTTCGATGTTCTGCGGTTTTCATGGCGGCATGAAAGAACATCCAATATCGAACAAGGAATGACGAAGGACGAAGTAAGAATTATATGGGACTCACAAACGCCGGGATTTACCAATATATTCACAGCCTCTCCGCGAACGAACCATTCCGACGCGGAGCGTCGGACGACAGTAAATTCACAACCTCTCCGCGATCGGGGTATGTCGTCGATCGCTGCGATCGAACGTGCGGACGCAAAGCGTCCGACGGCAATGAATTCACAGCCAATACAGCAATCCCACTCATGACCAACTTACCCCAACTATCGATCACCCACTGCCGCGATCGGCAACAGCGACTCCGCGAAACACTGACGACGTTGAAGTCGGACCGGGCGATTCTGGTCACGGCGGAGAACGTGCAGTGGCTGACCGGTTTTCGCCCGCACCCCTTGATGCGGGCAGTGGCTGTGCTGGAAGTGGACGGTGATTGCACGCTGATCGCGCCGGGCAGCGAGCCCGACCATCACGCGGCAGACACGGTACGCACATTCCAGGCTCAGTGGCTAAGCACGCTTCGGCAAGAACAGTTGCAAGCGGCAACGCAGGAACTATCGAAATCGAATCAAAAAACAGCGGTTGAGTTTTCTGCCGCTGGGCCGCATGTTCAGCAGGTCCTAGAAAACGAACCCATCGATGTGGAACCGGCAATTTGGAATCTGCGCCGCCGCAAGGATCCTGATGAACTGTTGATGATGCGTCATGCAATCGCCTGCACCGACGCCATGTACCGAAAAGCTCGCGAGATCGTTCATCCGGGCATTACGGAGCTGGCAGTTTTCAATCAACTTCACGCGGTCGCTGTCGAAACCGCCGGCGAACCATTAACGGCTTTGGGTAACGATTATCAAAGCAACGCCCGCGGCGGGCCGCCTCGAAATCGTCGCGCACAGGCGGGCGAACTGATGATTCTGGATTTGGGACCTGCGTATCGCGGATACCATGCCGACAATTGCCGCACGTTTGCCGTCGATGGCCGGCCAACCGACGAACAACTGAAAGCGCGCGAGGTGATCATGACCGTCTTTGATCTTGTGAAACGGTTTGTCCGGCCGGGTGCCTCCTGCCGAGAGTTGTTCGATCAAGCAAAAGAATTACTGGATCAGTATCAGCCTGATGCGTTCCCCCATCACTTGGGCCACGGCGTCGGATTGTATCCGCACGAAGCTCCGCACTTGAATCCGAACTGGGATGATCGATTCGCCGAAGGCGACGTGTTCACGGTGGAACCCGGACTCTACACCCATGCCTTGCGCGCTGGAATTCGCATCGAAGAAAACTTTTTGGTCACCGCTGACGGTATCCAGCAGCTCACTTCCACGCCGACGGAATTATTCGTGTAGGGTGTGTGCTTACAGACCGGGTGCAGCAAATCGGAAATCAGACAATTTGGACAGCACCACTTTTATCAGCCGCCCTGCGTCAGCACGCGGTTATAGCGGCACAAACGACGGGACCGTGGGCCGGCGCCCGGCGGCTGATGAGACTGCATGTCCCGGCTTCTTGACCCAAAAATGGCGCTATCCAGTGATAACAAAGGCATTGCGGAGAAAACGATGAAACCAAGACTGAATGTTCTCTCAACTCTGGGCGTTTTATTTGGCTCATTTATTCACGCCGGAGCTGAGGACGCGATCAACATCGGCTCGCGACGCGAGCTAATGGTGGACGAGTTTCTGATTGAAAGGCTTGACGACGTGAGCCTTCAATTGCATCGGCCGCAACCGCGAGAAGTCGTGCTGGTGACGGACAAGCCCTGGGAGGGAAACACTTGCGCGTACTACACGATCTTTCAGGATGGCGATAAGTACCGGATGTATTACCGCGGCGCGCATTGGGATGAAAAGGCAAAGAAGTCGGGACACCCAGAAGTCGTCTGCTACGCCGAAAGCAGCGATGGCATCCATTGGACCAAGCCCGAACTCGGTTTGTACGAATTCGCTGGCTCCAAAGCGAACAACATCGTTTGGAACGGCATCGGCGGGCATAACTTCACTCCTTTCAAAGACACAAATCCG
Organism: Pirellulaceae bacterium; assembly: GCA_041623895.1. Classification (GTDB taxonomy): domain Bacteria; phylum Planctomycetota; class Planctomycetia; order Pirellulales; family Pirellulaceae; genus JBFJVZ01. The sequence goes on along the minus strand of JBFJVZ010000265.1, from coordinate 9,029 downwards.
GAGTGCAAACCAGACGCCCGTTACAAGGCGCTCGCGCGCGGACGTTCATTGCGCAAAGCTGACAAGTCGTCCCAACACGGACTGTTCGCCTTTCAATCAGCGAACGGAATTCACTGGAAACTGATGCACGACCAGCCCGTGATCACCGAGGGCGCTTTCGATTCACAGAACCTCGCGTTTTATGACAACGTCAATGGCACCTACCGTGACTATCATCGTTGGTTCAACCAGGGAAAACGCGACATCATGCTTTGCACCTCCAGTGATTTTCTTAACTGGACGAAACCGATCGGGCTGAAATACACCGAACAGAAACGCGAGCATCTTTACACCAATGCCATTCGTCCCTACCCGCGGGCTCCGCATCTTTTCATCGGATTCCCGACTCGTTATTTGCCGGACGAAGGCCAGCGTGTCGAACCCGTGTTCATGACCAGCCGGGATGGCCTGCATTTCAACCGCTGGCCGGAAGCCGTGATTCCCGAAGACGCGCCAGAAGATCGCAAAGGCAACCGCAGCAATTACATGACTTGGGGACTTGTGCAGTTGCCGGGCGATGACCGCGAGTTCTCCGTGTATGCCACCGAGGCCTATTACACCGGACCGGACAGCCGCGTGCGGCGATTCACTTACCGTGTGGATGGGTTTGTATCCGCCAGCGCCGACGCGAAAGGCGGCCGCTTGCTGACACGCCCTTTGATCTTCGCTGGTAAGCAATTGGAGATCAACTTTGCCACGTCCGCAGCCGGTTCCGTGCGCGTGGAGATACAAGCGGCTGACGGCAATCCCGTAGCAGGATTCACACTCTCTGATTGTGAGAAAATCACGGGGGATTCGATTGCCAAGGTCGTCAAATGGAACAGCAATGCGGATCTGTCTGCTTTGGCGGGCAAGCCCGTGCGGCTACTGCTGGAGTTGCAAAACGCCGATCTTTATTCGTTTCAGTTTCAATCGAAATGATTCTCGCCGACATGGAAAAATAGCGGGCTGACTTCAGACCGAAACTCTGGGCGAGTTCCGCTACTTAACAATTAAATTTGAAACAAATCAGTAGCGCGGAGCACGATTGAATGATCAAGCCCAGCGAAGTCGTCCGGTTAATCGTCGTACAAATGATTCTTGCTAGCTGGGTGCTGGCTGATGATCACACACAAACGATCGTTACCTTTGGCGATTCAACGACCGCACCGCGCGGCGAGTTGAAAGTCTATGCCGATCTTCTGCAGAATGAGTTGCCCGAGCGAGGGAAGCCGTCCCGTGTTGTCAATGCAGGCATCGGCGGTAACAACACCAACCATGCGCGGGTACGTTTCGCAAAGGACGTCTTGGAACGGGATCCTGACATCGTCATCATCCAATTCGGCATCAACGATGCTGCGGTCGACGTTTGGAAAGATCCTCCGGCGACAAAACCGCGAGTAGATATCGAGACTTACGCCCACAACCTTCGCTACTTTGTGCAGACGCTGAAATCGAGGCGTGTAAGCGTTGTCTTGATGACACCGAATTCACTGCGCTGGACCGCAAAGTTACGTGAGCGATACGGCAAGCCGCCATACCAGCCGGATGCCGCAGACGGATTTAACGTGCTGCTTACGCTTTACGCCCAGAAGGTTCGCGACATTGCTAAATCTGCACAGGTGCCGCTGGTTGATGTTTACCAAGACTTTGAATCCTTTGGCAAGCAAGACGGCCAATCCACAAGCGATCTGTTGCTGGACGGCATGCATCCGGGCAAACTCGGTCATCGACGGATCGCCGACCAGTTGATCTCGGTGCTTTCCGAAACTCGCAAGTCCCAAGCTCTGATCGCATCGATATCAACAGAAACGCTGTTCCGTAACCGCGATGGCAACAGCCGTACCTGGTTTCATCCGCGGGCGTGCATGATGCCGGGAGAAAATGGCAAGCCTGTGGCGCTGATGAATCTGCAGGAAATCGGTGGATCCGATTACTTCGGACAGGTGCATTGGACGATGTCCAGCGATCTGGGAAAAACCTGGAGTGATCCGAAACCGATCGGCGCACTCGGTCGCGACCCGGTCCCGGGACGCGACGACGGACTGAAAGCGGGCGTCTGCGATGTGACCCCGCAATACCATCCGCAAAGCGACACGGTGCTCGCGCTTGGACATGTCGTGTTTTATAAGGGAGCTTACTTTGCCCGCAATGAACAGCTCGCACGTTACCCGGTTTACGTGACCCGAAGGAAAGACGGTTCATGGTCGCAACGCAAGATCCTGGAGTGGGACGATCCGCGCGGCGGTCACATCTACAGCAACAACTGCGGCCAACGCGTAAACTTGCCCGACGGCAATGTCCAGATGTCATTCACGTTTGGTCCCCAGCCTGAACATCGGATGGTGGCGGGCGTGCTCGCCACGTTCGACGGCGATGTATTGAAAGTCCGCGAAGTCGGACCGCCACTGCACAATCCAAAAGGTCGCGGATTGCTGGAACCGAGTGTCACCAGATTTGCAGACCAATTCTGGATCACGATTCGCGCCGAAGACGGCCGCGGCTACGTCAGCGTCAGCGACGATGGACTGAATTGGCAGCAGAAACGTGCTTGGGCTTGGGATAATGGAACGCCGCTTGAAATGTCAACAACGCAGCAGCACTGGCTGACGCACAGCGATGGGTTGTTCCTGGTCTATACCCGTAAGGATGCCTGCAATGTCAATGTGATTCGCTGGCGTGCTCCGTTGTGGGTCGCTCGAGTCGATGTGGACCGCCGCTGCTTGATCAAGTCGACCGAACAAATTGTGCTCCCGTTGGTGGGCGACGGTGTGAATGATCCTGACAAAGTCGCCTTGATGGGTAACTTCAATATCACCAACGCGAGTCCCCTGGAATCCTGGGTGACCGTCGGCGAATGGATGCCTCGGGGTGGTTACCGCGGCGATCTGCTGCTTGCCCGGATTCGCTGGTCAACACCCAATCGGTTGCCGCTCTGGTGATCGCACCCAAGAATCTGGATTCGAGCCGTAGCGGAAGTCGCCCCAAACTTCCGGGCATTTTTGACCCTCAGGCCGAAACGCCTGGCGAGTTCCGCTACCCTAAGATCAGGCTGTGACAAACCCCTAGCGCTCTCGATCCATGAATCAGCATCTTCTCATCGCCGTCGTGCTTATCCTGGTTGCCGTTGGGGGAACTTCTGCAGCGGGCGACACCGATTTCAATCGCGACATCCGCTCGATCTTGTCAGACAAATGCTTTCAGTGTCACGGTCCCGATGCCGCCGCCAGGCAGGCCGCTCTGCGACTCGATACACAGGCTGGATTGCGCGGCGCCGCTGGCAGCGACCCTTCCGACAGTGAGCTGCTGTCTCGAATCTCCAGTGATGATCCCGACCAGCGGATGCCGCCCCCGGATTCGGGATTAAACCTAAGCCCGCAACAGATTTCGCTGATCAAAAACTGGATTTCGCAAGGTGCGAAGTGGCAACAGCATTGGTCCTTGATCCCCCCGGCTCGGCCCGCGGTGCCGCAAGTTTCCCAGCCCGATTGGGTGCGCAATCCGATTGACGCGTTCATTTTGGCGCGGCTGGATGCGGAGAGCTTAGCGCCGTCGCCGGCGGCCGACCCCAGAGTCTTAGCTCGACGGCTTTACTTTGATCTGACCGGTCTGCCGCCGACGCCGGAGCAAGTCAGTCGTGGTGTGAAATCTTCCGTCGCCGATACGGCAACACGGCTGATGAAGTCACCGGCTTACGGAGAAAAAATGGCGATCCGTTGGCTGGACGCGGCTCGATATGCAGACACCAGCGGTTATCAGAGCGATGGCTGGCGCGACATGTGGCGTTGGCGCGACTGGGTCATCGATGCCTTCAATACCAATCAACCTTTTGACGAGTTCACCATTGATCAGCTGGCCGGTGACTTGCTGCCGGATGCAAGTTTGAAACAGCTGATCGCCACAGGCTTCAACCGGAACCATCGCGGCAATGCCGAAGGTGGCGTGGTGCCGGAAGAATTCCAAGTGGAGTACGTCGTCGACCGCGTCGACACAACGTTCGCTGTCTGGCAAGGATTGACCATGGGTTGTGCAAGATGTCACGACCATAAATACGATCCATTCACCCAGCGCGACTACTACGCAGTCTTCGCGGCCTTTAACCGCATCCCGGAATACGGGCGGGCCTGGAAAGAAGGTAACTCGGAACCGATCATCCGAGCTCCCACACAACAACAGCAGCAACAGTGGCGGGCGCTGCAAGCAGCGGAAGCCGCGGCCAAGGAAAGTTACCAAGGCCACTCGTTGCCCTCCGCGGAGAGACTGGAAGAACTGGCCGCCCAGATGCCCGAGGACTGGACCATCAAAGCAGGACTGATCGTTCGCAGCGATCAAACCGGCGACGCGGGAAAAGTAGCCGAGTTTGGATATTTCGATACCTTTTCATTGGCTGCCTGGATCGTTACCAAACCCGGTGATTCCGGCACCGTGTTGTCCAAGATGATTCCCACGGGCGAGGGCGAAGGCTACAACTTGCACCTGAGTGAATCCGGCACGCTGCATGCCAACTTCGTCAAACGCTGGTTGGACGATTCGGTTCGTATCGAGACGCTCGATCCCATTCCCGCCGGCCCGGTGCATGTCCTTGTCAGCTACGACGGTACGCGCCGCGCCGCCGGCATTACGATCTATGTGAATGGCCAGCCAGTCGAACAACGTGCCAATCATGACTTTCTGAATCAGAGTTTTGCTGTCGACCAGCCACTGCGAATCGGTCAGGGAATGTCTGACTTCACTGGCGAAATCGAAGAGGTTCGTATTTACGATCGCGTGTTGGAAGCGGACGAAGTGCGCGTGTTGGCGGCGCGGGGGCACGCCCAACTGAGAACCGAGTCACCGCCGCGTCGCGATCTGCGTTTGGCAAAGCTCAGACACTTTTATTTGGCCGAGGGTGGTCCCGAGAAACTACGGATGGCTTATCGTCGTTGGATCCAGTCAAAACGCGCCCTGGAAACTTTCGAGCGGTCGTTGCCCACGGTGATGGTCATGCGCGACGAATCACCGTACCGCGATACTCATATTCTCGCTCGCGGTAAGTACGACCAGCCCGGCGAAAAAATCGAACCCGGCGTACCGGCGGCCCTGCCACCGCTGGCGATCGATGATTCGGCCGACCGCCTCGGACTGGCCCGTTGGCTGGTCTCCGGTCAGAACCCGTTGACGGCGCGAGTCGTCATCAACCGGCTTTGGCGCGATCTGTTCGGAACTGGTTTAGTCAAGACGACCGAGGATTTCGGTGTCCAGGGTGAACGGCCGAGTCATCCGGAATTACTGGATTGGCTGGCGGTGGAATTTGTCCAGTCCGGTTGGGACATCCAGCACATGTTGAAGCTGATCGTGACCAGCAATACTTATTGTCAATCATCCCGCTGCAACGCACGGCTATTGGAACGCGATCCGGAGAATCGGCTGCTGGCGCGGGGGCCGCGATTCCGGCTACCCGCCGAGATGATTCGCGACCAGGCCTTATTCGTTAGCGGTTTGTTGACTTCCAAAATCGGCGGCCCCGGCGTCAAACCGTACCAGCCGCAAGGCCTCTGGAAAGACATCGCGTCCACCACCGATTACGAGCAGTCGAAGGGACCCGACTTGTATCGCCGTAGCCTGTACACCTACTGGAAACGGACGGTACCGCCGCCAATGATGATCAACTTCGACGCCGCCGGGCGGGAAGCTTGCGACGTCGCCCTGCGACGCACCAACACTCCGCTTCAAGCGCTAAATTTGCTGAATGACATTACCTTTGTCGAAGCCGCCCGCATGCTGGCGCAAGACGCGATGTCGGAGTCACAAAGTGACAAGCTCACCCTGCGAAGAATGTTTCAACAAGTTCTCTGCCGTGATCCGGCCGCTCGCGAAACGGAAATCCTGTTGAACAGCTACCAGGCCTATCGGACCAGATTCTTGACTGAGATCGAGGCGGCCAGGAAGCTGATCGAAACGGGCGAATCGGCCCTCGACACTTCGCTAGCCCCCGCTGAATTAGCAGCATGGACAATGATTGGGAACACGCTTTTGAATCTGGACGAATCGGTAACCAAAGAATGACGAACGTAAATCTCCCCACGCGGCGAAAGTTTCTCGGCGGCATGGCTGCAGGCATCGGTTCGCTTGCGTTGACCGATTTGTTGGGCGCAGCGCAACACTTTGCTCCACGCGTAAAGCGTATCATCTACTTGTTTCAATCCGGCGCGCCGTCGCAAATTGATTTATTCGACACTAAACCGGCGCTGCACAATCTTCGCGCCAGCGAACTGCCCGACTCGATTCGTCAAGGCCAGCGACTGACCGGCATGACTGCCGGGCAATCGAGCTTTCCGATCGCTCCCAGCATTTTTAAGTTTGCCCAACACGGTGCGTCGGGGGCTTGGGTCAGCGAGTTGCTGCCACATACGGCGAAGATCACAGACGATTTGTGCTTCATCCGCACAATGCATACCGAGGCGATCAATCACGACCCTGCCATCACCTTTTTCCAGACCGGGTTTCAGCTGGCCGGACGCCCCAGCATTGGAGCCTGGCTTTCCTACGGACTGGGCAACGAGAATGAAAACTTACCGGCATTCGTGGCCTTGGTTTCCGGTTCCGGTGGTCAACCGCTGTACGACCGGCTTTGGGGCAGCGGTTTTCTGCCCTCCAAGTATCAAGGCGTTAAGTTTCGATCCTCCGGTGATCCTGTTTTATATCTTTCCAATCCACAGGGTGTCGATTCGCAGACGCGGCGGCGGATGCTGGATGACTTGACGCAGCTGAACGAGTTGCGGTTTGAGGACTTTGGCGATCCCGAGATTCATACTCGTATTGCGCAGTACGAGATGGCTTACCGCATGCAGTCATCGGTGCCCGAATTGACCGATCTGAGCTCCGAGCCGGCTCACGTATTTGAGCTGTACGGCCAAGACGCCAGGCAACCGGGCAGCTTTGCCTACAACTGTGTTTTGGCTCGTCGCATGGCGGAACGCGGCGTGCGATTTGTGCAACTGTTTCATCGTGGCTGGGATCAGCACACCGATTTGCCGGTGAAGCTAAAACAGCAGTGCGTCGATACCGATCGGGCCTCCGCCGCACTGGTCGCCGATCTAAAGCAACGTGGGATGCTTGAAGACACCTTGGTGGTTTGGGGCGGCGAATTCGGCCGCACGGTCTATTGCCAAGGCCGTTTAACGGCTGACGATTACGGCCGTGATCATCACCCGCGATGTTTCACGATCTGGCTGGCCGGTGGCGGGATCAAGCCCGGCATGACTTACGGAAGAACCGACGAATTCAGCTACAACATCGTGGAAAACCCGGTCCACGTCCACGATTTGCATGCCACGCTGCTGCACCTGTTGGGAATCGATCACACCAAGCTGACTTTCAAATTCCAAGGCCGCCATTACCGCTTGACCGACGTCCACGGACAAGTCATCCATCCAATCGTCAGTTAGATGCTATCAGGAGCATTGCTGGGCGGCAGCGGCTTCGTGCCGAACCGAACGATCCGGCCTTGGCGGCTCGGCCCGAGCCTCGCTCCGCCGAATCACAGCCCGTAACCGGAATAGTCGACGCAAACGTCATGAGTGTCCCCGATTCGGGTGCGAATCAATCCGTACAGTCCCGATACCCGATACACAGCTGTAAGGTGCTGGAATCGGAATCACGGCACTAATCGCGCTGACTGGCGTAATCGGGTCGAACAAGATTGGGTGACGGACGTGATCTCCTTGAACAAAATCCACATGGGACGTGCTCTTCTACTTGGTGCCGGATTGATGCTCGCACTGTTGTGCCGCAACTCCCAAGCGGGCGAGCTAGACGCACTTGGCCAAGACGAACGCCTGGCAAATCTGGAAGCTGAGGTCGATTGGCTGCGCGGAAAACTTGTCAGCGATCGCCATCAAGCATCATGTTGCGACCAGGGCCGGCAATCCTGTCGCAGCAAAACGGGATGCTACGCCGGGATGGGGCTGGTCTTTGCCAGGCCGCACTTCAAAGAATCGTTTCAATACTCGCAGATCAACCTCGCTACGGGCCAGCAGTCGTTGATCCCTTTTTCGTACGATTACGATGTGACACCACAAGCCTGGCTCGGCTATCGGTTCTCGAAGGGACTGGGAGTGAACCTGGACTACTGGCAGTATGATCATGCGGGCAACCGCGCAGTCGCAGTCTCCGACGGTGTGAATATCTTTTCGGCCAACGCGACAACGGTCATCTTTCCGGCGACGATTCTGGCTGATGATCCGGGCGAGGTACTGATCGCAGACAGCAGCCTGGAAACACAAATCTTGAATCTTCTGGGAACGATGGAAACAACCGTCGGCAGTGTTCATGTCCGTGCCGGAATCGGTTTGCGATACGTCTTGCTCAATCAAGAACTCGCATACACGGTGGTTGACGGCTTCGGTGTTCCGCAAGGCCTGCTGAATTGGAGCAGGAAGTATGAAGGTCTGGGCCCGAGTGTAAAACTGAACGCCCGGCGTCGTTTTGGGAACAGCAACTTTTCGGGCATCGCCGGAGGTAGCGGAGCGCTCTTATTCGGCAGCAAGGATCTCGATCGCTTCGTGTTGGGCGATGTGGGCACTCCACCGGCAGCCCCGTTTCTGCGGCTCAATGATGCGGACGAAGTTGTCGGCAGCGGCGAATTGAGATTTGGTCTGGAATGGGCGCGTACACTTTGCAACGGCACACACGTGGCGCTGCAGGGGACCTATGAAGGGCAATTGTGGGCGGAGGCCGGAGCACCCACCCTCGGTTTCCTGGGCTTCGAAGGCTTCGGAATCTCGGCAGAGATACGCCGCTAGAGTCATCCGGGAGGGCGGAGCCGGGGTGATGAATAGATTGTCATTGTGGTTTTAATAGCAAACCCAGGGCGGCACGAACTCGCTGTCGCTCGTGTCGTTTACCCTGGGCTGTGTTGTGTTACGGCTTCGCCGTACCGGTACTTCCACAACTTGGACTTCCGACTTATCACTGCTCGTTGCCCGCCCTGCCAGCGGCAAACCGAAAGGTTTTTAACAGCGATGGCAACA
>JBFJVZ010000264.1:0-11166 GCA_041623895.1 Pirellulaceae bacterium | reverse complement strand
GTCAACTCCCGCGAAAAACACGGGACTGCGGTTCGAGGACGTTGCGCAACGTCTGGGCCTGAACAGCCAGTTCGTGAGCGGTTTTCCCTTCCAGGGTGAAGACTATCACGTCTATCATCCCAACGGCGGCGGTTTCGCAGTGATCGACTTTGACTTGGATGGTTACTGCGACCTGTATGCTGCGCAAGCAGGTGGAAAACCCCACGATCCGCTTGGCTCAACACCCAATCAACTGTTCCGTTTTTTGCCGGAACAAGAATTTGTCGAAGTAGCTGCGGAATCCGGAACGGACGATCGCAGTCATGGACAGGGCATTTGTGCGGGTGACGTCAACCAAGATGGGTTTCCCGATCTGCTGGTTGCTAATGTCGGTATCAATCTGTTGTTCATCAATCAAGGCGACGGCACGTTTCTAAAATCGAATCATTTGATCGATGACAACCTGGACCAGTGGACATCAACGATCGGACTTGCTGACTTGGATGGCGATCAGCTGCCGGAGATCATCGAAGTCAACTACATCGACGATCCCGATTCCTATCAAGTCAAATGCCAAGACGATTTTTATGATTGCCAACCGCAGCGATTCAGAAAGTCCGCCGATCGCGTGCTGCTGTCGGATGCTGAAGGCAGGTTCACGAGCTGGCAAAAAATCTCCGACCAGATGCGTGACTCACCCAACCTGGGGTTTGGCTTGGTGATCGCTAATTTCGATCGCCAGCACGGCAATGACTTTTTCATCGCTAACGACGGAGATTTTAATGATTATTGGATCAGTACGCCGGCAATGGAGGGCGACCCGCCGCGATATCAACCGACCGAAGCCGGCAACCTGATGGGCTGCAGCATCGGACGTGGCGGCAATAGCCAGGCCTGCATGGGCATCGCGGCGGGAGATTTCAATCGGGACGGAACGCTGGACTTGCACGTGACCAACTTTCGCAACGAATCGGTGAATCTGTTCCTGCAAACTCACGAGGGAAATTTTTCAGACGAAGCGATGTCTTATGGCCTGTTCGATCCTTCTTTCGACCTGCTCGGCTGGGGGAGCCAAGCGGCCGACTTTGACAATGACGGCTGGTTGGATTTGGCTGTTCTGAACGGGCATGTCTTCGACGACGAAAAGAACGGCGTCCCCTTCCGCATGCCGCCCCAGCTATTCCTCGGCAGCCAACGCGGGTTTGCCACGCACGACCAGGCCTCGGCGGGCGACTACTGGCAAAAAAAACTTGTTGGCCGGGCGCTCGCGATGTTGGACTTCAACCGCGACGGACGAATCGATCTGGTCGCCAATCATTTGGACGAGCCGACGGCACTGCTGCAAAACGACTCTGCTGCCCAAAACTTTGTGCAACTCGAATTGATTGGCACCCAGAGTGAACGCGATGCGATCGGCGGCGAAGTTCAGGTGGAGGTGGGCGATGAAAAATGGACCGGTTGGCAAACCGGCGGCGACGGACACATGTGTACCAACGAACCCGTCGTTCATTTCGGTCTGGGCCAGTCAAAGTCCATCGATCGCGTCACGGTCGTGTGGCCCAGCGGGCAGACTCAGGTTTTTGAAGATCTGAAACCGAACACGAGGTACTTGCTGGTCGAAGGAGAACAGGAATGGTTTCTCAGGTGGGAAGCAAAATAGTTGTCGAATTCTCCGCATTTGAAGTCCGCGTGCCGTAGCCTTCGGACAACGGCGGACACCCAACTCGGAGAGTTGGGCGACTCTGTCGCCCGCAGTGCGACGATAAAAACTCATTGAGCCCGCAAAGTTTGACGGCGAAAAACTTCCTCTTCTCCCTCGACAATCAACACACGAGCATTAACGGGCAGGTCGTTAAATTGCTGCGTCCTGCCTGATGGCCAGGAGACCTGCAGTTGATCAATCGTCTCCGCGGGTCCGATTCCAAAATCAACAACCGCTTCATTGCTGCACAAGAACCCGTCTCCGCCGGCTGCCCAACCGGTCCAAACTTGTTCGCCGCACCTTGCGCTCACGGTCGCGCCAATCGCATCGCGTTCACTCTCGGTGCCAACCAATTCAACTTGCAGGCTATTGCCCGCAGCGGTTTGGTTTTCAAGTACTGCAGCCGGCACGTCCAGATGGTTGGTCACCAGGTCCGGCCGTGAATCCGCATTCCAATCGAGTACGGCCATCGTTCGGCCCAGCGCCGGTCTCGACCAATAGTCATCACCTAAGGTACCGGGATCAACCGACTGAAATCGCTCGGCACCACCGCGAAACAGTTGAGGACGCATCTTGTAGGGGACGCGGGAATCGGGGTAGTCATGCACATGCCCATTCAGCACGGGCAAATCCAGCCATCCGTCGCGATCAAGATCGATCGCTTGCGTTCCCCAGCCAACCGTTTCGCGACTTTCCTGATACAGTCCGCGGCTGACGTTGCCATTGGAAAACAGACCACTGGGATGCTGCATGTAAAGATCGGCTGGTTGATTCCAGAAATTGGTCACATGCAGGTCCGGTTTTGAATTGCGATCAAAGTCACCGTACGCAATGCCCATGCAGCCAAACATTTCGCCCAGCAATCCGGTATCGCAGCCGTAGATTCGGGCACTTTCGGTGAGCTTGCGACTGGCGGTGTTTTCATCCTCCGCCGCGATCCAATAATGATTGTGTTTGCCGTCGTTGGCGATGAAAACTTCGTTCCCGAGCTTGCCGTCAATGTCGGCAATCACCGCCGCAAATCCGTAACTTGGCTTGGCGTCGATTTCGACACATCCGTTCCAGCGGGAAACGCTCATCTCCGGCCCCACACTCCAGACGCGATCCAGCGCCGGTCTGAAGCCGATCGGGACGCAGCTGGTTTCTTCGGCGGTGCAGGGTATGGTCAAGGCTGTTGGATCATCCACGTAATTCACCTCAAAGATCTCCGGTAGATGATCACCACTTAAGTCACCACAGGCGATCGAAGTCGTCCAGTCTCCCTCAGGATTGACGACCGGCAGGGGACGCTGTGTGAAAGTGCCATCACCGTTGTTGGCGTACAAGACATTGGGACCGATGTTGGCAACCAGCAAATCGGGAAAGCCGTCCTGATTGATGTCCGCAACCGCCACACCCTGGCCGTAACCCTGGTCGCCGGTTTGGGTTTGAGCGGTGCTTTCAAGAAATCGCTGACCGCCCAGATTTCTAAACAGGCGATTCGGTTGGGAATCGTCGGGCTTGTAGGCGTCGCCGCCGCCTTGGGTGAAATACAGATCGCTCCAGCCGTCCCGATCAAGATCGATCACGCCGATTCCGCCGCCCGTGAGTTGATGAAGCAATTCCTTGTCATCGCTGGGATCGTCGCCGTTGTCGTATTGAAAATTCAGACCCACTTCGGCCGCGATCTCGCGCAACACGATTGGCCCAAAGTCGGCGGATCGTCCTGTCGGTGGTCTCGATGCGGCGGCGATGGAAGTACCAATCGCGTCGGCCGTCGGCAGCGGCCAAGCAGTCACGTCGATGCCGCAGGTACGAATCGCTTGGGCTTGCCCATCATCGGCTTCCTGATTGCTTGCTGTCAACGATTCGCGCTGCTGCTGCACTTCGGCTAACTGACTTTCCGTGCCGCCGTATTGCTTGACAGCGATGGTCCGCCAGGCGATGGCTTCATAGGGACGTCCCAAGATCTCCAAGATGTCGCTGACACGATTCAGTTCTTCCAGCGTTCCGGGCCTGCGACCGATGAGCTTGATGATTTCCGCGAACTCCGTCAGTAATTCAAAACGCGCGAGCACTCTTGCAGCGACGTCCTGCTGGCCGAGCGTTTGCAGCGAGCGCGCGAGCGCCGCGTAAGCGATGCGATCGGTCGGATCGCGGCTGACGGCTTCGGCTAAACAGCGGACCGCTTCGCGGTGAAGACCTTGACGCTGCAGCCAGACACCAAGCGTGTGCCAATACTCGGGCTCCCGCTCGATCCCTGTCGGCACTAATTTGACCCAGTCACGCAGCGCATCGTCATCATGAAAATCGGCATGGACTCGGCCAAGGAACGCGGAGATTTGCGTCGACTCTGGAAATGCCTGCGCGAGACGATCGGCCAACACCCGTGCCCGTTCCATCTCGCCATCGACACGGTACAGCCTCGCTTGCATTAGCATCCCGAGGGCCAACTGGTTGCCAAACTCAGGCTTGGGTACGGATTCGTCGATAAACGGTTCGCTGTAACAGTACATCGCGAACAATTCTCGCTCGCGGACGTCGCCGCTGCGGGCCAGTGCTCGCAGATGTTTTGCCGCCTCGATGCGGCGTCCCTGATTGTTCAGAATCGTGGCCAGCTTGCGATGCACACGCGTTTCGTCGCCGCGCAGCTGAAGGATTCGTTGCAGCTGTTGCCCGGCCAGGTCATAAGCGTTGGCGTCGGTCAGCCACTGGGCGGAAGTCCAAAGTGCTTCCGTATAGGATTCAACATCGGAGGGATCCATCGACTCCAGCATCTTGGCCGCTGCGATGGGATCGCCTGCGGCCACTTCACATCGGGCCGACAGCATGATCACGTCAGGATGCTCCGGCTGCGAAATCAGCAGCGGTCGCATCGTTTCTTGTGCGGCGACAACATTTCCATTGGCAAGCTGGTCTCCGGCGCGGGCAAGCTGTTGTTCAAGCGTTCTGGGCTTGGATAGCTTGGTACTTTCGCGCAATTGCCGTTGGCGAAGCAGATCTTGTGCGGTCGGTCCGCTGTCCTGATTGCAACCGTTTAGCAGCAGACACGCCAGCAGTACTGGGAGGGCGACGCTGCTGCGAAGCCGGGCGTTTTCGTCCGCGGCGGCTCGGCGGGAGCCTCGCCCTCCCGCTCGCTCCAGCTTTGGAAGCTTGTCGCAGTTCATGGTTTTTCCCATTGATAAGCCGTGCCTGATCCCTCGATCAACAAATACTCGGCACCCGTGTTCAAGGTACCGAACTCCTCTTGGTTGCCCGCGGGCCATGTCACCATCACGTCGTTGATTTCCCTGGAGTTGCCGGTGCCAAAGCGGATTCGCCGCTGGTTGCTGCACATGTAGCCGTCGCCGGCAGTCAATTGGCCGGTCACGGTCCGGCCGCCGACTTGTGCCGTCACCACGGCCCCGATCGCGTCGCGCTGGCCGCCCGTCGACTTCAAAGCCAGGCTAACCGATGCGCCGCTGTTTTCCGTCTGGTTGATCAACAAGGATACCGGCTCATACAGATGCGTGATCGCCACATCCACGCGTCCGTCTCGGTCAGCATCCACGCTGGCCAGCGCCCGACCCAGATGTTCACCGGCAAAGTAACCACCCAGTTGCTTGCGATCCTGTTCCGCCCAGCGGCCATCGACGTCTCGCTGGAATAGTTGGGCCGGCATCTGATAAGCGATGTCGTCGCGATCAACGTCGTCGACGTGTCCATTCGCGACGATTAACTCCAACGTCCCGTTGTTATCAAAGTCGATCCACTCGGTTCCGAATCCCAGCAGTTTCATCGACGGCGCCGCCAGCCCAACCTGGTAGGAGCGATCAACCCACATTCCGGGACTCACTTGTTCATAATACGTATTGTGATCATCGGAAAAGTGCGTGAGAAAGAAATCGAGATCGCCGTCACCGTCGGCATCGCCGGAGGCAATTCCCATCGACGCTTGTGAGAGCGATCGGCCACTGTTGCCGAGTCCGCGGATCACACCCAAATCCAGAAGCTCAAAGGTGCCGCCATCGGCTTGGCCGGACCACAGATGGTTGACGGTCATGTCGTTAGCAACATACAGATCCAAACCGGGATGTTCGTCAAGCATACCGGCCACGATCCCCAAGCCTCGGCCGGGTGAGCTTTGCTCCATCCAGTCCGCGGTGGCGTCGACCAGTGTGCCGTCGCCGGCACCGCGCCAGACGCGATCTTGTTCGGCCTCGAATTTCAGTGGTGGACAAGATCCCAAGCCCCGCGGGTTACGGCATTCCACTTCGTAAGGTTTCCGCCCTGAGCAGTAAGCCACTTCGTAGAGGTCGGCAATAGCGTCGCCATCGATGTCGGCAATCACAGCCGACGTCGTCCACTGCTCGCCACTAAGTCCGAGCCGCGAGGAGACTTCGCTGAAAGTGCCGTCTCCGTTGTTCTGGTACAACCGATTGCGGCCGATGTTGGCATCAAAGATGTCGGCAAATCCGTCGTCGTTAAAGTCGCCGATCGTGATGCCCTGGGCGAATCCGCGATCCAGGTAGTCCGCCGCCGTCGTGCACTGGACGAACTGTCCCGCCTGGTTTCGAAACAATCGATTGGGCGACGAATTGGCCTGCAGCGGTTTGCCATCAAGCATCGCCGCGGCCAAATCGGGCCAGCCATCCAGGTCAAAGTCGATCACGCCCACGCCGCCTCCAACACTTTGATAGATCCAATGGCCTTCCGTTGCCGTCTCGGGCGCAAGTTCACAGGTATGAATCCAGCCTCGCTGTTTGGCCTGATCCTGGAATCGGATGTCACCGGACGAAAGCCGCTCGATCGATCCTTGGCTTTTTGCTGAGGCAACCCACTGGACCTCTGGCAGATCACTCAGCTCGATTTGACTGCCGATCATCGCGTCCGCCAGCTGCCAAGGAGTGTCGACGCTCAATTTCGACCGAATCGCCAGGTACCGTTCCCGGATATCAGGCAGCCGATCATTGGGAAGGGAAACGGCCAGCCGAGCCCAACCTTCGGCTTCCCAAAGTCGGCCCAATTGCAGCATCGCATCGGCAACGCGCAGTGCAGCCGCCTGCGATTGTGCCGATCGTTCCAAATGCGTTTTCAATGCATCTCGCAGTGCAGCGTGCCTGGCGATTTGATCCGAGATTTTGTTTGCCTCAGCGGTGCGTCCCATCTGTGTGAGACTTCTTGCCAATCGTGTCAATACTTCGGGATAACCGCTGGGGTCCAAGCGAATCGCTTCCCAGTAGGCTCGCGCTGCTTCTGGGTGCTGCCCCTGTAGTTCCGCCCAGATGCCGGCCACCAGCCAGTACTCGGGCGAATCGGCAGCCGTGGCGGGAGCACGTTGCTGCCATGCTTGAATCTGCTGAAAGTCATTTAGTTCCGCCAAACCGCGACCGTACAAGATATAGGCTGGCAGAAATGAGGGATGACGCTCCAGAACTGGCTGCAGGCGACGCAGCACTTCATGCCAATTCATTTTCTGGGCGTCCAGCAGCGCCATCCCATACTCGGCGCGCCGATCATCAGGATTTCTTGCCAACAGCTTGCCGCACATCTCGGTATCTGGCTCCACCCTCCGTGGATCGGACAGCACCTGCAAAATTTCCGCATCGCCATGACCGCGTTGCGCCAACCACTGCAAAGACGGCACGGCGACCTGCGGCAAACCGAGCATCGTTGCCAGCCCGACCAGATCAAACCGGGCCTGTGGATTGTTGGGATATTGCTCGATCCTCTTCAGCAGCACGTCGACACTGTCGAAGGCACGACCGCTGGCCATCAACTGCACCGCCAGTTTCTCCAACGACGTTTCCGATGGCGGCGTGCCCTGATCGACGGCGGCGTGATACATTTCCACCGATCGCTCGTTATCGCCGCGCCGCAATGCGATGTCGCCGGCCAGCTCCAACGCCGTGGCGTCGTTTGGATCTTCTACTAAATAACGTCGAACCGCTGTTTCAGCGGCGTCCAAGTCATTTCGGTGCAGCGCCCTGGACGCGATCATCAGCTGATCGGAGGGCCTTGCCGACGAGGCACCTGGCTTCGGTTTTGGGTCCGCCGCCGGATCCGGGCCGGCGACTTCGCGCTGACCGCATCCGGCCGCGATCACAACGGCCAGGCAAAGGCCGTTCACCAGCTGGCGGCGCGATTTGAACAATTCAGTGGAACGATGCGTCAGAAGATTCACAAAACGGATTTCGGGCGTTGCGATGAATGAAATCGATGGACTCAATCATCAGTATCGAGTCACTGAAATGTACGCAGGATTCTTCAGAACGATCAGTATTTGTCGAAAACACGAAGACCAATCCGAAAACCACCCCTAACTTGACGTCAACTATGCCAGGGATGACAATTCAATTTGATGACGAGTGAGCTTGGAAATACACCTCAATCACTCAAACCACCGCCCTATTAAATCACTTCTTCCCAAATACCCCTCTGTGGAGCCGTCTGATGATTCGTCATACCCTGTTGTCATTGTTCGTTTTGTTTGCCTGTACCTGCCTGGTCGCCGGCTGCGGTAATAACTCCCCTAAATTTGATGAAACGCAGGTGGAAGAACAGACTGCGGAAGAGATCGCGGAGGCAGAGGACTACGAAAAGATGATGCAGAAGCAATACGAAGAGACCACGCAAGGTGCTGACGCCAGCCAATAACAATCGGATTGCCAGCTAGGCCAATCATCGATTTGCCAGAGAGATGCTTTTCTCGGGCGACCGGTTTTTGCCGGTCGCTCAGGGTTGAGTGTACATGTATCCCCTAAAAATTCTTGCAGTGCGTAGAGGTTGGCATTAGTCTCTGTAGCTACGCACATTGCCGTATCGGACCTGTTCTGGGGGTCTGGCTTGTGTTTTCTTTCCCTGTTCTTTTGTTGGAGACAATGCATGAGAAGATTTTCTCGACAACGGGCTGCTTTCACGCTCGTTGAGTTGCTGGTGGTGATCGCCATCATCGGCATCCTGGTCGGCTTGTTGTTGCCGGCCGTGCAGGCAGCCCGCGAGGCTGCTCGGCGGATGAGTTGCAGTAACAACTTCAAGCAAATTGGCTTGGCGCTGCACAACTATCACTCGGCCTACAAACAGTTGCCAATGAACTGTGGTGGGACCTATGAGTTCCCCGGTAACCGTGGTGCGGACTATCACAATCGGCACGACTTGAGCTGGATGATCGGTATCTTGCCTTTCTGCGAACAACAAGCGTTGTGGGAGCAGATCGTGAATCCGTTCAACAAGAATCGCGATGGATCGGTACGACCCCCAAGCGATGCCTTTCCTTCGATGGGTCCGGTGCCATGGCACGAGAACTATCAACCTTGGTTGACTCAGGTTCCCACCTACCGTTGTCCGAGCGATCCGGCAGTCAGTGCGTTCAACCGCGTGGCTTTCACCAACTACAACGCTTGTCATGGCGATGCTTACTTTGAGCAGCATCACGGTGGTATTCAAAACGATGGTCAGCCAAGCGGTGATGGAACTTGGGGTTCTGAAGCGGCCGGCCGCTGGGCTCGAGGTGTCTTCCACCAACGTCACGTGACCAAATTCCGTGACATCTTGGATGGACTGGCCAACACGATCATGGCCGGCGAGGTCGCTGTGGATAATCTGCAGAACGAGGTCAAGACCCAGACGGTTCAGGACAACACCAACAACATGGCGTTGCCGCCCAATACGTGGGAAATCCACGCGGACCCGGAGCGTCCGCTGTTCTGGGACACAGCCAATTATGGTTGTGGTCGACCTGGTCGAGACTGTCCGCAAAACCATGGTCGTGGTCGAAGATGGACTGACGGTCGACCCTATTCGTCTCACGTCAATACGATTCGACCGCCTAACAGCTACAGCGTCTTCCGAGGCCACGGCGACTTCGGTTACGGAGCTGTTGCCAGCCGTCACTTCGGCGGTGCTCACATCCTGATGGGCGATGGTGCCGTGATCTTCATCACCGATTCAATTGAATCCGGTGACCAGACCCAGGTTCCCTACCACAATGGTGATCCCAGGTTCGGTGTCGATGGTTCCGGACGAGCGAGCCCCTATGGACTGTGGGGTGCGCTGGGTACCAAAGCGATGAAGGAAAACGTTGAGGAACAGCTGAACCAGTAGTTCGTCTTCAGCAGTTGAAAAGAATCGAAAACGGGCGTGGCTCTCTGGCCACGCCCGTTTTTTGTCATGGAAAGCTGTGCTCAACAACAGGTCGGACGAAGGATTTCGAGCGGGAAAAAACGGCGTTTAACCCCGTTCATGCGGGTGCGGACCGGAAAATCTTGTTTTTTTCCTGGAATTTCGCTTTGGAAACCTCTCTAATGTTCCACCCTGGCTTCTAGCCGTTTTCAGTGCCCTTGTCGGGTGCAACGAATTATTTTCTTCATTTCTTGGAGTAGCGCATGAGAATTTCTTCACAACAGAGACGAGCGTTTACGCTCGTCGAGCTATTGGTGGTGATTGCCATCATTGGCATCTTGGTCGGCTTGTTATTGCCGGCCGTTCAAGCAGCCCGCGAGGCCGCGCGGCGAATGAGTTGCAGTAACAACTTCAAGCAAATTGGCTTGGCACTGCACAACTACCACTCCGCCTACAAGCAACTGCCGATGAACAGCGGCGGTACCTGGCAGACCCCGGGATTGAACGCGAACTTCCACAACCGCTTCAACCTCAGCTGGATGGTTGGCATTTTGCCCTTCTGTGAACAACAGGCTCTGTGGGAGCAGATCGTCAACCCGTTCAACAAGAACCGTAACGGCAACATCAGGAACCCACCTTGGCCGCCGATGGGACCGAATCCCTGGCACGAGAACTATCAACCTTGGTTGACTCAAGTGCCCACCTACCGTTGTCCCAGTGACCCGGCCGTCAGCGCGTTCAACCGCGTGGCCTTCACCAACTACAACGCCTGCCACGGTGATGCCTACTTCGAGCAGCATCATGGTGGTATTCGCAACGAAGGCGATTGGCACAGCAGTGGTTCGGGCAGCGTCAACAACGGCACCTGGGGTGATGAAGCTGCCAGCCGCTGGGCTCGCGGTATCTTCCACACACGCCACGTGACCAAGTTTCGTGATGTTTTGGATGGACTGGCCAACACGATCATGGCTGGTGAAATCGCCGTGGATAATCGGAACATCGAGGTCAAGACGCAGACCGTCCGAGACGGTACCAACAACATGGCGTTGCCACCCAATCACTGGGAGCAGTTTGCCGATCCCGAGCGTCCTTTGTTCTGGGATACGACGAACTTCGGTTGTGGTCGGCCAGGGCGTGACTGTGGTGTCAACCATGGCCGCGGCCGACGCTGGTCCGATGGGCGACCTTACTCCTCACATGTCAACACCGTTCGTCCTCCCAACAGCTATAGTGTCTTCCGCAACCACGGCAATTTTGGGTACGGGGCGGTGGCCAGCCGTCACTTTGGCGGTGCTCACATCCTGATGGGTGATGGTGCCGTGATCTTCATCACCGATTCGATCGAAGCCGGTGATCAGACTCAAGTTCCCTATTGCAACAACGACCCCAGATTTGGCGTCGATGGT
>JBFJVZ010000263.1:0-11189 GCA_041623895.1 Pirellulaceae bacterium | reverse complement strand
GGCTGTGGCCACAGCCTTGCACGCCGATCCCGCAAATGAAATCGAGCTTGACACTACCGTCGGCCAATTCGACATACGGTCCATTTCCCAATCCAGCGGATAAATATGGCCAAAAAGGCGCTCCGCCGCGAGCGACCCCAAGCCGATCAAGCAAGGCCTGATAAGATTCGCTCAAACCGGGCTGGGCCGGCCGCACATTGGTGATCGGGGCGGCATGCTCGGCAACGGCCTGGGCGATCAGTTCTTTCGCTTCCGCAATGCGGGGATCAGCACGCAACGCGTCGGCGTGAGTGGAGTGAGCATTGGAATCGGGTGCGATCACGGGCAGATCTCTGTGCAGGCGAGGTAAAAACGGGACAATCGTTATCGACATAGTAACGTTTCGACGCGACAAGGTTCAGGCATCGAGTAGATTAACAGCGTGTAGCCGATCTTGAGGTCCGACCATGAAACGACATGCTCCACCCGTGCGGGAATACATGACACATCTGCCAGTGGAGGCGGAACGCTGCGAGACAGCACACGACGCGGAAACGCTGATGCGAGAGCACAAAATCCGCCACCTTCCGGTGATGAGTGGGTCGCATTTGCAGGGCATCGTTTCCCAGCGAGATCTCTTGGAAGCTCGTCTGCGGCTGGGCGACCGATTCGCTCAAGCGGCCTTGGGAGACGTCTGCACCAGAGAAGTCTTGACCGTCAGCCCAATCGATCCCATTGACGACGTCGTCCGCAAGTTGCTGGCCGAAGATGCGGGCAGCGCCGTCGTCATCGACAGCGGATTTGTGGTCGGGATCTTTACCACCACCGATGCACTGCGGTTCATCAGCGATTCTTTTGGGCAAGCGAAACCGAGTTAATGACAGTGAAAGACGTTGCCGCTGACCTCTCGAGGGCGCAATAAGATTTACGATCAAAGGTGTCTTGGCGGTGACACTCCTGGCCTCTGCGCTAAATCGCAATGCCGTCGTGTGCTGCCACGTAACAACGTCGATGCGGATCAAACACCAAGGCATGCTGTTGCTGGTCCAGCAGCCAACAGAAGCGCGCCATGCCATGTTTGGCCAGGAAAGCACGTTCGGCCTGCGTTGTCGGTACGACCCACAACAATTGCAGCGAGTCATCGCCAATCCGAGTGGACTGATGAATTTCGAAATCGGACTGAACGCTGGGAATCATGAAGACATAACCGTCGAGCACCGAGTTGGGAAAAACGGGCCGCGGCGGATTGCCGTGATGCAGCGACGTCCCATATTGCAACGCTTGATTCTGCCGCAACGGAATCTGGGCGAGAAAGTAAAGCAGGTTGACGTATTCGGCCTTGACCTCATTGACGTACAAAACGAGTTCCGCGCGCGGTGAACAGCGGCCTTGCGGAACCGGCATGCGGCGATTGCTCATGCCGCTGGTCACCAGCGTTGTCACCGGTCGTCGCTGGTTGGCCGGGAAAACGTAGACATCGACCGGCACGCCACTCGGATCCTCAGGTCGCGCAACGTGCGAACACGCACCGAAGCGACGAATGTACTCGGCTTTGCGAAGTTGATCCCAGTTTGCATGAAGCCAACGTTGTGTGTCGCGGGTCGATAACTCTGAGGGAATCGTTTCCGTCTCTTGCTGCTCAGCCGCGACCGTTGTCGCAACGGCAGTGGCAGATGATTCGTCGGTGTTGTGATCACCGTCATCATTGGTCGGTTCAAATAAACGCAGTTGCACGACATCCGGCGGCCAATGAAATAGCGGCCACCGCTCCAGACTCGGTGCTTGCGGACTCGCCTGGACACGGGGTGGCTTATCGACAGCAAATAACGTGAGTTGTTGCGGAAGCGCGCTGCGATGAATCTCGATCACCGGCTGGTCGCCGATTGAGAACGCCAGTTCAAGTTGACGGGCCGGCTGACTCGCGATGGCCACGCCGTTGTTCGTTTCTTGCGAAATGGCGGCATGATCAAATAGACGCGGTTGCACCACGTCCGGCGGCCAGTGGAATAGCGGCCAATCCTCGCCACCATGCGGCTGGCAAACGATTCCTGCTGGTCGCGGATAAGCGTCGACGGCAAACAACGTCAGTTGTCGTGGGCGAGCGACCGGCAACAGATCGACGTGACCAGGAAACAGCAACGTTTGTCGTGGGGCGATCCGTTGTGGTGACGGCTGTGGAACGTCCAGTTCTGAATCCGCTGTGCTGTCTGGAAATTTGATTCCCGGAACTCGCCTGGCCTTGGTCCACTTCACGCGGTCGCGACTGACCGCAACGTTGGCTTGGATTCGCCCCCGCCGCGCGAGTTTGCGGAGTTTGCGATGACTAAAGGGTCCGGCCACGCCGTGCCTGGTCAGCACATACCACTCGTCCTTCGGGGCGGTGGGAGTCGATTCGGCGATGCGAACGGATTTGGCTTCGCGATCAATCGCCGGAAATGAGAGTGCGGCAATCTTTTTTGCTTTGATCCAAGATTGGCCATCCGCACTGACAGCCATGTTGGGTGTCAGTTTGCCATGACGTGCCATGCGCGCCAGCTTCCTGGTAGAAACTGGCCCCACTTGTCCGTTCTTCGTTTTAATGAACCACTGTCGCGGCATCGCCGATGGCACCCAATCAAAGCCTTGGATTCCCCGCGCGCTCCAAGCACAGCAATCCAGTGTAGTCAGTGGCGAAACAAGTGACGGGATAAAAAAGGTCCATCCGCGACTTGTGATATTGCCGTTTCAAACTACCGAGGCAGCCATCAATCCCAAGCCCTGAAAGGGTTTTCAGCCCGCAGGGCTGGCACAAGAAAGCCCGGGGCAGAGCGCAGCGCCGCCCCGGGTTTTGGCGCAGCGGTCAATCCAAAGCCCTGCAAGGGCGAAACAGGCGTCAATCCCAAACGCTGACTACGCGAGCAAACCGTCGATCACTTTCGCGGCCTGACCGTCGATCAGTGATTGCTCGCGGCCGTTCAGCTCGAATGTCAACTCATTGGCATCGATACCGAACAACTTCAACAAGGTGGCGTGGTAGTCAAAGTGATTGACTTTGTCTTCCACCGCGTAATGCCCGAACTCGTCGGTAGCGCCGTAGGTTCCGCCGGCGCGGAAACCACCACCGGCCACCCACATCGTAAATCCATACGTGTTGTGGTCACGGCCGATGTTGGCTTCGTTTTGAATTACGGGCAAACGGCCCATCTCTCCTCCCCAGTGGACAACCGTCGTCTCGAGCAACCCGCGTTGTTTCAGATCTTTGACCAACGCTGCGGCCGGCTTGTCGATCTTTTTGCACGAAGCCGGCAACGATTTGACGATTCCACCGTGGTGGTCCCAATATTGATTCTTGGTAAAGATCTGCACGAAGCGGACGCCTCGCTCAATCATCCGCCGCGCGATCAAACAACGTTCGCCGAAATCACGTGTTGCTTCATCGTCCAAGCCATACATTTGATGGGTTGTTTTCGACTCTTGGCTTAAATCGGTCGCGTCACTGGCTTCGTCTTGCATTCGTTGCGCGAGATCGAAATTTGCGATCCGAGCCTGCAGTTCGTGTTCGCCTTGACGCTGCCGCGCGTGTCTTTCATTCAGGGAGCGCAGCAGTTGCAGATAATTCTCCTGGACTTTACCGGCCAAATGCGGGGGCGGCTGCAGATTCAGAATCCGCGGCTCGACCGGCCGAACGACCGTGCCTTGAAACAACGATGGCAACCACCCATTGGACCAATTCAGGACACCTTCCACGGGCAACCCCTGGGGATCGATCAAGGCAATGTAGGCGGGCAAACTTTGCGATTGCGTGCCCAGCGCATAAGTCAGCCAACTGCCCAGCGACGGCCGTCCGCTGCCGGGCCGACCCGAATTGAGTGCATGAATGGATTGGCCGTGATTGTTCACGCCGGTGTGCATGGAACGGATCACCAGCGCATCGTCAACGATGGTCGAAAAATGCGGCAGCAACTCGGAGACATCCGTTCCGCTTTCGCCGTACTTCTGGAACTTCCAGGGTGAACCAAAAACCTTGGAACTCGCCTGTGCGGCGTTATCGTACTTGATCTTGCCCGGAAATTTTTGCAAGTGCATTTTGTTCAAGATCGGTTTTGGATCGAGCAAGTCAACGTGGCTGGGGCCTCCTTGCATGAACATCGAAATCATGGCCGTTGCCCGCGGCGGGGCGGGCGGCTGTTTGGGCAAGAGGTCGTAACCGTTCTTGCCCAAGTCCGGTTTCTTGGGGGCCGCTTGTCCGCGCTGGGCCAGCAAAGCAGCAACCGCAAGCGGACCAACACTCATCACCGACGTTGCCAGAAAGTGACGCCGGGAGGAAATTCGCAGCAGGTTTCGATGATCCATTTCTTGATTATAAGACATTTTCGGCGTACCACCCCGTCAGTTTCCAGCAAACGGCGATTGATACCAGCGTCCTGGAAACGGAACACTTTGATCATTCCACTTCGACTCAGGCAGATCAAGCCTCTGAACATCCGCCAGGATCTGATCCGGTGCAACCCGCCCCCGATAGATGACAGACAATCTTCCAGTTGCGTCCAGCAAAAAACTTGTCGGCAGCACTAGCGGGCGGTCAATCTGCAACACTTCGTTCTGGGCCTCGGTTAGTTTTGACATCGTGTCGTCAGTGGCCGCAGCCATCGGAAAGGACAGATTCAGCTTCTGCTTGTAGGTGCGGAGTTGGTCCAGTGCCTTTGCGACATCGTCTCTGGGATCGGGTGACCGCAACGCCATGACGCGGAGACCCGCCGCCTTGAAGCTGTCTGCCGCTTCCGCAAAATCGCTCAATTCCAACAGACAAGGCGGGCAAGTTTCCGACCACAGGTTGACCAGCGTCGGGCCTGTCACGGACTGCTGCAAGTCAACCGTCTGGCCGTCAGCAGTCAGCAGCTTCAGCGCCGATGCTTTTTGTCTCGGGGCCACGACGGTGCGCGCGGTCGAAGCGGCGGGCGATGTGGGTAGAACGCGAGCAGCAAGCTCAGGCGCGGCAGCAAAATCGACTCGCTGGAGATTCTCCCCCTGTATGAGTCGATAGAACTGGTTGCCGTCAACATCGTCAAACTCATTCACACTGCCATCCGGCCATTTCACATGCACTTGCTGGATGCGGTCTTGCCCGCCCATCCCAAAATGCATCCACTTGGATGATTGCGAAAGAAATCCTTCGCCGGCCCGCAGTGTTTTGATGTGTGCCTTGCCGTCATCCGCAAGCGTCAGTGACACGCGTGTGCCGATGCCGTCTCGATTGGACTTTTGTCCAACCAGTTTGAATGCCACAAAGTTGCCGGCTTGGCGAACATCGTTTCGCATGTAACGGACCTGCGGTGACGTGCGATTGCTGATCCACAGATCCAAGTCTCCATCCTTGTCCCAATCGACCACTGCACAGCCGCGGGCGTCATCGATGAAATCGAGTCCGCTGATCGTGGCGATGTTGGCAAAGCGAGTTTGTCCCGTATTCAAAAAGCAGCAATTCGCCTCTCGCCCGCTGAGCGACAAACCTTTCTCACGAATCAGCCTGATGACGATCGCCCAGCCTTTGAGGTAGTTTTCACGGATGGGAACAAACATGGAAGGCGATTGCGACACGACCTGCCGCCACATCACCGGTCACAAATCACGGGTATCTTCGTTGGTCACGTATCCATTGCCAACAAATAGATCATGCCATCCGTCGTTGTTAAAGTCGACGAAATTGGAACTCCAGGCCCAGCGTCCCAAGGTCACGCCGGCGGACTCGCTGACGTCGGCAAAGGTGCCATCCGCTGAATTGCGAAACAGCGTGTTGCCTCGCGCGTGCCGCTTGAACTGGCTCTTTTGTTCTGCCGTGGATTTGACGCGGAACTTGGGATGCGCGGTGATTCGATGCCCGGCAGCAGAGAACATATTGCTGACATAGATGTCGATCCAACCATCTTTGTTGTAGTCCTCGATCGCCAAACCCATGCCCGCAGCCATGTCTTCCGTGCCGCTCGCTGCCGCGACGTCTGCAAACCGTCCCTGCTGATTCCGGTACAGGTTGTTGCGGCCAAAATCATTGGCAACGTACAAGTCCATGTCGCCGTCGTTGTCAAAATCGTCCCAAACGGCAGCATGACTGAAGCGATCATTGTTGTGATTCAGCCCGCTCTCTGCAGTGGCGTCGCTGAATTTGAAATCCCCGTCATTGCGGAGCAGCACGTTCGGTCCACCGTTGCGGGCATCGTGATACGGGGTGGGAATCGACAGCATCGAGATCAACGGATTGTTGAGAAAATCTTCATGCCGGGTGTATCCGCAAGCGTAAATATCCAAGTCACCATCATTGTCGTAGTCGGCCGCGGAAATCGAATACGTCCGCTGCGGCGCCGCGGGGCTGCCGCGCAAGTCGAACTTGCCGTGCCCATCGTTCTCCATCACCAGCAAATGCCTGGAGATGCCGCAGACCAGATCCTGGTCTCCATCGTTATCCAGATCTAGCAACAGGGCACTGCGTGTGGTGTCCAGCCAATCGACACCGGCCTTCGCGGAGGCGTCTTCCACCGTACCATCGGGAAGCTGCAGATACAGACGATTTGGCAAGCCGTTGGGCTGGCACAGAAACACATCTTCGAGCTCATCTCCGTTGACATCTCCGACCGCGATCCCCACGTGCCCGACAAAATCGATGTCCACTTTCGCAGTCAGCGTGCTCCGCCAATCACGTGTGCTCTTCATTAATTGCTCTGAAAAGGAACCAGCACCAGAAAACACGGCCTCCGTGCAGTCGGCAAACCATTGCCCCTGTCCCGGATGCGTGTGGACTTCCTCAAAGTCATTCAGCTTGATGCTAAGCAACTGAGGCGTATCGCTGTTCTGAAGCGTCCATTGCATCGACCAGTCGGCAGATTGTTCGACAACGTGATCGGCATGCACGGCGGCGTAATGAACGATCACGTCGGAATCGACCGAGTCGCCATCTTTGGCAACACGAATCGTCTTGAATTTCAGCTTGATCTGTTGGGCATTCAGGTAAGGCTGTTTCGCTTGATTGAGCGCCCGGGCCAATTCATCTGGGCCGCGACAGGTCTTCGTAGAATCAAATGGCGGCGTGGCCCGCAACACGCGTAGCTGATGGTTGCGATAGACCTCTTTCCCGCTGGCAGGACGGAGCGAGTCACATTCAACCTCTGGGGCGACGACCGAATCCAGATCCTCGGGGACAATCGCCTCGCCTGACTTCAGCAGGCTTGCGATCACAGACAATTGCCCGTCGACTTGCCTGGTCAACGCCTCCATGCCGGAAAGCGACTCGCTAGCCTGCGACGCATCGTCGGCGGCAGCGGCATGAAGGTTCACGAAAAATACAGACAGGATCGTTAGACAGAAACGGCTGGCTGGCATAAGACGTTAACTTGCGTGAAGCGGATGACGTGGCAGCTATTGTAATAGCTGGCATCGCGGGACGGAATTGATGCCGTTGTGCCTGACCGTGGCCACGAAATGAATTCCGTTTTACCCGAGTTTTGTCCGGCTGCAGACGCGATCCGCCTTCATCTCTGCCCCACCCGGTGGCGAACAATCTCGCAGCAGATCGGTCAACTTGACCGCAAGTTCGTCACCATCCAGCGGCTTGCCGAGAATGTTGTTCGGCCCTGTCTGCGGGTCATTGTCGACGTCGATCGTCAACCAACCGGAAATAACCAGCACCGGAAAGTCCGGATTGATCCGTTTGATTTCGCTGCTTAGCTGAAGACCATCCATGCCTGGCATCGTCATGTCGGTGATCAAAATGTCGTAGCTCCTTTCAAGAAACATTGCCAGTCCACTGCTACCGTCTTCTGCCGTGTCGACGGTCAGACCCAGCGAAGCCAATAGCGCTGCAGTCGACTGCCGGGCGGCCTGATGATCATCGACATATAAAACCGTCTTGCCTTCCAGCAAACTCGCCCCCGAACTATCCATCAAACCAGAATCTGTAGCGTCGCAAGCGGTAGCGCGTGTCAGCTTGGGAATCGGCATCAGCAAGCGGATGGTCGAGCCCACTGCTGCTGTCGATTCGATTTCGATTTGCCCGCCATGCGCCTTGACGATTCCGTGGCAGACACTCAACCCCAACCCCGTGCCTTCGCTCTTGGTGGTGTAGAAAGGTTCCAGGCAACGGCGTTGCTGCTCGCTCGACATACCCTCTCCGTTGTCAGAGACCTCGATCACTGCTTGCGAATCACGTTTAGCGATCCGTAACGTGATTTGACCTTGACCGGCAATCGCATCGACGGCGTTGAAGATCAAGTTGGATAACACCGAGCGGAGTGCGGACGGATCACCGACAATCAGCGGCGCAGCCTCTTCACGAATAGAAAGCGTGATCGCTTTTCGCCGCCGCAGTGACTCATCCAACCATTTCGGTTTGCTCAACTGGACAGCTTCCTGAACCAACGACACCACATCGATTGATTCGTGGTCATGTTGCTCCTGAGCGTCTCCGTAAAACTGCCGCAATCGCCGGACGATGCCCGCGATATCGCCGGCCGTGATACGGATTCCTTCAGCCCAGCCACGCGTTTCGCTGTCCAAGTCTTTTCCCAAGATCAGTGCCGAATAGGCGGCGACACCTGAAAGTGAGTTGTTGATGTCGTGAGCCACGCCACCGGCAATCTGCTCCAGCGCATGAAGTCTTTCGCGACGGATCGCTTGCTCCCGAGCACGCTCCAATTGACCGATCACTTCGCGCAGCCGCGTATTGGCCTGCCGAAGCTCTTGCTGGGCAGTTTCGCGCGTGCAAATCTGCTGAACAAGCTCTTCATTTGCGCGGCTCAGTTGCTCGGTCTGCAATTTCACCTGTGCTTGAAGCTGCTCGTTGAATTTTCGGACAGTAGCTTCGGCCCGCTTTCGATCAGAGATGTCCCGCGCGACCACCAAACCGACCTGCCCAGACGGCGCGTGGACTCGACTGACACTGACATTGATCGGCAGCGGCTGCGTATCGCAGCGTTGCAGCAAATACTCTTCTTGCGAATGGAAAAAACCGGTCTGACGGACGGCTGAAAGCAAGCGTTTGATTTGATCGTCGGAACTGCTGTGAATGACGTCCTGCAGGCAGCGGCCGCGGAGCGCGCGCCAGCGCAATCCAGTCAATCGCTGAGCTGTTGGGTTGGCTTGCCAAATCCGTTCGGTTTCGGCGTCCAACAAAAAGATGGCGTCGTTGGATTCCTCAAACAGTCTCCAGGCCAATACTTCGAGATCGCGGGCATCCATCAATTGCTCCAGCATCATCGGCTCCGGACGGCGATTTTCGGCAACGCCACGTCCCGGACAACTCGAAAGCCGATTGCATGGCCGCGGTCCGTGCATGCTTCGTGGTCCTCGTATCCGCGACGACTCGCGCTGCGAATCGTGCGCGATGCCGCAAAGTAACCTCCGCCACGCAGCGTACGGCAATCGTCAGAGTCCGACCGCTGCAAACAGACCGGATCGATCGAGGGCGAACTGTTGTAGTAATCGCTGCGGAAGTAATCTTGGCACCATTCCCAGACATTACCATGCATGTCATGAAGCCCCCATCGATTGGGATGACGCCCTCCAATCACACCAGGACCTTGATGCCAGGGGCGGGAGAAGACTGCGTGAAGCGGCAGTTTTGCTTGCTCGCAACACCAAGGGCCGGTTCTTCCCGCGCGACAGGCGTATTCCCATTCGGCTTCGCTAGGCAAACGATACATGACGCCTTCACGCTCGCTAAGCCATTGGCAGAATCGCACGGCGTCATGCCAGCTGACGGCACACACTGGCAAGTCGTCGCTGCTCGGGTAATGAATTGGATCGTTCCACACCGGTTGGTCTGGTAATCTTCCCTGCTCGGCGATCGATCGTTCACTGGTCGTTTGGTAGTTCGTATCCTGCACGAACGCGCGAAACTTCCCGACCGATACTTCGCACATGCCCATCCAGAAAGACTGCGTTAATGTTACCGTGTGCGCGGGTGATTCAGTCTTGAACGGAGGAGGCACTTGGTCGCCAAACATCTCGTGTAAGTCATCAGTTGAGACACCCATCTGAAAAGTGCCCGGCGGAATCAAGACAAACTTCATCCCCAAAGAGTTGGTGAACACTTCATGGCCCGCGTTGGATACAAGCGGCAAATCATTCTTGCTTGGAACCGCTTGCGTCTGATCGGAGAACGCTTGCCGAGGATTGAGGTACGCGAGCGCGCAGCCCAAAATCAAAATCAGGAAAGTAGCCGCGTAAAGCACAAACTTCGGTAGCCGCCGCTGCGATGGCGTTCCGGCCGCCAGAACCGCGGCGGCGAAACTTTGCACTGAATCGAACCTGTCATCCGGATCCCGCTCGAGTCCTTTCAGTAAGGCTTCGTCAACGACGGCGTTCAGGTCCGGATTCAAATCCGACGGTCGGCGAAATTGTCCCAGTGCGCATACGCCGGTCAAAATTTCAAACGTGACGGCGGCCAGCGAATATTGGTCGGCCCGATGATCGATCCCGATCCGGTGCCGTTGCTCGGGCGCCATGTAATCGACCGTGCCCAAAAACTGATCGTGACTGGTAACGGCACCCAACTCGGGCAGTTCCGTCCCGATGCTAAGGTCGATCAACTTGATGTTCCCCTGGCGGTCAATCAGCACGTTTTCCGGTTTGACGTCTCGGTGCAGAATGTTTTCCGCGTGCAATGCCGCCAGCGCACTGCTTACCTGTTTTAGAATCGGCATCGCCTCCTGCCACGGCAACGGTTGACCCGGCTTCAGCCGATCGCGCAACGAATCGCCTTGGATGTATTCCAAGACCAGGTACGGCCGATCGTTTTCACAGCCGCCATCCAAAACTTTGGCGACGTTAGGATGATCGATGGCAAGCAGCAAACGATGCTCTCTGATCAACCGTCGACGCGTTTGCTCGTCGGCGCTGGCGGTTGATGTCTTGATCACAACCGTCTGAGCCCCTTCCACATCAGTGGCAAGAAACACGTCGCTCATTCCTCCGCAGGCGATCCGCCGCTGAAGGTCATAGCCGGCAATCGTAGGGTTAAGATCCGTAGTTTGCGTCATAGGCCCCACGCGGTTTAGCTATCCGATCACACCATTAAGGACTGCGATTCTACCGGCAACGAGCCAGATCAAGAACACGGTCCGGCGTCGCGATTACCGGCCTGCTCGGGATTGCGGCGTCCCGAACGCAAACTGCGGCTGCCCGCAGTTGCTACTGGTGATTGATTGATGTGTTCCTTCAAAAAGCGGGGATTATGAAAGTCG
>JBFJVZ010000262.1:0-11196 GCA_041623895.1 Pirellulaceae bacterium | reverse complement strand
GAGCTGGACATGACGTGTCCTGGGGCTGCGGAATGCTCGCTCAGACGAGCAATCCTGACCCCAGGCTCTAAGCTGCCACTGCTACGCAGTTGTCGGATGGTTGTGAGGAACGAAAACGTCGATGCCGACAACCACCGTTACTGATAAGAAAAGCCAGGCTCAAATTCCTTCCTAAGCCGGACACTCTCCAGGTCCTGGCCTACGTTAGGGCGGCGCCAACTCTTTCGCCAACTGCTCACGGAAGATCTTGCTGTTATGGCGGATGTCCACGGGCAAGGGCTGGCTGCGAACGATGATCTCTTTGATCCGCATGGTCAGCGGGTTTCGCGAAGCCAGATCCAAGAGCTGATCCCGCAAGGCGATCGTTTCTTGTTCGCTTTGTGGCTGCTGTTCGGGATGCGTCTCGACCAGGATCACAGGCGTTTGGTTGGGACGTTGACCACGCGGTACCAAGGCAGATCGATAAACCGACGGATGCGAGTTAAAGACTGCTTCGCAAGGAATCGTGAACATCGTGCGATCGCCGCAAACGACGCGGTGCGCTTTGCGACCACAAAACCAAAACCGGCCCCGCTCGTCCAAGTAACCAACGTCTCCCATTCGATGCCAGATGCGATCACCGTCCGCTACCTTGTGCAATGCGTTCTGCTCCGATCGGATGACGTATTCTTTGGTCACCATTGGTCCGGTGACCATCAGCTCGCCAATCTTTCCTTGCTTTAATTCTTTGATTTGATCGATCGATTTAATGGGGCCGTCGTCAATCTCGATCACTTTCCACTGAACACTCTCGAAGGGCGTACCCACACAGACTCCTTTGCCCTTCGCGGCAGCCGGCCCCGTTTCTGCGATCACTTCGCGTGATTCAATCGAAGCAATCGGTAGCGCTTCGGTGGCACCGTAGGGCGTCTGGATGTTCGCATCGGGATTAACCAATTCGCGAAGTTCTTTCAGCGTCTCGGCTGGCACCGGGGCACCGGCGGAAAGCACACGACGTAGCGTCGGGAAAGGCCGCTGGAGATTGTGTTGGTGGCACCAGCGGACCACCGTGTTCCACAGCGCCGGCGACCCGAACGCCTGGTCGACTTCCCACTGTGTGGCCGCTTCGATCAAAGCCGAGGGGTCGACTTCCGCCGGCCGCGTGGGGTCCATGTCGGGGATAATTGTGGTCACGCCCATCACGGCGTCGAACAGCCCGAACAGCGGGAAGCAGGCAAGATCGCGGGAGCCACGATGAATGTCGTACCGCTCGCGAATCAGATCAATCTGAGCGTGAAAGGTGCCATGCGTGTACAACACACCTTTTGGTGGTCCGGTGCTGCCGGTGGTGAAGATGATCGCAGCGGCGTCGCTCCGCTCGATTCGCGGCAGCATTGGTTGTCTGGTTTCGCTGTCGTTGCGGTTGCCCATCGCTTCGATCTGCCGCAGCGTCTTGCCCGCCCAAAAGTAACGGCGGCCGACGGTAACGTTCCACTTTGCCGTTGGGAACTTTCCTCGTAGTAGGGTGCGAATCGCCTGCGCTTTTGGTATTCCCACAAATCCATCGGGCCTGGCTTCGCTCAAACACTGAATTAAGTGCTTGCGGTTCATGCCTGGATCGATCAGCACCATTGTTACGCCGGCTTTCAACAGGGCGAACGCCAGTTGTATGAACGACGCACCGAAAGGAACCAGCATCACTAACCGCATGTTGGGACGAATGCCCCAAGCGACCAGTCCACGAGCGATTGCCTGACTGCTTTCATCCAGACTCTGGAATGTGGTCAACGCATAATTGCGCAATCCATCTTGACCCGGTTTGCCGTCCGGCTGTGCGATCGCGATCGCTCCCGGCATCAACGAGGCAACGATGCGCAGTCGCGCCGCAACATTGCCGTCGATCTGCTTGTCGCTCATCCGGCAATTTCCTCCGTTCTTCGCGACTCTGCCAGCAACAGCGAAATGATTTCTGCGGCAATATTGATGTCCGATACCGATTGCGCACCGCGCCAGCCTGGAATCGCGTTCACCTCCAGGACTCGGGGCGTGCCATCGTCTGCTTCGATGATATCGACCGAAGCGAATTTCAGTCCGATTGAGCGCGCGATCTGCGTCGCCATCAGGCGCTGGTGCGGCGTCGGGTCGACTGCATACACGTCGGCACCGCTGGAAACGTTGGTGCGAAAATCGTGCTTGTTTTCACGGCGAACGCCGAACACCTGATCGCCAACGACCAGGAATCGAGTATCAATGCCGCCCGGGGCGATGAATTGCTGCACATAAAAAACCGCGTTCAATTGCTCCAGCGTGGCAAACGTGTACCACGCCAGTTGGCTGTCTTGAATTCGCATCACTCCCCGCCCTTCGCCGCCAAAAATTGGCTTGATCACGCAATCGCCGCCTAGCTCCTCGAATGCCTTGATCGCGGAGTTGCGAGACTGCACGACTTGCGTCGGCGGAACCTGAAAGCCGAGTTTGGCAACGTGTGCCAGAGTCGCATACTTGTCGATAGCGATTTCCAGAGACCGCGGTGGATTGACAATCGGCAGATTAGCATCAGCGTAATCGTGCAGGATGGCCAGGCGAAAAGTGACTTGTTCAAGCGATCCGGCTGGCATGGTACGAGTCAGCACGGCATCGAAGCTGCGAAGATCACCAACTTCCGATAGCAGCTGCGTCGAATTCGGTTCGATCGATGCGGAAAGTGACTCGTAGGTCGCAAAACAGATCTCGCATCCGATCATGCGAGCTGCTTCGCGCAATTGACCAGCATGCCAGCCTTCGCCGCCACCGAGAACCAAAATACGCCCACTCATTTCAAAAAAGATTGCCTGAGAATATCGGTTTCAACCGATCCGTGACTCCAAGTCCGACCCGACTTCAAATTGTGAAACGTGACCACGGCGGGACTAAACAACAACGGATCGACACGGTAAAAATCGTACTCATAATCTTTGAATATCTCGGCAAATGGCCGGCCATAATCCGCGGAACTACGGCTCGGCACATTCTCGGCGACGGCATCGATTTGCTTGTCGTCACAGTCGACCCACAGTGTCACGCGAGCGCCATACAAAACCGCATCATTGGTCCGCCCAATGCCGGCCACCGTGTTTCCAGGTTCGGCCGGCGGCGGGAGCGGTGCTACTCCGGTGGCTGACACGATTCGCCGCACGTCAAACTTTAACTCATGCAGTTTGTGCATTGCTGTTTCGATGCTGCGGGCGACGACTTGCACGCTGCCGGCGATCGACGTTGACGGGGCAATCGCAAGGTGGATGGAATCGCTCGGGACGCCGCACTCGGCCGCGATCAGTTCGATGGCCGCTGGCGTGGGCAGCTTGTCCGATTCCAGCACGCCGGCGACTTGCGAAGCTGCTTCGATCAGTTGCAGTTGTTCCAGCACTTCTTCCTTACCGCGCCGCATTCTCATCGGGCCGCTGCCCATCGCAAAAAAGTCGTCCGTTTGCACCGGCCAGCCTGCGTACTGGGCTCCCAAGCAGGCGACCAGAGGGTGGTCCGTTCGCACGTAAACGGAATTGTCGCTGGCCAGTAAGTCTGGGTTGGCCGGCGTTAGTCGGACGGTCGCGCTATCAGCCAGACAAAGACGCGCCAGTAGAATCCCGGCTTCCAAAGAGCCGCGAGTGTCGATCCCAGCGTCCAAAATTGTTGATTCACCGATGGATCGCACCTGGAGATTGGGTTCCGCCGGCGAAGTGAGGGCTCGCTTAAACAGTGCAATCGTTTTTCTGTTTTGCATGCCAAATGGTGGTCCAATCGCACCACGGTGTCCAGCAGGCAGGCCGGGCAAATAATCTCCCCTGCACAAAAGTGACAGAATCGTTCATCCTGTTATCACATCGTTGTCTCTCGCCAGCCGATTCTGTGACTTATGGAACTTGAAATCATTCGTTATCCGCACCCCACGCTGCGGTACAAAAGCAAGCCGATTTGCCGTGTCGATAACGAGTTGAAGGAGATCGCGGCACGGATGCTGGAATTGATGTACGAAGCAGAGGGCGTGGGGCTGGCCGCCAATCAAGTCGATTTGCCGTTGCGGATGTTTGTGGCAAATCCCTCCGGGCAACAGGGCGAGGGTGAAGAGCTGGTCGTGATCAATCCCGAATTGCAATTCCCCAAAGGAAACGAAACTGCGCAAGAAGGCTGTCTCAGCCTGCCCGGGCTGTATGGCAACGTCAAGCGACCGAAAACAATTCGTCTAAGCGCTTATGATTTGCAGGGCAATCCAATCGAACGTGAAGTCGATGGGTTTCTGGCTCGAGTCCTGCAGCACGAAAACGACCATCTGAACGGAGTCCTGTTCGTCGACCGGCTGTCCGAAGAAGCGAAACGGGAACTTCAGGAGCCGCTGGCGGAACTGGAAACAGACTTTCAATCCAAGCAGTCAGCTGGTTCCATTGAAAGCGACGAAGCTTTAGCGGCTGGCTTGCTTCGTTGGCTGGAGAAATACACATAGAATCAATGTCGGCGACGATCCATCAACCGTTGCGATTGATCCTGATGGGGACCGGTCCCTTTGCGGTTCCTTCGTTTGAGGCGTTATTCAAAGCCGGCTACAAGATTGCGTTGGTTGTCACAAAACCGGAACCGCCGGTCAAAAGTCGCAAAGGTCGGCCGGCTTCGCCCGTGCGAACTTGGGCGGAGCAAAACCAATTGCCGATATTTGATCCGACAAGTATCAACGATCCTGAAGCAATCGAACGGATCACCGGGGTCGGGGCTGATCTATTAGTCGTCTGTGATTACGGTCAAATCTTGAAGCCGGATGCCTTGGCGGCAACTCCGCTGGGCGGCATCAACTTGCACGGTTCCTTGTTGCCCGCATATCGAGGTGCCGCTCCGGTGCAACGCGCAATGCTTAGCGGCGATCGGGTTACCGGTGTCACGGTGATTCACATGACACCCAAATTGGATGGTGGCCCGATCTTGTGCGTCCGCCAAACCGACATCGACGACCAAGAAACCGCCGGTGAGTTGGAAGATCGATTATCAACCATTGGCGTTGATGCCGTCTCGGAAGCGGTCAATTTGCTGTCGAGCTGGGATCAAAAATCAACGATCGGCACGCCCCAAGATGGCGGCAAAGTCAGCCGGGCGCCGCGGTTGAGCAAATCAGAAGGCGAGATCGATTGGAACCGAACAACGCGTGAGCTTGAATGTCACGTTCGCGGAATGCAGCCATGGCCGATTGCCTTCACGTTGCTTCCGTTGAACGAGTCAAAGCCTCCCGTTCGCCTGGCGATTAAGAAGATCAAAAGATCTGGTGCGGAAAAAGGTCCCGCAGTTCCGGGGCAGGTCCTCGCTGGTCCAGGATTTTTAGTCGCGACCGGTGATGGCGTGATTGAAATCGAAAGGCTGCAACCGGCTGGAAAACGCGAAATGGTCGCGGAAGAGTTTCTCCGCGGCCATCAAATTCCCAACGGTACAAAGTTGTTATTCCATCCCGAGTAGATCGATGCCGAGGTATTCGAATAGCGAACATGAGTTTCATGGGAGGGCGAGGCGAGGCTCCCGCCGAGCCGAAGCGTCGGAAAACGTGTTGCGGCTCCGCGGGAGCGTCGCCCTCCCGGCGGTTGGGAAACTTGTCCTTCACGAGTGTTGCGGCTCCGCGGGAGCGTCGCCCTCCCGGCGGTTGGGAAACTTGTCCTTCACGAGTAACAGAAAATCGTAGATACCCGCAATTGACGGAAAACTAAGCCAGCGCGATCATTGCCTCGTCAATCGTCGTGTCCTCACGACGCAAGCGATCCCAGCTGAATGGATCGATCAAGTCGCGGGCTCTGATCGGCTCGCCTGAACCGGTTAGACCCGCACTCTCGGCTGCCCAAGCGACGATGATCTCGGGAGCAACGCCCAATTCGCGATAGTGATGCAGCCTGGTATCACCGTGACGCTTTGCTAATCGCCGCCCATCCGGCCCCAAAACCAAAGGCACGTGGGCAAATCTCGGCACCGCTAGTTCGAGTGCTCGGAATAATTCGATTTGCCGAAATGTGCTGGGAATCAAATCATTGCCGCGAACAACTTCCGTGATTCCCATCAGTCCATCATCAACAACCACCGCAAGTTGATAAGACGGTTTTCCGTTTTTTTGCGTGATTGGAAAGTCACCCAAATCGGCGGACGGCGTGCACGCTTGCCGGCCAGCAACCAGATCAAGGAAGACAATTTCTTGAGTTCCCGCGCGAAACCGCCAACAGAAAGTTCCCGTTTCCGGAATTGAGTCACCGGTCCTCCAGCCGGCACATGTGCCGGGATAGATCGGGCCCTCGTGTTCAAAGTGCGGCGCCGAACCTGCGGCGGCAATATCTTTGCGAGTGCAAGTGCATGGAAAAACACGATCTTCGACGATCAAACGATCCAGTGCCTTGGTGTATTGGTCAAGTCGCTCAGTCTGGATGTAGGGAGCATGGGGGCCACCGATGTCGGGGCCTTCATCCCAGTCAATTCCTAACCAACGCAAATCATCGATCGCTTGCTGGGTCGCCCAAGATTTGACGCGTGGCGAGTCGACGTCCTCGATTCGCAGCACCAAGTCAGAGCCGTGGTGACGAGCCGACCAATAGGCCAACAAATAAGTTCTCGCATTGCCCAAGTGCTGTGCCCCGGTGGGCGACGGTGCCAAGCGTCCCGCGGTCATTAGAATTCCGCGTTGCCGGGTGTGCGCGGAAATGGAATCACGTCACGAATGTTGCCCATGCCTGTTATGTATTGAACGGCGCGTTCCAAACCGAGTCCGAAGCCTGCATGGGGAACGGTACCGAAGCGGCGAAGATCGATGTACCACCAGTAATGTTCTTCGTCCAATTCGGCTTCCGCCATCCGCCGGCGAAGCACATCCAAGCGTTCTTCGCGCTGGCTGCCGCCGATGATTTCACCGACGCCCGGAACCAGTACATCCATGGCGGCGACGGTTTTTTCGTCATCACCGACGCGCATGTAAAACGGTTTGATGCTGGCGGGATAGTCGGTCAAGATCACCGGTCCGCCGACGTGTTGCTCCGTTAAGAATCGCTCGTGCTCGGCTTGCAGATCGGTACCCCAGCTAATCGGATACTCAAATTTTTGATCACTGCCGGTCAGAATCTCGATTGCTTCCGTGTAGGTCAAATGTGCGAACGGTTTTTCGACAACGCCTTGGATCTGGTCGATCTTGCCTTTCTCAATTCGCAGATCAAAAAACTCCATGTCTTCGCCACAGTTGTTCAGGCAGTCGCTAAAGACGCGTTTCAGAAAGTCTTCGGCCAACCGCATGTTGTCATTCAAATTGTAGAAGGCGGCCTCTGGCTCGACCATCCAAAACTCAGCCAAATGCCTGCTGGTATTGCTGTTTTCGGCGCGAAAAGTTGGACCGAACGTATAAACGCGTCCCAACGACGTGGCAAATGTTTCCGCTTCCAACTGGCCGCTGACGGTCAGGAAGGTGGGCTGATCAAAGAAATCGTACGAATAGTTGACTGGGCCACCTGATTTGGCCAGCATCTCCAGGTCCAGCGCGGTGACGCGAAACATTTCGCCTGCCCCCTCACAATCACTGGCCGTGATGATGGGCGTGTGAGCGTAGAAAAATCCGTTCTCGTGAAAAAAACTGTGGATCGATTGGCTAACTTGATCGCGGACCCTCATCACCGCGCCCAAAGTATTGGTCCGCGTTCTCAAGTGTGCCCACTCACGCAGTTTCTCAAATGTATGACGTTTCTTTTGCAGGGGATAGGTTTCCGCATCTGCCCAGCCCAGCACACGAACCTCAGTGGCGTGCAATTCGGTGGCCTGTCCTTTTGCCGGTGACGCCTGCAATTGGCCGGCCACGACAACGCTGCATCCGGGCGAAAGCTTTTGAACCTCGTCCGCATAGTTCTTTAATTCACCGGGAGCGACAACTTGCAGATTCCCAAGACAGCTGCCGTCATTGACTTCGATAAAGCTAAATCCGCCTTTGCTGTCGCGGCGAGTGCGAACCCAGCCGCGAATTTCGCAGTCCTGACCCACGCAAGATTCTTGTCGGGCCGCCTTGACGCTAATCCAATTGGTCATTGATCACCCCGTTTGCTGATCCGCTTCGCGATCTGCGGCACAAATACTCTTGCTTTCCACAGCATTCCCTCACCAATTCCACAGCAAAGATTATTCGTTGTCTCGCTTATGCTCAGCTTGTTTGCCGAAGAAGCCCACGACACCCAAAACGAGCATCACGGCCAGCACACCCAGAGCGACGTTACCGATCGGGAATCCGTTCATCGATTTGTCCCTCAGTCCCCAGACCGATCCAAAAGTTGCGACAGCGGTCGCCGTGATCATCAGGACGTTCCAGAAAACGCGTTTTCCTCCCGAAGGCATCGAGCTTCCCAGGGCTCGCGGCGAATTCATCAACAACAAAAACGAGAAGTACGCGATCGGCAGCATCGCCCCGCCGATGACTGACGTTGGTGTGGCCAGCGCCGGAGCCGCCTGCCCCCAGACAAACGGTCCAACCACACCGACCGCCGGAATCAGACTGCCCAAGCGATGCATGTTTCCCTCGGCTGGAACATTGATCAATTCACAAAACGCGAATCCATTGATCAGCATCAGGATGATGATTGTCGAAAGCGCCATGCCCAGCACGCCGATGCCGAATAACGTTTGGGCGATGCCTTTACCGACCAGCGGCTCGAGCGTTGTGGCCAGGGCAAAGTTATCGCGACCGGCCAGCATGGCGGCCAATTTACGGTCCGCTTGTGGCAGTTCAGCTCGCACCGCAGCAAGTTCCGATTCTGACAATGAATCAAACGCGTCGCCCTGCTCTTGCTTGATTCGCATGTCGGCGAACTTGTAATAGTCTTTGACTTCTTTGCCTGATTTGCCTTCTTCGATCATCGTGAAGACGTCGGCTGTCTTACCGTGGAATTGACTGGCTGCCGCGATCACGACGCAACCCGTGGCAAGTACGAAGGGAATGATCAGGCCGATCGACAGGTCATAAATCGCCAGCCCACGGTGTTTCGTACCCCAACCTTTCCTGAGCATCGAATAGGGCAATAGAAACGTCATATTGATACCGACCGCAGTCGCAAACGCGGTAATGATGCGGTCTTTTTGAATGCCCGCGATCGTGCTGTTCCACCAGTCGGCGTAGCTACCTGACTGCTCGACGTGGACGGCAAGTGCGGGAACCGGCTCGAAGAGGTAGTTGAATCTTGGAATCAAGCCGGCGAGAATCTGATCCCAATTCAAAGCTCCTTTGATCGTCAGTGCCAACACGACGCCAAAGAACGATAACACGACGACACCAACCATTGCCTTGAGAATCAACTCAAAGAACTTGATACCGGCGCTGCCCGAGTTGTAGAACCAGACGATGATCGTGGCGACGACCAGCAAGGCAACAGCGACCGCGACTTTTCCGGTCCCGTTGTTCAATGCCGGCACCAGATTCTGTTGCACAGCCGCGGTGCCCAGGGCAAATTGAGGCAGCGACCAAACGATGTTGGCCATCATCGTGGCGATCAGCCAACCCCAGGCCAATACCGGACTAATGTGATGCTTGAGCGTATGAAACGGACGCTCGCCGGTAGAGAGTGCGACGTAGCTGATGGCGCTAAGCATGACCACGCCCAGGATCATGGCCAGCGGCTGTAGCCACATCATTTCGTAGCCCATAATCACGCCCAAATAAAGCGCGCCGGCCAGCGAACCGCCTCCCAGTGTGATTGCTCCCTGCAACCAACCGGGGCCGGACAGTCGCGTGTAGATCGCTGCTTTGCCAAGCGCACCACTCTCAGCGGCCGCCTCAAGTAACTCGTCTTCGCGTGAAGCTGCTGCGTCGTCGTTCATAAGTTTTGCCTGCCACTATGAGCAAGTTTAAGATTCTTTGTCGGCCAGGTATCTCTCGGCGTCCAACGCTGCCATGCAGCCCGTTCCCGCGGATGTAATCGCTTGTCGATAGTAATCGTCGGCGACGTCGCCGGCAGCAAAGACACCGGGGACCGTTGTGTTGGTACGAAACGCCTTGGTCCACTTGATGTAGCCTTCGCTGTTCATTTCCACAGCGCCGTCCAAAAATGCGGTGTTGGGTGTGTGGCCGATCGCAACAAACATGCCGCCGACCGGCAAGTCGCTGATCGAACCGTCTTTGGTGCTTTTGATCTTCAGGTTGTTGACGAGTTTTCCGTCACCCTGAACCTCATCGACCACTGTGTTCCAATGAATTTCGATCTTGGGGTGTTTCATCGCACGATCCTGCATCACCTTGGACGCCCGCATCGCATCGCGTCGAATCAGCATGTGAATCGTATCGGCACCTTTCAGGTTCGCCAGATAAGTGGCTTCTTCAACGGCCGAGTCGCCACCGCCGACAACGGCCAACGGCTTGCCGCGATAAATCGGCAAAGCGCCATCGCAAACCGCACAGGCGCTGACGCCCTTGTTCTTGTAATCTTGCTCCGATGGCAAGCCCAAATAATTGGCTCGAGCACCCGTAGCGATGATCACCGTGTGAGCACGAACAGGATCGCCTCCGGCCGGATTCAAGAGCTTGACGTCGTCTGAAAAATCGACGCCGGCAATATCGTCGCCGACCACGCGGGTGCCGAAATTCAAAGCCTGCTGCTTCATCAGCTCCATTAACTCGACACCCTGAACCGCGTAATGCGGCTGACCATCGCGCTCGTGGCCCTGCGGCGCCATGGGCAGATTCCAGTGCCGATCTTTGTCGACCGCGGATTCGACAAACGCGCGAACGTTTCCAGCGGGAAAACCGGCGTAGTTTTCAACCTCCGTGGTGAAGGCCAACTGGCCCAACGGAATCATCTCGGGTGTGACCGTACCCTCGTAGACAAGCGGATCCAGATTTGCACGTGCGGCATAGATTGCTGCCGACCAACCCGCCGGGCCACTTCCAATGATGATGGTTTTCTCAATCTCGCTCACGCGTTCTCCGCTCCATTAAATCG
The DNA here is from genome assembly GCA_041623895.1 of Pirellulaceae bacterium. Taxonomy (GTDB): domain Bacteria; phylum Planctomycetota; class Planctomycetia; order Pirellulales; family Pirellulaceae; genus JBFJVZ01. The sequence goes on along the minus strand of JBFJVZ010000262.1, from coordinate 265 downwards.
CGTCGTGGTGGTCTGGTGTGGGGGCTCATTATAGGGCCGAAGATAACCACTACTACGGGCCGTCATCGTGAGGCAATTCGCTGGGCTGTGAATGCTTGTGTTGTGTCAGAAGGGAATTGATGGGTGGGCCGGGGCCCTGTCGAGCCGCAGCGTCGGAAAAACTTTGCGGCTGAGTCTGGGGTATTTGTGGCATCGCGAACATGCGTTGTTTGTGGCCAAGACAACATGAGTTTGATGGGAGGGCGAGGCTCCCGCCGAGCCGCAG
>JBFJVZ010000261.1:0-11232 GCA_041623895.1 Pirellulaceae bacterium | reverse complement strand
GCAGTTGATCGACCGATCCAAACGCCCCCTGGTGTTGACGCTTGCCGGCAAGACTTATCTGCGCGGCGTCCGTGGAGTGCTGCGAAGCTATGACCGACTGCAGCAAGAGGTCCGCAGCATCAGTGAACAACTCAGTGGCCTGGTCACGATCGGTGCCGTTTACTCGGTTGGTTTGAGTTATCTGCCGGAAGCCAGCGAGGAATTCGAGCGGCTTCATCCCGGTGTCGACGTCAAGGTGGAGTTTGGATCGAGCCAGCGTGTGGTCGAAATGACGATTGGGGGCGAAGTCGATTTTGGCTTGGTCAGCTTTCCCAGGAACACCAAGGACTTGCAATCGGTGCTCTGGCAAAAGGAACCGATGCGGCTGGTTTGTTCGGCCGATCATCCGTTGGCGAAGCAGCACCAGGTGAGTTTGACCGAGCTCAATGGCATGGAGATGGTGGGCTTTGACCGCCAGCTTCCGCTGCGTCAGCAAATCGACGAGGCTTTGGCCAAGGCGGGCGTGAAGGTCAACGTGCGAATGGAGTTTGACAACGCCGATTCGATGATTCGTGCGATCCAGGCCAGTCGCGGCATTGGGATCGTCCCGGAAGCGGCTGTCCGCCGCGAAACCGCGACCGGCTCGCTACGAGTGGTTGCATGTCGAGAGTTGCGCATGACGCGGCCTCTGGGCATTATCTTCCGACGCCCTGGACACCTCAGTCGAGCCGCGAATGAATTCGGCTCGCTCCTCTTGGGTCGTCCGCTTGATTCGGAAATCAGAAAAAGCAAACCCGGCGGCGGGAAGCCGTCCGTGGAGACGGTGACGACGCGTGCGGGGACCGGCACGTCGATCGTTGCTTGATCGGGCAGCCGGAAGCGCCAGACAACAGTGATGTCTGGATGACAAGACCCTGCCAACACCGATTTGGATGAACCAAAGAGTTGATTATGAAACAACAGAACGAACACGCTACCGGCTCAAGTTTTCATCTTCCGCCGGCCCAAGGTCTGTACGATCCCGAGCATGAAAAGGACTCGTGCGGTGTCGGATTCATTGCGCACATCAAGGGCGTTCCCAGTCACCAGAACGTGGTTGATGCCGACACGATTCTGCAGAACATGAATCACCGCGGCGCTTGCGGTTGCGAGCCCAATACGGGTGACGGATCGGGCATCATGTGCGGGCTGCCGCACAAGTTTTTGGCCAAAGTCGCGAAGCAAGATCTGAATGTCGATCTACCCCAGCCCGGGCGTTTTGCAGCCGGACTGGTGTTCTTGCCCACCGATCCCGAGGAGCGGGCGTTCTGTAAGCGAACGATCGAACAGCTGATTGCCGATGCCGGGCAAATTCACCTCGGTTGGCGCGATGTCCCGCAAGAAACAGAGTTGGCTGACGTGGGCCCCACGGCACGCGCTTCCGAACCCGTCATCGAGCAGCTATTCGTGGCCGCCGCCGAGGGGATCGAAGGCGAGGCTTTCGAGAGAAGGCTGTATCAGATTCGCAAGCAAGCCAGCCACCAGCTGCGCGGTAGCCAAACGCTCAATCAGGCTTTGGTGTTCTACATCTGTTCACTCAGCACCAAAGTCATCATTTACAAGGGCATGCTGACGCCCGCACAAGTGATGCCGTACTTCCCCGATCTTCGCGATCCGGATTTCGAAACGCATCTGGCGATGGTGCACAGCCGTTTTTCCACCAACACGTTCCCCAGTTGGGATCGCGCGCAGCCGTTGCGGTTCATGAGCCACAACGGCGAAATCAACACGCTCCGCGGAAACAAGAATTGGATGCAGGCCCGTGAGGGCAGCGCCAAGAGCGACTTGTTCGGCGACGACTTGCGGAAACTGTTTCCGGTCGTCGAACCGCACTGCAGCGACTCCGGGACCTTCGACAACGTGCTTGAGTTTCTGCTGATGACAGGCCGCACGCTGCAAGAAGCCGTCATGATGATGATCCCTGAAGCCTGGCAAAAACACGAAACGATGCCGGAAGAGAAACGCGCCTTTTACGAGTACTTTTCCTGTCTGATGGAACCTTGGGACGGCCCGGCTTCGATTGCCTTTACCGACGGAAAGTACATCGGCGCGGTGCTGGACCGCAACGGGCTGCGTCCCAGTCGTTACTACATCACTCACGACGATCGCTGCATCATGGCCAGCGAGGTGGGTGTGCTGCCGGTCGATCCTGCGATCGTCAAAGAAAAAGGACGCTTGCAGCCGGGAAAAATGTTCTTGATCGATTTTCAACAAGGACGTCTGATTCCCGACGATGAACTGAAGACCACGTTTGCGAAAAAGATGCCCTACGGCGATTGGCTGCGCGAGCAACGGATGCGGCTGGCGGATCTGTATCCCGAAAGCCAACCCCACGGCTTTGACAAAGAGACGTTGCTGCCGCGAATGCAGGCCTTCGGGTACACCGCCGAGACGATGACCTTCATGCTCCGGCCGATGGTCGAACAACTTCGTGATCCCGTCGGATCGATGGGCAACGACAGTGCGATCGCCTGTTTGAGCGACAAACCGCGGCTGATCTATGACTACTTCAAGCAGTTATTCGCGCAAGTGACCAACCCCGCAATCGACTCGATTCGCGAAGAAGTCATCATGTCGCTGGAGTGTTACATCGGACCTGAGCAAAATCTGCTGGATGCCACGCCCCAGCACTGTCACCGGCTGCTGGTGGAACACCCCATCGTGACCAACGAAGAGATTGCCGCGCTAAAACACATCAAACACAACGGCTGGAACAGCCGAGTCGTCGATATCACCTTTGACCGCAGTGAAGGCAAAGCCGGTTTGCGGAAAACGCTCGACCGGATCGCAGCGGAAGCTGAGCAAGCCGCCGACGCCGGAATTCAATTGGTCGTGCTCAGCGATCGCGACACCAGCCACGATCGCGTTCCCGTGAGTGCTTTGTTGGCCATCGGGGCCGTTCACCATCACCTGGTCCGGCAGGCCAAACGGACTCGCATCGGTCTGGCCATCGAATCCGGCGAAGCACGCGAAGTCCACCATTTCTGTTTGCTGATCGGTTACGGTGCCGATGCGATCAACCCCTATTTGGCATTCGAGTCCCTTTGGCAAGCCAGACGCGACGGTTTGTTGGATCCGTCAATGGACGACGACAAAGTGGTTGCCGCCTATCGTAAAGGCGTTGCCAAGGGCATGCTGAAAGTGATGGCCAAGATGGGCATCAGTACGCTGCAAAGTTACAAGGGTGCGCAGATCTTTGAAGCCCTCGGCTTGCGGGACGAAGTAATCGACACCTGCTTTGTCGGCACCGCCAGTCGCATCCAGGGAGTCTCGTTCGACGTCATCGCCGAAGAAACGCTCCGCCGGCATGCGCTCGGTTATCCTGAGCGCAACGAAGACAAACTGAAACAGCTTCCCAATCCAGGCGAATTCCATTGGCGGGCCGAAGGTGAAAAACACGCCTGGTCGCCCGATTCGATTGCCAGTCTCCAGGTCGCGGCGCGGACGGGCAGCGAAGACGCCTATTGGAAGTTCGCGCATCAGATCAACGAAGACAATCGCCTCCGCTGCACGCTTCGCGGTTTGCTGGATTTCAAAGCAGGCATCAAGCCGCCGCTCCCTCTGGACGAGGTCGAACCGGCCAGCGAGATCGTCAAGCGGTTTTGCACCGGTGCGATGAGCTTTGGCAGCATCAGTGCCGAGTCACACGAGACCCTGGCGATTGCCATGAATCGGCTGGGCGGAAAGAGTAACACCGGCGAAGGCGGCGAGGACCCGATCCGCTTCCAGCTACTGGAGAACGGCGACTCCAAACGGTCGGCAATCAAGCAGGTCGCATCGGGGCGATTCGGTGTCACGATTGAGTACTTGACCAACGCCGACGAAATCCAAATCAAAATCTCCCAGGGTGCGAAGCCCGGGGAAGGCGGTGAATTGCCTGGACGCAAGGTCGACAAGAATATTGCTCGCATCCGTTACAGCACCCCCGGTGTCGGCTTGATCAGTCCGCCGCCGCACCACGATATCTATTCGATCGAAGATCTGGCACAGCTGATTCACGACCTCAAAAACGCCAACCGCGCCGCCCGCATCAGCGTCAAATTGGTCAGTGAAGTCGGCGTCGGAGTGATCGCATCGGGTGTTTCCAAAGCACACGCCGATCACATCTTGATCTCCGGCGACACGGGCGGCACGGGCGCATCTCCGCTAACCAGCATCAAACACGCCGGCTTGCCGTGGGAGCTCGGCATCGCAGAGACCCACCAGGTCCTGGTGCTGAATGATCTCCGCAGCCGAGTCGTGTTGCAGACCGATGGCGGCATGAAGACCGGTCGTGATGTTGTGATTGCAGCCTTGCTGGGAGCCGAGGAGTTTGGCTTCTCCACCGCCCCGCTGATCGCGATTGGCTGCATCATGATGCGCAAGTGCCACTTGAACACCTGCCCGGTCGGAATCGCCACCCAGGATCCCGAGTTGCGCAAGAAGTTTAGCGGCAAACCCGAACATGTCGTCAACTACTTGTTCATGGTTGCTGAAGAGACGCGTCGAATCATGGCCAAACTTGGTTTCCGATCGATCAATCAGATGGTCGGACACACCGAAGTCCTGGAGACCAACGCGGCGATCCAACATTGGAAAGCTGACGGCTTGGATCTGACACCGATCTTGAGACCGGCGGCCAGGCCACATGAGGACGTCGAAGTCATCTGCACGAAAGGACAGGATCATGGATTGGAGAAATCGCTTGACTTGACCGTGCTTGTGGAGGCGGCCAAACCGGCGCTGGAAAACCGCGAGCCGGTCGTGATTCAGTCTCCCATTGTTAACATCAATCGCACCGTCGGTACGATTCTCAGTAACGAGATCGCGAAACGGTACGGCCAACAAGGCCTGCCCGACGATACGATCCGTATCGAACTGACCGGTTCGGCCGGCCAAAGTTTGGGAGCTTTCCTGTCCCACGGGGTGACCATCGAATTGGAAGGCGACGCAAACGATTATGTCGGCAAAGGTCTCAGCGGCGGACGATTGATCGTCTACCCGCCGCGGGAGAGCAGCTTTGTTGCTGAAGAAAATATCTTGATCGGCAACGTTTGCCTGTACGGGGCAACCGGCGGTGAGGCGTACCTCCGCGGTCGTGCCGCCGAAAGGTTTTGTGTGCGAAACAGCGGTGCCCGTGCGGTGATCGAAGGCGTTGGCGACCACGGTTGCGAATACATGACCGGCGGGCGAGTCGTAATCCTTGGCAGCACCGGTCGTAACTTTGCCGCCGGCATGTCGGGCGGGATCGCCTACATTTGGGATCGATCCGGCAACTTCAATCTCAATTGCAACCTGGCGACGGTTGCCTTGGAAAGGGTCGAGTCCGCCGAAGAGGATGCCGAGATCAAAGAAATGATCCAACGCCACCAATCATTTACCGGCAGCGTGGTTGCGGCTGCAGCCCTGGATGACTGGAACACGTTTATCAGCCAATGCGTCAAGGTCATGCCCATCGACTACAAACGTGTCTTGCAAGAGATGCAAACGGAACAAGAAACCGCGACAGCGTAATACCTGGCAGGCACACTCCGTGTGCCGTGGCCGGCAAGACGCCTTCTTGCGGTTGAAGTCGGCGGCACAGGAAACACGATAGGAATTCACCACGAATCGGCATCAGCGGCCGACACGCCGACCGCTCAATTCGAGAGAAAACGTCTTATGGGAAAGCCCACCGGATTTAAAGAATTTGACCGCAAGAAAGTGCCCTGGCGACTGCCCGTCGTCCGCATCAACGATTACGACGAAATCTACACCGAACCGCGCGTTGAGCAGTTGCGGGAACAAGGTGCGCGGTGCATGGATTGCGGCGTTCCATTTTGTCAGTCAGGCAGCGGGTGCCCGATCGACAATCTGATTCCTGAGTGGAATGACCTGGTCTACAACAATCGTTGGAAGGAGGCGAACGAAAGACTGCATAAGACCAACAATTTCCCTGAGTTCACCGGTCGCACCTGTCCAGCGCCCTGTGAAGGCGCCTGCGTGTTAGGGATCACCGATCCGCCGGTAACGATCAAAAACATCGAGAACGCAATTGTGGATCGGGCTTGGGCGGAAGGCTGGATTGTGCCAAAACCGCCGGAAACACGAACGGGCAAAAAAATTGCCGTCGTCGGCAGTGGACCAGCGGGACTGGCCGCGGCCGATCAGTTAAACAAAGTCGGACACACGGTGACGGTGTACGAACGAGATGATCGGATCGGCGGCTTGCTGCAGTACGGTATCCCAAATATGAAACTGTCAAAACAGGCAGTTCAGCGGCGGATCGACAAAATGACGGCCGAGGGCGTCAGCTTTAAGGTCAGCGTTAACGTTGGCAAAGATCTTGATCCAAAGGAATTGATCAACCAGAACGACGCGGTGTTGTTGGCATGTGGTGCGACCAAACCGCGTGACTTGCTGCTTGACAATCGCGACGCCAAGGGCGTGCACTTTGCTATGGAATTCTTGACCGCCAATACCAAACAGTTCGTGCACGGCGAAGCGCTGGACGATCATTTCATCAGCGCTGAAGGCAAGGACGTGATTGTCATCGGCGGGGGGGATACCGGAACAGATTGCATCGCAACCAGTATTCGTCACGGCTGTCGCAGCCTGGTCAACTTTGAACTCTTGCCACAACCGCCTGCGGAACGTGCCGACGATAACCCTTGGCCGGAATGGCCCCGTGTGTTCCGCGTCGATTACGGACACGAAGAAGCCGCCGCGAAATTCGGTCACGATCCCCGGGAATACCAAATCCTGAGCAAAGAATTCCTGGTCGATGATGACGGCAACCTCCGCGGTATCAAGACGGTCCAGGTGCAGTGGGCCAAAGACAATAATGGCGGCTGGAAAATGTCGGAAGTCGAGGGCACCGAAAAGGAGTGGCCGGCGCAATTGATTCTGCTGGCGATGGGCTTTTTGGGGCCGGAGCAATACATCGCCGAATCGCTTGACCTGGAAGTCGACCCCCGCAGCAACTTCCAGGCAAGTCATGGCCAGTTTGCAACCAACATCGACAAAGTGTTTGCCGCCGGCGACTGCCGCCGCGGGCAAAGTCTGGTTGTCTGGGCGATCAACGAAGGTCGCGGCGCGGCCCGAGCCATCGATATCTACTTGCAAGGCGCCAGCAATCTGCCGGCGCCCGGCGTCACGCTGGGAACAGCAATGGAGCTGGGCTGATGTCTGCGTTGAATGTGGAGCGTGAAACTCGCTTTGTGCTCAGCTGCCATTGACAGCGATTAAATTTGCTTCTTAGTGTCCCCCTCAGTTGGCATTTCAGCGGACGATTCGGCGATGCGTTGGCACGTCGTAAATAAATTCTGCTGACTTTGCCGATTTGTTGGATGTTATCAAATTGACTGTCCGAATGTACGAATGGACTCCAACCTTCGGACTACTTTGTCAAAGGCAGGCAGGGATGCATAGCAAGCGCAATCAGCGGCGGATTTTGGTTCTGACAACTTGTATGTCCTTGGCGGTCATCTCCATTGGGTGCCGTAGCGGAAAAACCGGGAACATGTTCAGCTTTCGCAGCGAACCATCACCGGAGGCTTTAGCAGGCGATGGTCCGACCACCACTTACCCCGCACCGCCGAGTGCATCGGCATCGCCAGAAGCGATCGCCTCGGTAGCTGGCGGCACGGGAGCCTCGTCGACAACACCGATCACGTCTGCGTCGACGCGGCAATCAGCCACTGCCCAGGTTGCAGGATTCGATCTGACTCCTGGTTATGTTGCCCCCGCCACACCGAACATGGCGGCTGCCCAGGCCAATGGATTCCATGGTGGAGCCAAGGCAGCCGGCTTCCAGGCGCCATCGTCCGACCCACCTGCCATCACACCCGGAATCATGACACCCAATGTGACGGCACCAAAAACAACAACATCCGGGTATCAGTTCGGCACGAACCCGGAGGCCACAACCGCGGCTGCATCCTCGTACAACATTCCATCTTCGTACATTGCACCGGTATCCCAAGCCCCGGCGACCAACGATACGAAAAGTCATGGCGGCGGATTCACGCTGCCAAAAAACTTGACGGGTGCACTCGTCCCGAAGCAGGAAAGCGACGATGCCTGTGCGTCTTGTGCGGGTTGCGACAACTGCAAATCAGCTCCCGCAAGTACATCGCTGACGCCCAGCGCGACTCTTGGCAGCCAGGAATACTCACCGGGTAGCCTCTCGAATGCCGGCGACTATCCGACCGGCTCGAACTGAACAAAGAAATCGGCTGAATTCAAGACCGGCTTGCAGGTCCGCTACCAAACGAGTTGGTCGGCATCAAAGATCGGACCTTCGACGCAGGTTCGTTTGTAGTCCCATTCTTGCGGTCCGGCTTGGCGGACTTTGGCAACACAAGAAAAACAGATGCCGATTCCGCAGGCCATCGGGGTTTCCATCGAGACCTGGCAATCGATCGATTTGGCAGCACAGAGCTCGGCAACTTTTTCCATCATGATTTCGGGCCCGCACGTCGCCACTCGCACCGACTCGCCGGCCGCTACGTTTTCAAGACGCGCTGCCAGTACAGCGGGGACGCGTTTGGCTTCACCTGCGCTGCCATCATCGGTGCACAACGTGACAGCAAAACCGGCAGACCGAAAATCGTCGACGCCAGCCAGCAGACTTGATCGCCGTGCCCCGTAGATGAATTCGACGTTTTTGGCCCAACCGCCGGTACGTCCTCCGTATTGTTGGCTACCGAGCGCTTCGCGACCAAGCAACAACATCGGTGTTTGCCCGATTCCGCCCGCTGCCATGATCAGCCGATCACACGATCGATTGTCGAAGCCGTTGCCCAGAGGGCCCCACACGGTGACGCCGGTACCGTTCGGACTTGCGGCCAAGGCGGTCGTCATCGTTCCTTTGCGAATGTAGACCAGGTCAATCCATGTCGGCTCGCCAGTTTCGTCATGGACAACGTCATAGACCGCCAAAGCGCGACCGATCAGTGGCGCATCGGTACCGGCAATCCGGACCATGACAAAGTGGCCCGGCACGACGGCGGCAGCGATCTGCGGGGCAGCGACACGAAACTTGTACGTTTCTTCAGCGATCAAATCCTGACGTTCAATCACCGCATCGGTCTGAACCAGGCTGTCGGCATAATATTGGGCGTGCAGTTTAGACATCAGTCTTTCGATCGTCTTCCTTTCCTGGATGGTCTTCTTTTGGACGTCTTCTTGGTTGCGCGAGTTCGCGAACCGCGGCGGTCACCGCTGGCGGCCGGTTTTCCTTTTGATTTTTTCACACCGCGGGCTCTACCGGCCAGTGATCGCTGCTTGCCGGTTGTTTTCTTTGGCGACGTCTTTTTTCCCGGCCGAGGTTTTCGTATTGGCTGATCGGGCTGATCCGAATCGCCGCCAATCACGGCACCGCGCTGCGCTGGACCAGCACTCTGGCCGCTTCCGGATCGCTTCGTCTGGAAAGGTTTTCTTGCCGGTTTTCCCTTCGTGCGTGGGGCGTCCGTGGGTTTGACATGTTTGGCACCCGTCTTTGCCGATCTGCCTTGCTGGCGTTTCGGTTTCTCCGCCGGGGCTTGATCCACAGCCGATTTCAATTTTTGAATCTCAGCCCGCGTGAGCGGGCGATAGGCACCGGCGGGCAGGTCGCCCAGTCGCAGCGGGCCGACCGCGATCCGCCGCAGATGTTGAACTTTGTGTCCCAGGCGAGCAAGGATGCGGCGGATTTCACGGTTCTTTCCTTCTCGCAACACGATCTCCAATTCGGTGGAACGGGACCGCGACTTCAGAATCTTTGCGCCCTCGACGCGCACGCGGCCTTCGGCAATGAAGATGCCCCGCCGCATCTGCTTCATCGTTTCGCCATCGACCTTTCCCGCCACAGTGACGCGGTAGACCTTTCGTACCCCAAATTTTGGATGCGTCAATTGCTGTGCCAGATCGCCGTCGTTGGTCAGCAGCAGCAACCCTTCGCTGTTGCGATCCAGCCTGCCGACGGGGAAAACCCGCTCGCTGTTAGGCACCAAGTCAACCACGCGCGATCGTCCCTGCGGATCAGCGTTGGTCGTGACGAAGCCAACCGGTTTGTTGACAGCGTAGTAGACCAGCTTTTGTTGTTTCAGCTCGATGTCATCGACGCGAACTTTGTTGACGCTGGGGTCGACGGTCATTCCCAATTTGGTGACGATGGTTCCGTCGACTTCAACGCGCCCCGATTCAATGATTTCTTCACATTGGCGTCGACTGCCAAATCCGGCCGCGGCGAGCCATCGCTGTAATCGCTGTTTGCCGGGTGGCTTGGCCGGTGGTTTCTTCGCAGACCGCCTACCGGTTTTTTTGGTGGCGCGAAGTTTCTTTTCGGGTCGGCGGGACATCAGACAGCTTTCGTGGGCTGATTTGGCCTGGAATCAGCGAATCCGTCCCGTTTGTGAGTCGGGATTTTGGCAGGCGAGCAATTCGCCGGTGGAGTTTTAACCTACCAAAACACGAAAGGCTTGTGACTCAGGCTAGTGTTGGATCGCCCATGGCATCGAGTCTTTGACGATGCGATCGCGTACGGGGCCGGGCAAGGGCTGCTCAAATCCTGGCGGCCGGATCGTGGAATCACTGGGACCGACGTCTTCCAGCGGAAACGGATCGTTCACCACGGCACGCGATTGCTGATAGTTCATCGGTCCGGGCGGCGCCAAGTGCTGGCATCCGGCCAACAGCAGTGCAAAGCAGCCAAGAACAAGCGTCGCGGTTCGATTCTTCATCCCTGATGTCCTGAACGAGTGGCCCCGCGAGCAGACTACGAAGAAGTGCCCGTGCACGCCAAGCTCAAAGCCGCATTTCCAGGACCCAGACTTGCGCACCGATTTCCCACGCTCTACGCAGAGCCTCGGAGCGTTCGTTAGCGGGGAGGCTAAAGTCGTCGTTTGCTCCGCGAACGAGCGTTTTGTCTTCGCCAGCAGCGAAAGTACGTCGTCGTTTGCTCCGCAAACGAACGCTTAAGGGAACGATCGTTCGCGGAGCGAACGACGACGATCATAAATTCACAGCCTAGGAGCGTGGGACGACAATAAATCCACAGCCTCGGAGCGACGACGACTTACTTTGCATGCATCTCCAGCAGCGTACTTTCGCTTGCAACTTCGACTGACAACTTTGGCATCGCGGCTGGCAGCAAAGTCGAATCACCCGTTGCCAGTGACATCGACTCGCCGCCATAGTTCAACGTCGCTTTGCCGCGTGGAACTGTGATGATGTGAAACTTGTCGTCGCCACCAACTTCGGCAACCCCCTGTT
>JBFJVZ010000260.1:0-11269 GCA_041623895.1 Pirellulaceae bacterium | reverse complement strand
TGGATCGAATCGGCGCTGCAGTGGGTTCACGATAATCAGGATTCGTTTGCATCACCGATCACGACCGTCAACCTGTCCGTTGGCACGGTGCTGACCGCAGAGAATCATCTGGAAGCGGAATCGATGCTGGCCGATGAATTGCAGCAGCTTCGTGAAGACCAGATACTTGTCTTTGCCGCTTCCGGAAACTTGTTTGGCACCGCTGACGGTTCGGGGGTGTTGTTCCCGGCTTCCGATCCAGCGGTCGTGGCCATCAGTTCCGTGGAAGATGGCGGACAGCTCAGCGACTTTGCTCAGCGCACGGCGGGGATCCTGGCGACACGCGGCGAATCGATTTCCAGCGCCGTTCCGGAGCACGTCTTCGGTTGGGACGGAGATTACGACGACCTGGCGAGTTTGGATGGCACCAGCATGGCTGCACCGCAAGCCGCCGGCGCATCGATGCTGATCCGGCAGTCCCTGATCGACCAGGGAATCGAGCCGACTGCCGAAGCAATCTTGGAACGCCTGCACGAGTCGGCGCACAGGAACATCGATCCTGTCAGTGGGGAATCGTTCGACACGATTGATCTTGTCCAAGCGGTCACGATCGATCGCATCGACGCTTCGCTGCCGGCTTCACCGCTGCAAACGCTGACCAGCTTTACCGGGACCGATGACGGTGATCTGCTGCAGCTGGACTTGCGTGAGGGGATCACGTTGCGGGTCGGTGAGTTGAGTTATCAATTGCAACCCGATCCCGCCAGTCCGCTGGTGATCGATGCCGGCGGCGGAGCCGATCAACTTCAGATCACCGGTTCGGAGCATGCGGAACGTCTGATCGTGCGATCCGGAGAAGATGCCGAAAGCCAACTCGCCACCAACGATTTCACGATTCAACTTCGCGGCTTCGAGAATGTTGGGTTCACCGGCGGGGGCGGGCCCGATCGCGCCACGTTGTATGATTCACCGGGCGACGACACGCTGAAATCGAATCCGAACCAGGCAACGCTTTCGGGTGTCGGTTTCGAGTTCAGCGTCGACGGCATCCCACGCATTTACGTGCACGCCAGCGGCGGCGGTTCGGACACCGCCTTCCTTCACGACTCAGCCGGCGACGACCAGTTGGCTGTCCGTCCCGACTTCACCAGTTTGCGCAGCGAGCAAGCGTTTCAACTCGCTTACGGATTCGAGCGCGTTTATGCCTACGCGGGTAGCGGCGGAAACGACTCGGCCGCGATCTACGACTCCGCGGGCGATGACACGATGAGTGTTTCTGCCAGCCGGTCGATGATCAGCGGCGACGGCTATCAAGTCAGCGCGCGGGGGTTTGCCTCGGTGGTCGGCCATTCGACGGCCGGCGGTGACGACATTGCCAGGCTGTATGCCGACGAGTTATCGACGCAATGGCACGTCACCGCGGACAAGGTGCAGTGGACGGGCCAGGACAATGCAACGCGCGTCGCCCGCGGCTTTGATCGCATCGAAGCCTTTGAACAATACCAACCGATTGATCTGACGCATCACGCAATCAAGCAATCGGCAATCTGGACCGACGACGAGCTAGCGCAAAGCGAAGCCGATGCCACACGAGCCGTATTCGACGCGTTAGGCCAGTGATCTTCGCTGGCAACGTTCGTGGTCCGGAAACCGTGCGCGATTGTGACAGGCTTGCAGCAGTATGCATTACCCTCCCGCGAAGTGCGGCTCTGCCAGAGGGTAGGCCTGCCTGGGGTCAGGATTGCTCGTCTCTAGCGAGCATTCCGCAGCCCCAGAAATCGCCACGGGGAAGGTATTCTGCGGATCGTTTTCCTGGGGTTACACCCAACTTCGCTGTCGCTCGTTGGTTCACCCCAGGCTATACGCTGACACCGCTCCGCGGTTCTTTTTCATGATTGTTAAGCAGAAGTTCCTAAGCCGGACGCTCTCCAAGCTCTGGCCTACCGATGATCCTACATCAATGATGAAATCGCCGTTTAACGGCTTCGCCGTATCCGGTTTTCCCGGGATTGCGAATACAACCCTGCGAAAAATGTTGGTAAAGACAAAGCCACCGCTGCGCGGTTCTTCTTCGATTGATAAGTATGCTAACCCACGACGAATTGCAGCTTCGAGTCTACTTTAAATGCCTGTCGGCGAAGTCCAGGTATTGCTGCCAGTCGTACGCTGTCAGATCGTGTTTTCCGGTCCGCAGGTGATAGCCGATCGAGCCCGACTTGATGGGCTGATCGGGCGCCGGCATCTCCGTCGGCGGCGCGTCGCCTCCCATGCCGTCGCTGCCCAGTAACCGGTAAACCGGATCAGCATACTTGGCTGCCAAGAATTCCCCTTTGGGATCGGCCCACTGGTCGCCCGTCGCGCTGGCCACGTAGACCGCCCGCGGCGCGATCAGGGCAATCAATTCGTGTTGGTCAACCGGGCAAGCGTCTTCGTTCTCGTTGTACTTCAGGTAGTTGTCACAGAACCAATGAGGAAACGAGGTGTTGATGCGGCCAATCGTTTCGCCGATCGCGCGGCGGCTGAGTGCGGCACCACCGCAACCCGAATTGTTGCTGATGACGAGTTGGAACCGATCGTCCGACGCGCCCGCCCACAACGAAGTCTTGCCCAGCCGCGAGTGTCCGATCACGGCGACTCGCTGGCCGTCGACCAAAGGATCCGTCTGCAAATAATCCAGCGCTCGGCTCAGCCCATATGCCCAGGCCGCGATGCTGCCCCACTTTTCGCCTTGCGGGATCGATGCGGTTTGGTTGGCGAAATGACCATGAATGCCGTTTCTGAAACCGTCATCAAAGTCAGGATCGATGTCGCCGTAATAAATGGTGACCAGCCCATAGCCGCGATCGACGATCATCTCCGCCGGCCAACGGCTGGCGGCAACCCCGCGCGCCGCCTCGGTGGCACGATTGTCCTTGACGCGGTCCCCATCGGGTCGCATCCAGCGATCGTTCAACCTGATCGTCGGATCCGGGTCGACGCTGTGATTGCCTTTGAAGTTGAGTCCCAGAAACGCGGGCGACGCTTTCTTTCCTTTCGGTGTGTAGATCAACAAGTCCATCGTGACATTGGGATCGCCGAAAGCGACCGTGACTTCGCGGCGAATGGCCTTGCCGCCCAGTGCATCGTCTTTGCTACTGCGAACTACCGCGGAAATCTGACAAGGCTGGGGGCCGCGGCCGTAGACTTGTTCTTGAAACATTTGCATCAGTTCGGGCCGTCGCGTCGATCGCCAGGTTTCCGCATCCGCGACCGGCTTGCCCGCTGCGGTCACCAGCGGATCAGGCAGAGTGAACGAGGGGATTTTAGATTCGTCATAATTGGCGACAAACTTCTTTTGCGCCGCCGCGGCCTGGGCGAAAAAACAAACAACAAGACCGGCTGCTAACAATCGCTGAAACATGGTTGGCTCATCATCTTCGGTTAACGTGGATCGAGCATCTCACCGCAATGCGCGGCCCACATTATGCGCGGCGCAGCTATGATCCGCAAAACGTCAAGCCGGCCCGAGGCCTTCGGCGCGGCGCCAAGCACTCATCTGACCCATGTGCAGCATGAAGTGCCCGCCCATGTAAAATCCCAACATCGCACCCAGCGTGGGGAATTTGCCACGCATCGCTTCGTTCGGATTCTCTGTTGAAAACACGTTGTCGGCCGCCGCATCGAGTGCATCGGCGGCCGCGCGCGTGCTTTGCAGCAGCGCGCTGGTGATTTCGTCCATAGCCGGATAAATCGATCCATCGGGATCATCAACGCATTTTGCATCTTTGGAAAACAGCTCCTGGAACTTATCCGAAGGCTGGAATGCCGACGCATCAAGGCCCAGATTTTGCAGCACGCGCGGCGCATACAGGCTCAAGTGGCCATAAATGAATGCCGGATGATTCGACTGGATGACGGTATCGCCGATCTGTGCGAAGCGGGCAAAGCGATCGGGGCTGACATCCGTCAGTAATCGCTCTGCGTATCCCAGTCCCAAACGTGCGGAAGCGGCAATCATCGGTCCAATGTTGGGCATTTAACTCTCGTCAGGCGGCGTGATTTGGAAATAAGTTGTCTGTATTTGCAATCGCATACATGCAAGGCGATCAGTATAGGTTTTCAAGAATCAGCCATGGATGTCAGCACAGCAGGTCGGTCCGAATTGACTACACCGCTCTGGGGGTAGGGTGGCACCGTGTCGAGTTTTTTAGCAGATTTTGCTTACTTGCTGTGGTGGCAACAATCATACTTAATGACCCGAGAAATCGAACGGCGAGCGATCCGGCGGCGATCCCAGCTGCGCGGATAACGCCTCGCCATTTTTGTCCTTCAAGTTCGCCCACCTTCCACTAAACCATGAAAGTCCTTTCCTAAGTAAAGGAACTGAATGGGGTACCACCATGAAAACAGCATCAAAGCGTCCTCAACTGATTCCGTCCATCATCCTCATGCTCGCAGTGGTATTTCTGCTGAATCTTGCAGGCCAAGCCGGGGCCGCCAAGAAAGAAAAGGAAGAGGGTTTTCTGAATTACTTGTTTGAGATCTTGTCGGCCGACGAGGTACCGAGTCCGCCCAGTCTTTCGGCGGAAGATCGTCAGGCGATGGACAAGTTGGAGATCCTGCTAAAGGCACAAAACCAACGGGCACCGGATGGCGGCAACTTCGTTTTGTTAGGTGCGCTTGCCGCGGCCAAGAATGATATCTGCGGCGCCAGTAGCTACTTAGATAAGGCCCGTTGCCAAATGCCGAATTCTCCGTTGCCGGCAACGATGGCGGCACAAGTTTATGTGCAGGCCGGCGACTTCCAGCGTGCCAAAGCGTTGCATTGCCAGGCGCTACGCAAGGTTGGCAACACCTGTCGTGCCCCCGCCTTGGGCGCCAATTCCCATATGGATCTCGCCGTTACGTATGCACAGTCCGGAGACAAGATGACCGCCTGGCAGCAACTCCGGAAAGCGGAAGCGATCTTGATCAGACAATCTCGCGATCCTGCTCAAGCCGCGCTCGGTTGGCTGCAGATGGGAATCGTTTATGCCGACTCGATGGACGATGACAATGTCGCTTTGTGTGCTTGGAAGAACGGCAGTAACGCCCTGGCGTGCGCCGTCACGGATGAACACACCGCGTCACTGAAGCTGGATCTGGACGTGCGGATCGCAGACACCCTGATCGCAGCCGGAAATCACCAGGAAGCGGCCGTGTATTTGCAAAGTGCCTCGCAAGTGGTTGTGTTTTTGTCCGAATACAAAAGACCCGAAGCACGATTTCAGATTGGCGGCAGCTATGTCGAACTGGCCCAGCAAAATCCGGATGTCGGTGCTTATGCGGAAAAAGCCGCGGAACAGTTGGCTGCGTTGACGGCCGAGGACACTCCCGCAGCGGGTACACTGGGCGCCCACCGCGATGCGGCGCTGGCACATGCTAAGTTGATCAAGGAATCAAATCCTGATGAAGCCAACCGTCTGATCACCAAAGCCCTGCAATGGACGCTGGAAATCGGTCAATTGGATTCAGCCTACGCACCGGTTTTTGATCATCAGGCTTTAGCAGCGCCGCCGGTCAGCGATCTGGATCTTCACTTGCTGCAAGATTCTTTCGGCAGTGACGGCCAGTAAACGCCGCCGCCAGCGTTGCCAGGATAAACTCGTTCTCGGCCGAAAGCAGTAGACACGTGGGGACAGAGAGCATGACCGAGTCCGAGGAAAATAAAGCGGCAGCCGAAACCGAGCAGGCGGAAGCGGAAACACAGAAAGCTGAGGCGGAAGCCGAGACGCAGGTTGCACGGATCAGCGCCAAACAGGCGGCCGCCAACGTCAGTTCCCTGCTGCAATTGGGGCTGGGGACATTCGCCACTTTTTCCGGCCTGCTGTATGCGATGGGCTATTTGCTGACGCTGGGTCGAATGCGGATGCTCGGTGCGGGCTCCGTCGACGTCTCCAACCAGGAGATCATCACCCAAGTGATCAGCGTTCCGCTGCTGTCGGCCGTTTGCGCGTGCTTTGCGATCGTGAGTTTGGAGGGACTGTTAGTCACGGTAGTTTTATTGCTGGTGTGCCTGAATGCCGAACGCTTTGGGTTGTACCGCCAGCGAAAGGCGGGCAAGCGCAGCTTTGGCGCAGTGTTGTTTCAGTGGATTGTCCCCTTGATCGCCGTTGTGATCGTATGCTTATTCACATTGTTTTATCTTCCGGGTCCGATTTTGGATCAGCGAGATTTGTTGCTAGAGAATGACGCCCTGGCCTTCACGGCCAAACCGGCATTTGAATTTCAGCTTCACAAATACCCACTCGACGATCTGTTGAAACTTAAGTCGAATCCTATCGTGAGCCGCCAGCTTTATGGTTTCCAGGTATTGTCGCTCGTTTTTTGTCTGACTATTCTGGCAGGTATGGCGATCACCTCCACGCATATCGAAGGGGGGTCCATCATTCGCCAACGGGCCGGGCAGTTGGCATTCTTTGCGGCTTCGCTGCTTGTTTTCTTGCAGTTCATGAATTTGCCGTTTCTGTACGGTTATCTGGTGATGGACACAAAGTTTCCCACGATCCAAACGACGAAGTTTCCAGGCGAGACGGGATCAAAATACCGACCCAAGGAAGTCGGGACCCGACTGTTGATCATTGGAACCAAGGGAGGAAAACACGTTGTTTACTCGCTCGAACACCAGCAGATGTGGCGTGGCGTCAAAGATGAAGACTTGCAGCCCGCAAAGCAACTTCCCGAAACGGATCCATTCGCGTTCGCGAATCCACTCCCCAGGCCGGAAGAAATTCAGAGCATCTCAGGCAGTGTGGTTGATTGTGAAGCGAAAGAATCACCGCCAGCAGAGATTCCGATTGAGTATTGGATCGACGCCTTAGCCACGTTGTTGCCTGCGGACAGGCATGATGATTCGGCCAATGCGGCGACCGATGAACCGGGATATACCGCCAGGTGGGATGAACTGGGTAGCTTTGCGATCACGACTCAAAAGGGCCAGATTATCGATCTGGATCTATTTGAAGTTCATGATCAGAGTGACGGTGAGCACGATTTCTATCTTGCCTTTAAGTTATCGACCGAGGACGGACCGTTTTTCGCAGCTGGATCGGAAACGGAATCCGAATCCCAAGATGAAGCCGCTGCAGAAGGGGAATTCGAGGGTCGCGTCTTTTATCGCTGTGGCGAAGAACACGGCAAGCTGACGCGTGGAAGTTACTACTTCGGAGGCAATCCGTTGTCCTTCAGGCATTTGCTCAACGCGGCTCGTACTCCCGAACCCGCGGCGGAGGAAGAGCTGCCGGCGGAGGAATGAATCCGGTTGGCCTCTCCCGGCTGCTAAGGCAGCCAGCGAATCGAGATATCCTTGAACCAGACGACCTGCCCGTGGTTTTGAAAACCGATCCGTCCGCTTCGTGGCAACTCTTTGAGTGCAGTTTTGAACTTGTTGGCTGATCCATCGGGATTCTTTTTCGGCGTCTCCCAGCGATCGATGTTGATCTCGCCGACACGCACACCGTTGATATCCAGTTGGACGATCGGCCCGTCGCAGGTCAACGTCAGCTTGTTCCACTGGCCAACGGGCTTGGCGGGATCGGACTCAGCAGCCTGGCAATCGTAAAAGGCACCGTTCAGATGTTTGCCGTCCTTTTTGCCTTTTGCTTCTTGAAAGCCGACGTCGTCCATCAGCTGAATCTCAAAACCGCCTTGCACGGGGTTCTCCGGATCGGTGCGGTAAAAGACTCCACTGTTGGCAGCCTCGGAGAGCTTGTAAGAAAGATTCAAGACAAAGTTTTCATAGTTCTGGCGCGTCCAGATGTAGCCCATTCCTCTCTTTTGGATCGTGCCGTTTTTCCGTTTCACTTCTTCCATGCGACAGGTCATCGATCCATCTTTGTCGATCACCCAGCCGCCCTCGCGGAATTCCCAATGATCCAAGTGTTTGCCGTCGAACAGCGGTACAGCGTCTTGGGCGAACGTCTGGGATGCGAACAAGACGGCGGTCAAAGTTGCGGCGAGCGAAGGCTTCATGTTGACTCTGGCCTGTTAGGGGGTTAGTCGAATGATCGACACAGTTTACCATCGTTTTGATTGGGGCGGCTAGAATCAAGGCAGCGTTGGGGCCGTCCCAGGAAGAGGGTTGCATCATGTTCGATTGGTTTGTCCACTTCTTTGACACAACGGGGTTTCCCGCACGTTGGTATTGTGGATCCGCTTGGGCCGAAGAGCCGATTTACGGCTGGTTACATATCTTCAGCGACATCGCGATTTTTTTTTCCTACTACGCGGTTCCCTGTGTCGTTGCCTGGTTTGTAATTCGCAAACCGGAGCTCAAGTTTCCGCCTGTCTTTTGGGTCTTCTTGGGACTCATCTTCTTTTCCTGCGGCAGCGTTCATTTGGTCGAGGCGGGGATCTTTTATTGGCCCCAGTACCGCGTCTCGGCGGCGCTCAAGCTGCTAACCGCCGTTGTCTCGTCGATCGGAGTCGTGGTGTTGGCCCGATCGTTGCCGATGGCACTCGATTTAAAAACGCCCGCTCAATTGCAGGCCGAGGTACAGGAGCGGCGACAGGCGGAAGCGAAACTCGATTTTGAACAGAACTTGTTACACACCTTGATGACTCATCTGCCCGATGCCATTTACTTCAAAGACAAACGGGGCAAATACCTGAGAATCAATCAAGCCTTGGCGGAGAAGTTGAAGTTAGCAGATCCCGCTGAAGCGATCGGCAAATCAGAATCCGATTACCTTTCGGGTGCTCACGCCGCGGACATCGAAAGCGACGACCACGCTGTCCTGGAGTCCGGCCAACCCATTGTCGGCAGAATCGAACGTGAGCCATGGGGCGGTAGAAAAAGTGATGATACCTGGGTCTCATCTTCTCGGCTTCCGCTGTTAAACCGCCAGGGAGAGTTGGTTGGAACTTTCGGGATCTCGCACGACATCACGCCAATCAAACGTTCCGAAGCACGGCTCGCCGACGTGGCTCAACGGCTGACGCTGCCCCGTGAGCAGGCTCCGTCCAAACCGTCGCCGCTGCAGCTTAGCCAATTCACTTTGGCGGACATGATTTCGTGTGGCGAAGATATTCGCGCGATGGGCTCGCGACACGACCGGCGAGTGTCACTTGATACGGAGCTGGTGGAATACTTGTACCAACGGATGCGAGACGATGACGGTCAGCACGCATTTGCTTTGGTTCGCATGTTCCAGACCACCAGGTTCGCTGATTTGGACGAGGGACAAAGACGTCTGGCCATGCAGGCCGCGGGTGAGACCGAGTTGAACGACGACACGCATTGCCTGACGCTGCAGGGGACTGTGGGCTTGGAACCTGCCTGGAATGATTGCGGCCGCTCTATCGGACACCAGGCGATTCCGCTAGTGAATGCCGAGGCGGTCAACGGTTTGCCCATGATCGCTCAGCTGATCCGGCAGTTGGGATTTGACGTCGGTGGGATCTTACAGGGCAAGAGTGACCTGATCATGGATGCTACCGATGCTAAAGTCTTTCACGTTTCCGATGCCTTGGGCAGTCCTTTCATTCCCGCACAAAATGAATTCGTAGTGCCCTACGGAATCAAGTCGGTGATCGGGTTCGGCGACATCTTGCCGAGTGGCGATCTGTTCGCGGTGATCTGTTTCGCGCGTGTCCCCGTCAGCGAGCAGACCGCGACACTCTTTTCGCATCTATCGATCAGCACCAAGATTGCCTTGCTTGCCCATGAGCCAAGTGAGGATCGTGTCGAGTCACAAATCAAAGCGGTCGGTCAGCTACTGAATAATCATGAACAAGTCGTTTGTGACCAGGAAGCGCGTCTGCGGCAAACGATGAGCGAATTGGAGACGGCCAGGGACGCCGCCGACGGTGCTAACCGGGCCAAGAGCGAATTCCTGGCAAACATGAGCCACGAAATTCGCACGCCCATGAACGCCATTATCGGCATGACCGAATTGGTGCTGGAAAGTGACTTGGAAACCAGCGATCGCAACTATCTGAATACCGTGCTCGATTCCAGCGAAAAGCTGTTGGAGATCATCAACGAGATCCTTGACTTTTCCAAAATCGAGGCTGGCCGAATCGAACTCGATCCGGTGGAAATCGACCTGCAAGAGGAGATCGGTGACATCGTCAAGTCGCTGGCAGTCCGGGCTCACCGCAAGAGCTTGGAGCTGGCCTTTGAATTGGCACCCGATGTGCCACGGATTGTCGTTGCCGACTTGTCTCGGTTACGCCAGATCTTGCTGAACCTGATCGGCAACGCGATCAAATTCACGGATCAAGGCGAAGTTGTGGTCCGCATTGATGTCGATGCGATGGGCGATCGGCACGTTGACCTCCGCTTCCGCGTCACTGATACCGGGATTGGCATTCCCGAAGAACAGCGTGCCAAGATTTTTGATGCGTTCGCACAAGCCGATGCGTCGACAACGCGGCGATTTGGCGGAACCGGACTGGGGCTGGCGATCTCGTCGAACCTGGTGCGAATGATGGGCGGGCAATTGGAAGTCAAGAGTACCGACAACGTGGGCAGTGAATTCTATTTCACCTTGCGCTTGCCGCGCGGTGAAGGTGAGATCGTCCAGCAGCGATGCGACCCCGAGCTCTTGCAGGATCATCCAGTGCTGGTTGTGGATGACAATGACACCAACCTGCACATTTTGGAAAAGATGGCCGAGTCTTGGGGCCTCGCTCCGATCCTGGTTTCCAGCGCGGGGGATGCCATTGAGGTTCTGAAACGAAGACACACCGACGGCCTACCGATGCCATTGGTGGTGACCGATGTTCATATGCCGGCCATGGATGGATTCGAGCTGGTCGAGATGATTCGTGCGACGCCCGGGCTAGAGTCTTGTCCGGTAATCGTACTGACTTCGGGTCTCAGCTTCGGAGATCCCGAGCGATGCCGGCAGCTGAAGGTCGTCGCCCAACTGATGAAGCCGGTGAAAAAGTCTGAATTGCTGAATGCTGTTTTGATTGCGGTTGGCGGCGGATTGTCGGTGCAGCTATCCGACACCCAATTCGATCGTGAAGTCCGTTTTCGGCAACCACTCAAGTTGTTGTTGGTCGAAGATGGGATCGCCAATCAGCAGTTGGCAATCGGTTTGCTGGAGCGATGGGGACACTCCGTGACGCTAGCCGAAAACGGTGCGATTGCCGTGCAGCTTTATCAGTCGATCGATTTCGATGCAGTCTTGATGGACCTGCAGATGCCGGTCATGGATGGCATCGAAGCGACTCGGCGAATTAGAGAAATCGAAGCGGAGGCGGGCGGTCATATTCCCATCATCGCGATGACGGCTCACGCATTGGTGGGTGACCGTGATCGTTG
>JBFJVZ010000259.1:0-11272 GCA_041623895.1 Pirellulaceae bacterium | reverse complement strand
GAAACGTATGGAGCTTACTACGCCTACGTCCGAAAGCTGTGAAGGTCGTCGTCCGCTCCACAAACCTCGGCGTCCTCTGCGGTAGTCCCTTAAAATCATTTACGGAGCACACGACGACTACGTTTTGCTATCCAATGACATGCCGATCATCGAGAGCAGCGACAGGTACGCGTCGTAACTTCTTAAGTACAGCGAGTAAAACACGGGTACCAGGTACAACACCAGAAACGTTGCCAGCATCAACCCGAAAGCCAAGCTGGTTGCCATCGGAATCAAAAGCTGTGCTTGAAACGACCGCTCCGTCATTAACGGAATCAGTCCTGCGATTGTTGTCAAACTGGTCAACATAATCGGACGGAATCGACGCTCGCCCGATTCCATCAACGCTTCGCGTACCGGCACGCCTTCTCGAACCCGCGAATTGATGAAGTCGATCAGCACAATCGAGTCGTTAATCACAACACCTGACAAAGCCACCAATCCGAACATGCTGAACAGCGTCAAAGGCAGTCCCAACAAGGCGTGACCCCAAACGGCGCCGATCATGCCAAACGGTATGATCGCAAGAATCAAAACCGGTTGAACGTAACTGCGGAATTGGAGTACCAACAACACGTACATGCCCAAAATCGCAATTCCGAAACCCTTCATCAAACTGCCAACCGAATCACGGCTCTGTTCACGCTGGCCTTCCCAGCGAACGGACAGCTCCGGATATTTCTCCAGAAGTCCAGGAACAAAAGATTTCTGCAGAGTCGAAATGATCAGGTCGGCATTGGCGGTTGTTTCGTCCAAATCTGCTGAAATCGTGATCGACCGCATTTGGTCGACACGGTTGATTTCAGAAAAACCACGATTCATATCGATTTCCGCCAACTCGGTGATCGGTTGCTCGACGTCTTCACCGGTGCGAACACGGATTTCGCGAAAATTAACGAGGCTCTGTCGTTCCTCTTCAGGATATCGCACCATCAATTTAACTTCGTGACGTCCGCGCTGCAGACGCATGACCTCGGCGCCGAAGTAACTGTTGCGAACCGTTTTTCCAAGGACGGTCGGTGTCACTCCCGTAGCCAGGGCTCGATCCTTGACGCGAAACTGAAATTCCCACTTGCCGGGCGCATTGTCGTCGGCGATATCGTAGACGCCGGCGAATTCAGACAGCCGATCTTTGACTTCCTCGGTGGCTGCCAATAACTGATCCTCATTTTCACTGGGGGCCAAGAGCTTGAATTCAATCGGTTTGCCGCCCGGACCAACGCCCAAGCTGCCGTATGTGACACGATCCACTCCGGGAATCTCGCCGGTTTCGCGACGCCACATTGCCAGCAACTTGTCGCTATGAATTTCTCGAATTTCTGTGTCGCAAAGTTCAACAAAAACCTGGCCAACGTGACTTCCTGATCCGCCGCCGCCGGCAAAATTCTGGGTGTTGGTGATCGTACCGAGATCTCGATAGGTCAAGCGAACGGGTCCGGTCAGATCGCTACCTTGCGGGCGATAGATGGATTCGGCCGGTACATCTTCGCGGGCAGCTCGCTCGCTGGCGACCTGTTGATTGACTCGACGGATGGCCTCTTCCAGCTTTCTGGTGGCCGCATCTGTCTCGCTAGACGTGGTCCCGTCGGGAAACATTAACGTGGCCTGCAGGAAGTTATTGTCTGACTTAGGGAATAGAATCGAAGGCACAACGCCACCCCGAATCAAACCTGCCGTGAACAGCATCAACATGCCGGCAACCGCAATCGGAACGAAAGGGTATCGCAGCGAGAAATGTAGCGAAGGCAAATAGATTCTTTGGCAGAATGCCCCCATGGCATCGCCGGTTCGCACGCTCAGCCAGTTCAGCAAGATTCCCAGTGGCCGCAGCGGATAAACGAGCACGGAGACAAAGCGAAAGAATCCGGTGTGGCGGTGTGACAGGTGGCTGGGGAGTACAAAAATGCTCTCCCAAAGCGAAATCACCAGCATCGCGATCACCGCAAATGGGATGACGGCCATGAATTTGCCCATCACGCCGGTGACAAAGAACATCGGCATGAAAGCAATTACCGTGGTCGTTACCGATGCGGTCACACTGGGCATGACTTCGATCGTGCCCCGGACTGCGGCTTCGACCAGCGGTTCTCCCTTGCGGCGATGCGAGTAAATGTTTTCACCGATGACGATGGCGTCATCGACGACAATCCCCAGAGCGACCAAGAACGAAAACAAGCTCAGCATGTTTAACGTCTGCCCACCAAGAGCCAGCGCCGCACCGGCGCCCAGAATTGAAACTGGAATTCCCAGGGCGACCCAAAAAGCCAGCCGCATTTCCAAAAAAAGTGTCAACACCAGAAAGACCAGAATCAGCCCTTGGATTCCGTTGCGAAGCAACAGCGAAAGCCGGCCGCGGACTTCGGTGCTGCTGTCGCCCCACGTGATGAATCGATAACCTTCGGGAAGTTGCGGTTGCTTGCGCTGAACATAGTCATAGACCGCGTCAACCATCGCCAGCAAATCTTCGCTCTTGGTCCGCTCCACATTGACAACCATGGCGGGTTCGCCATTGATTTCGCCGGAGGCGGTCACGTCCTCGAACTCATCCCTGACGGTGCCCAGATCGTTGACCGTCAGCACGACGCCGCCCGGCTGCGTGATCAACGGCAACCGTCCAATTTCTTCGCCAACCCGCCCTTTGTTCTTGGCCCTTAGCAGAATCTCCTGTCCCTCTGCTTTCAGATTCCCGCCGGGCAATTCGATATTGCGCTCACGCAGAATCGCTGCAACGCCATCCAGCGTTAGTCCATAACTGCGCAGAGTTGCTTCGGGAATTTCGACATCGATCTGATAAGGGCGTGTGCCCATGATCGACGCCGAGGAAACCGCAGGTAACATCAAAACATCGTCGCGAACATTTTCCGCGACCTCGCGCAGTTTCAACTCACCTTCGCGCGTACGGTCGTTGGGGCCGACGATACCTATCCGAATGGCGGCATCACGAAAGGTGATCTGTTGAACCTGGTGGTCTTCGGCCAAGTTCGGGAAACTCGGAATCCGATTGACTTCGCGATCAATTTCCGACATCACTTTCTGCACATCACGAATATCGCTGCGCAGTTCCGCCAACACAAAACCAGCACCTTCCTGAGCAATCGAAGTGACCTTTTTGACCCCGTCAATGGATCGAATCGCTTCTTCGATCTTCTGGCAGATCGCTTCTTCGCAGTCCCTGGGCGTCGCGCCGGGATAAGGCACGGAAACCATCACGATTTCCAGCTCGAATTCCGGAAAGACTTCACGCCGCATGTTGGCAAGCGATACGGCTCCAATCAACATCAACGCCATCATCAGGACGTTCATGCCGGGAGCATTCATGATTGCCCAGCCGACGATTCGTTTCATCGCTTGTCCTCAATGCGATCGGAAAGCACAGCATCGCTGACCGCGACGTTGCCTGTCTTCGCCGCCGGCGGATTGATGGCGGAAGCATCGGCTCTTGCCGGCATACCGCCACGGTCGACGGACGCCAATGGCGAGGTAACCAAAAACGAACCACCAGTGAGTGATTGATCAAGAACTTCACATACCCACATGCGATCCTGGGGATCGGATTTCGATTGCTCAAGCAGATCAGCACCCGATGGCCGAAGCGAATCCACCGGAACAATCGATTTTCGCACAACGACTCGTCCCGGAGTCCAGGCGTCTGGATCGAATGCTTGCTGATCGCTGTCCACCAAAGCTTCGTCGCCCGCTGCTTGCTGACTGTCGGTGCCTCCCGTGCTTTCCAAAACCGACTCGTCAGGGATGAACTGCCACACGCGATTTCCCGGCTTCAAAGCGCGTGCCGGAATCACGACCAGCGGCGTCTTGGGCTTGATCAATAACTTGACACGAACGTACATGCCTCGCACCAAAGCACTGGGCCCTTTGGCAATCATGTTAACGCTCTGTTCGTTGGAGAATCGACGCGGATCGTCCACGACGACGCGGACCGGCACCGTCCTGGATTTCGGATCCAGGCCAATCCCGTCGTAACCCAACAGACGCCCCCGCCAACGATAAAATGCTCGTTCCCGACCGTTCAATTCGTATTCAATGATCGCCGGTGTCTCCGGTAACAGGTAACCGCCGGCAGCCGTCGCTTGCCGTTGCTGGGAATTGTCCGCTTGATCGAGTATCCAGTACAGTTGATCCATTCGCAGGTTGGTGGCGACCTGGACCTTGGATGTATCTTCGATTGTCACCAGTGTGTTCCCCCGCGCGACAAAGGAGTTCAGGTCGACATTCTCCATCACGATCACGCCATCGATCGGGGCCCGAATCTCACATCTCTTCAGATTGACTTCTGCCGCTTTCAACTGCGTCGCAACCAGACGCTCGGTGGCTTCCAATCGGGCACGGCGTTTTTTCAGCAAGTCGCCTTGATTCTCGTAGCTGATCAATTGCTGCTTTGCTTGCAGTAGCAATCGCTTTGCCTGATCGACTTCTCCCCTGCTGGCGAACCCCTCGGGCAGTGCTGATACCCGATCGACTTCCGCCTGCTGCAGCTTCACATCCTCCTCGGCAACTTCAACTGATCGCTGCAAGTTAACGACTTCCTGGTCAAGTTCCAAAAGTGCTTGATACTCCTGCTCTCGGAGCCGGCTGAGCCGCTGAACTTCCAGCTCGTAGTCGATCTTATCGATCACCATCAACAAATCGTTTGCGGAAACAAATTCACCCGCCTCGCATTTGTCTGACTTTTCCACAATCCGTCCGGCGACCTCAGCGGCAACCAGTGCTTCGCGGAAAGGAACCACCGTGCCATCAACCTCCAACTGCAGCGGCTTTTTCGCCAGATCCAACGAGCTTAGCCTTTCCACGTGAACTTCCGGCAGAGCCCGCAGCCGGCCCGCACGGGTCATGTCGTCAGCCGGGCGTGCCTTCGGTTGGACTTTGCCGATGGCAATGACGAAGCCCGCCCCCAAAGTCAACAGTGCGAGCGGCACAATGATGTTGAACAAAACCCCGTTGGTGAGAGTCGGCTTGACACTCACACTAGCAGCGTTTGAGTCCTGTGACGATGAATCCGATCCTGGTGAGGCATCAGACATTTCAGTTTCTTTCGCTTTCAGAAGTGAGTTGGCGGGATCCGCTGGCTGCGGACGACTCCGTCAATGGATTGGTTACGCCTGTCTCCTGCAGCAGCAGATCAAGCTCCCGCTTTTCTCGCAGCACATTTGCGTCTCTGGTTGCTGTAATCATCACCGCTGTGATGTGAAGACTAAGCGAATCAATGTCAAAATGGCTTTCGCGGCGTTGTTTGGGAATCAAAATGTCCACCACGCCACGACCGACGCGGTAATACAAGCACTGACCGACGACGCTCAAGGCAAGCTGTTCCAAGGTCGCGGCTGGGATCTGGATGTTCGGGTTGTTGTCGCTGATCAACCGCTGAATCGTACCCACCAAATGATCAAATAATGGTCGAAAAAACTCGTTCACCAACTCCGCAAACACCGGCGTGGGATCATTCATTTCCCGCATCAACAATTGAGTTTCCCATCCCGGTTCATCGCAATTAAGCATTCTCGAGAGCATGGTGCGGACAAGGCGTGCAAGTGCCACCCGAGGTTCATCCGCAGAAGTATTGTTGGGCACCGGAAAGCGGCGGTCGCGGGTCTCGCGGACCTGCTGAATCACCTCGCGATAGAGGCCCATCTTGTCGCCGAAATAATAGGCAACCGCGGCCACATTCACCTTCGCCGCCGAGGAGATCTCGCGCAACGTGGCACGCTCGAAACCGCGGGCGGCGAACACGGGGCCGGCCGCGGTGAGCAGTCGCCCACGCGGATCCGATCGAAGATTGGCGGAAAGTTCGGACAATGGAGGCAAAAATCGAGAGGGCGAAAAGTTAAACGTCTGTTTAAAACGATTGTTTCATTCGCCAATTTGTCAACCGGCAAAGCGGTTTTTTCGCCAAAACATAATAAAAATCCGCTCGTTCTCACTCAAGGGAGGGGGTTGAGGAGAACGAGCGGATCAGCAGCGAATCGATCAAGGAATTGCCGGACGCGCGCCATGGATTTCGTCGCGGTCGGTCACGACAGGTCAACGCCGAGAGGTTTTTCCCGTGGTTGGCACGACCTCGGCCAACCTGGGAAGCCAGCGACTTTTCATTGTCGCGGCTGCGGAAAACCATTCCTTGAGAGTCGCTGCTGCTTGAGCCAGCTGCCGAGTGTCATCGGCGTCGAGAGCGGCAGCGTTTTGCCGATCTTCGCCCGCCTCAACGGCCCCCGCCCGAGCCAGTAGTAGTGCTCCAGCGGTCGCCTCCGGCTGCTCAGATTTCGGCCAAACGTTGGCCAGCCGATCGGCCAACCCGAACGCGATCCTGTTGTGCTTCGCCACCAAAGCAGCAACTTGTCGCCCCACAACTTCCGGCCGAACCCACTTGCGAACGGCCCCGCCCTCTTCCAGGGCTAAGGTCGCTCTCCAAACCCAATCATCAAGCAAACAGTCAGCTGATCCTGACATCACGAATTCAGGCTCAACCTGGTCGACGACTTGCGATTCAATTTCGTCTCGCTTGACCGCAGTCGTTTCCTCGGGTTGATCGAACGCCAAATCATGTTCCGGCAAGTCCATCCTTGCTCGGATACAAAAAGGCCTTTTGGCGATCGACAGCACACCACTTGCATACAGATCACGTACCGCAAGATCATAAGGAGAGTACGCTTCCTCCATCAAAAAGATCATCGGCGAACTACCCACCGTCCGCGAAGCTGGCAATTCGTTGCTTGCCAGGCTTGGCGAATCACCGGAGTTTTGCTCCTGTTGGCTAGCAACCCCAATCTCATCAGCGGGGATTTCCTCCAGAATGCTTGGCCCATAGGCGGCATCGGCTCCGATCCCGTCCAGCGGGTCCACGACGATCTCCGAAAACTCCGCCTGAATCTTCTCATCGTCTACTTCTGCTTGCAGAGAATGATCGTCTCGAAGATCCAATATCGGATTGGCATCGTTATCGTCTTGGGTGTTGTCGATCAGAAGCGTGTCTCTGCTGCGGGCCAGATTGAGTTGTTCCGCCCACACATTCACGAGACTCGGACCGTCGAAATCGACAATGGGCACGTGGCTGATCCATAAGGACCGAACATCATTCTCAATCACGACAGGCTCGACGACGGGGTCAGCAGCAGGCGTCGAAACTTGTCGTTCGACAGCGGACACACACCACTGCTGAAAGGCTTTCACTTGCTTGATTGAATCTGAGATTTTCGGACCAACCGCGGCAAATGGTTCGACGATTTGCTTGACTGATACTCGGGTCTTCGCGTATGCCGCGGCGGCAATCGACGCCAATGATGAATCGAAGGTCTTGGCTTCTGAATCTGTTGGCGATGATTGGTTTTCCTTGACTGTGACATCAAGCGGGGTCGAGTCGTGAGTGCCCCAGCCGCATAGTTCGGCTTCGTACTCCTGGGCGACGATCGAATCCAATTCTGTGTCGTCAGCAAACGTGTCGGCGGTCGTAAGAATATTTGCCGAGAATGCGGCAGCGAAAAAACAAGACAATAAAAATCGGACCGGTCGTCGAGTCATCTTAGAGTTTCCTCCTGAAAGCCAATCACGAATCATCCTGTAATACGGAGATGGACCCGTAGCGGTATGGTGTTGGCTTTGATGTATTGTCAGCTTGCGAAGTGGTTGCGGCGGGGGCCCGCAGTGCGCCGTATGTTGCTCGGTTGATGACGACTCGCAGTTTGATGTGCGATGGCGTCGTGGCGATGGCGCCTGCGGGAACATGGGAAACTATCGGCGACTTTACCTGCTGGGCTTGCCTGTCGGATCGTGAAAAGGTTCACGATTGTCGGTGCCTGTTCAGGTTGTGCCGACTGGGCAAATCACTGATTGACTGAAGCAATAACGTTGTTTTCAACCAAATTTCTGGCCGTCGATTCCGTTTACATCGCTCGCTCAAGACCAAACCGCCCGGCCGCTCTCCCTGTCCTGGCAATTCTGCTACACACTTATCCGGCGAAGACAGCCAGCAGAAATTGCAGCGAACGATCGAAGATACCGGGCGAAGTACTTTCTCGTGGCCCGGCGATATTCAGTGTTTGTGGCTTGGTTTCTTGTAACCACTGACGCACATCCTCGACTGTGTGGTCGTCAAATCGCGTACACAAATGTGCTTTGCTCAAACGCCGACAAACGCGCCGAGTCAACAGAGTGCCGCCCTTTAGTTTTCCTTCGTACAAGATCAGCGTCGCATCGCTGGCGATAACATTCTGCTCGGTCCGCACCGGGTATTCCGCCGATTCCGTTTCCATCATTTGATATCGGCTGGGAACGGAGCCATCTTCCGCAAGTCGTCCAGCCGGACACCAACCACCGTGCTGGATACCCAGCGCAATGGCAACCTCAAGCGCGGCACGATCGACACCCGTTTGGCCGCCCGAAACAATCTTTGTCGGGATAAACAGAGAAGACTGCGATGAACTTGACTTACTCACGTTGCTTCTCTACCGGCCGGAAAGGTCCAGCCCAAATCCCTGATTCACCAAGGCGATCAGCTTGTCTTCTGATGGGACAACTTTCTTGAATCGCTTCCACGACGCGGGTAACTCAGCATACCACGTGCACAATTGCTGCCGAGTGGGGTGGGTGATTTGCAAACACCAACTATGCAAAGTAATCCCGGCGGGAAAATGTTGTTTGCAGCCGTACTTTCGATCACCGATGATGGGATGCCCGCGCTCGGCAAACTGGACCCGGATTTGATGTTTGCGACCGCTCAGCAAGCGGACGGCCACAACCGTGGAATCATCGCTTTCGGCCAAGCGGACATATTGCAATTCAGCGCGTTGTGCTCCCCTGGTGCTGGCCGCTGCAACACGCATCCGATGAGCATTGTCATCCTTGTAGACTTGATCGACCAGTGTTTGCTGAGCCTCATCAAGCCTGCCTTCGATCGCCGCGATATAGATTTTGGTTGCCGGGCTCGCGGCTTGTTTCTTGCCTGGATCGGTCGCACCGAATTGCGGAACCAGTCGCGATGCTGCTTTGCTGGTCCGGGCGAACACAATCACGCCGCTGGTCATCATGTCCAACCGGCTGACGACACCCAGATAAGCATTTCCCGGCTTGTTGTATTTTTGCTTGACGTAGGCGGTTACCAGGCTGTGCAGCGTTTCGCCCGACTCGGAGCCCATCGTGGCGATCCCGGCTGGTTTGTTGACGACAAGCAAGTGATTGTCTTCGTAAATAATTCTTAAATCCGTCAAATTTAGTCCTGTTCAGGATCCGCTTGTGCCGGCTTTTTTGGTGAATTGGAGTTCTGCGCTGCAGACCGAGTCTTGGTAGTATGATCGCCACCAAACCGCAGCTGCCAGACCGCCGCCAGCGTAGCAGATGACGTCCCAGGGATCGGCAACCATCAGCGTCGCGAATGTCGTCGTCTGCGGTAGCCAGAACTCAAACATCAGCGCCCAAACGATCACGGCGATCACAATTTCGTGATCCCGGGGGATAATGCGCGGGTCACGCAGTCTCGCGTAACCCAGCATGAACGTTACGATCGGAACCCAAAAGCCGACACAGATCAAATCGTTCAAATACCCGCGCAGAATCCAATGGCTGTATCCGCAATCTTCGGCAGCCCGATTTGCAGAGTAAATGATGAGACAAGCAATGAAAAGCGGATCCCGAAGCTGCGCGAACTCTTTCATGCTAATGCCCGCTTTGAGAAGCGGCGATGTGGATACCGGCCATGAACGCGCCGACAAGCATGCAGGCAATGGTGAAGAACACGGCACCTAAGTACGAGCTGAATTCCCCTGCCGGTTTCCCCGCTGTCGCACGTGAAACGACCGCAGTCACTACCATGCTAATGATCACGACTACCGTCAACGAGGAACTGCCCGGGGTCTCAAATAGAAAGCGCTCGAAAGGCATGCGAGACGTCATCATCAGCGCGATGTGCTCCAACGGAACATCAGCGTCGCGGTATTCACCCCCGGGTTGGCGGTCATCGCCCAGGTAGACCAAGTCATAGCCTTCTTCACGGCGTTGGTAATCGAACATCTTCTCGGCGTCAGCACCGCTCATCAATTCATTCGAGGCGTACTCACCGCTTGGAATCAATTCGAGTAGTTCTTCGGGATAGGCCTGATTCTGCTGCCGAAATCCGTCGAGCCAAGCCTCGACGATTTGAAATCGCATTTGCACATCGCGTACGTACCAAACGTCCATCGCCTGCAGATTGCCGAATTTGATCCACGTTATTAACAGCAACATGACCAACACCAGTGCACCGGCGAATCCACCCGCTTG
Organism: Pirellulaceae bacterium; assembly: GCA_041623895.1. Lineage (GTDB taxonomy): Bacteria > Planctomycetota > Planctomycetia > Pirellulales > Pirellulaceae > JBFJVZ01. The sequence continues at coordinate 973 of JBFJVZ010000259.1, read as the reverse complement.
AAGATTCCGGCGGCGGACAACATGGCCCAGCGGGATCATGGACACCAGGCAGCCGAAGACAAAGCCAAATGCCCCAAAGGAGTGCGTGCCAGCAAACACGAGGGCGGCCGTAGCGACCAGCGTGGCCAGGGACAGCAAGGTAAACTGAAATCGGTCCCGTGATGGCTCATTTGCAGTCGTCCCATCACCGTCTTGACTCATCGACCTCGCTCCTGCCCCGCCTTTGCGAACTTCGCTGGACGTTTCCTTGACTTTTTACGATCGGGCGCCGATAGTGTAACCAACGGCAACGATAGTTGTGCTCCGGGGGCGATTTGGATTCGACCGGATGACATGAAGCGTTGGTTGCGTGTCGTGGTTGATCAGTTGGCCACGTAAAAAGCTGATCAAAACTTTTAGTTGCAGATGAAAATCTACAGCTGGCCGCCTAAGAACAGGTAGCCCGGACTGATGGGGATTGCCAGAGTCGCCTGAAAGTCCGTCGCAATTCTGGATCGCTCGCCGTCCTACTCGAGACGCGGTGGGTTAAACAAAGATTCGAGTTAGCGAGCGGCGGAGCCTGTCGGGCAGCGCCGCGGTGAGCGAAGAGGTTTCTTCGAGGAGCCAAAATAGCTCGACTACACACGTAGACGCCGTCGTGGATGCATCGCGGGACGCGGGTTCAATTCCCGCCGCCTCCATCTTGAAAAGCCGCTTGTGATTTTCATAAGCGGCTTTTTCTATTGGGCTTACGGCAATCGGGCCGTTGCATTTGGTCATGAAATCGACCGCGAAATGGCCCCAAACTGGCCTGATTGATCTGATCTAGGCCACCTTTTGATCTGATAAGCCGAGATTCTGACGGACCAACTGGCTTGTCGGGCGTCCAGCAATTGGCTGGCCCCGACTGCTTCACGATCACCTGGGAACGCCGCTGACGGCAGAATTTCCGGTGAATACGTACACCGACGGCAACCAGGGTAATCCCGAAGTG